>NZ_QTLF01000006.1:0-236750 GCF_003434395.1 Bacteroides sp. AM23-12
CACGTTGTTCCGGCGTCCGTGTATCTGCCGGGCGTCCCCGGCAGTCCAGACCGCCTTCATAGCAGATTCCGATACTCGACGCATTGAATCCTTTTGCATGTGCCCCGATGCGTTCGATGGGACGAGTGAGGAGTGTTGTCCCGTCTTTGCGGATATAGTAGTGATAACCTGTTCCGTTGAATCCCCGTCGTCGGTGCAGCGTCTCCAGATCAAAGGCCGTCAGTGTCCGGTCCACCCGTGTTGCGGAACAGTGGATCACGATTAAATCGATCTTTCTCATGATTCGTCAGATTTGGTAAATCCCCGGTTTATGATTGCCTTATACGGTTGGGTCCGGAGCTTCTTCGTCACCGTCATCGGGATCCGGTTTGGGTTTGGGGTTTTCCGGATCGGTCTTGTCTCCTTCGCTGTTTTCCGGTTTGTACTTGCTGAAGTCCAGCGTTTTCAGTGCGTCTTTAATCTCCTTTCCGGGGCGGAAGCGGACACGGGCACCTTTGATCAATCCTTCTTTCACGTCCTTCTGGACGAGTACGCCGTTGCTGCGCAAAGTGACATAAAACGAACCGATATTCCCCAGGCGGACGATCTCTCCTTTCTTGAAACTGTCGATCATTTCTGTCTGCAGGGCACGCAGCACACACACTACGTCTGCCCAGTTTACGGTACTCGAACGCTGGATGCGTTCCGCCATTTCATCTATATCGATCTCTCCGCTCGATTTGGCGAGAGCGTAATATAGGTCCGGTTTGTCTTTTTCCATCATGTTCTTGCGGAGCACGCTGGTGAATGAAAATACTTTTGCCATTTCTTTACTGGTTTTAAGTTCTTGAATAAATGATAATAAAGTGTTGCGTCACAGGTGGTTCCTTGCTTGTGACATGACAAAAGTACGGTAGTGGGGATGGGCGATGTCTGTATTTGTCCGCAGGTGTCCGCAGATGTCTTTTTTTATCTGGAAATGTCTGCGGATGTCTGTTCTTGTGGTGGTTTGAGGCCGGGATTAAAAAGAAATTCCCTGATGCGAGCTGAATAATACTGTTCAGTTCACATCAGGGAATGGAACGATTCGTTCCTGATTGGGGTTTAGGACTATGTTATGCTATGTCTTATTCTTTATTGTCTATGTCTTGTAGGTCCCGGCTAAGTTTGTTTTCCAACTCTTCGATACTGGGAAGTCCGGATTTGATATCTTTCGGCAGGGCTTGACCAAGTTCATAATCGGAGATTCCTATAGGTTTATGTACATCCCGTAAGGCATATTCCGCCATAATCTGGTCTTTGTTTTGACAGAGTAGCAGTCCGATGGTCGGATTGTCTCCCTCCCGGCAAAGGATATCGTCTACAGCCGAGCAATAGAAATTGAGTTTGCCGATATATTCGGGTTGAAATTCTCCTCTCTTAAGTTCTACGACCAGATATCTATGCATGAAGGCATTGTACATAAGAATGTCAATGTAGAAATCTTTTTCTGATACTTCGATATGGTATTGCCTGCCCATAAAGGCGAAGCCTGCACCCATTTCGACGAGAAACTTCTCGATATGTTTTATAAGGCCCAGTTCAATATCTCTTTCGTCGTACTCTTCGGTGAACGTAAGCATATCAAAAATATAGGGGTCTTTTAATGTCTCTTTTACTTGCTTGGCTTGTATTTCGGGAAGAGTGGTGTCGAAGTTACTAGCCAATGCTCCGTGAGAATGGTAATAGTCTTGCTTGATTGCCTCGATAAGGAAATCCCGGCTCCAACCGTTTTTCAGGCATTGGATCATGTACCAGTAGCGGGCTTTTATGTCTTTAGTGCGTTGCATTAAGGTTATATTATGTGACCAGCCTAATTTGCTGATAGGTAGGACTATTTCATTATTGTTCAAATACGAAACGGCCCGTTTCGTATTTGTAAGTTGCTGATTATATTCATTATAGAACTGTATCATGAACTGGCAGTTCCTGACAGAGAATCCTTTCATCTCCGGATAATCATTCTTCAAGTCATTGGCGAGCTTCTCCAGGGCATTGTTTCCCCAACCTATTTGTTTTTGACTCTCGGACAGTAGTTTGCCAATATCCCAATACATTGAAAGCATTTCTTCATTGGCTGTGTAAATCGCCTTTTTTTGTGCTAGTAGTACTCTTGCTTTTACTTGTTTGAGTAGATATGCATAGTTGAATGCATGGTTTTGATTTTCCATTTTGATTTCGTTTGTTCCGCTAAAGATACTACTTATTATTGGTTAATCGCTCCCCCTGTTCTAATTATTTTCTTTGCTTGTCTGTATTTGTCCGCAGGTGTCCGCCGATGTCCTTTTTTATCCCCAAAAGTCCGTATTTACTTCAATAAATAGCACTGATTATTTTACAAAACGAACTTTTATTAGTACCTTTATACCATTATAAAATGCTAATAAAATGAGATTATGAAAGAATTAATTGAAGAGAAAAAGTTTGAAATGAGAGCCTATGACAAAGTAGAGCTGGCTCTGCTTTATTGTCCGGGACGTTCGGCAGAGTCAGCTCTTAAAACACTGATGAGATGGATCAAGCAATGCCAGCCGTTGATGCAGGCGTTGGGCGGCATCGGATATAATGTGCGGCGGCATCGTTTCCTGCGTCAGGAGGTGGAACAGATTGTCCGTCATTTGGGCGAGCCTTGAAAAAAGAGAGAATGAAGTTCTTTATCTCTGCTGCTGTTCATACGTCTACTTCCGGTTTCCAGTATATCATTCAGCAGATTGTTGTACTTCTCTTTCTCTCTTCATGTATATGTCTTTCTTCTTTCCAGTACTTGATGGAGGCAGTTTCAGTACTTCTTTTCCCTGATTCAAGTACTTGTACTTCTCGGTTCTTGTACAACCTTTGCTTCTTTCTTGTACTTGTTTCCGGTACGTTTCTGAACTCTGTCGTTACTTCGATGTACGTTTTCTATACCAATTTATCGGGCGTTTTCCGTTACTGCCACTGCCAACTGCCACTTAGCGCTTATTTGTCAGTGAATTCTTTTATTCTGATATATTTATCTGTTTGTTTCTCAATGTATTTTAGCTCGATGAGGCTTTTTAGATATCTACAGGTACTTCGTTCGCTGATACCTTCTGTCAGTGCTTTCTCTTTAATCTGTTTGTAAGTAAAAATCCTAGGTAGGCTCTCTACGACCGACCGGATTCGGAAGTATGACTGCATAGGCTGAGGTTTCATTTTCTCTCCCGGCAGTGAGGAGGCGACCAGCAGACTGTGGTTGAGGATGGTTTGTACGATCTGCATGGAGGCATGAAAATCCTCGTCTGTACAGATGTATTCCTTCATCTGCATGGCACCTTCATACTTGCGCAGGGCGGTGAAGATGGAAGCTATGCGTGCCACCATCAGTGCGCCACGGAGTACGATAGAGCCCGGCGCGTCCGCTTGTTCGCTGGCCACTTCGTTGAGCAGACAGTCGAAGTAGGCGGTATGTTCCTCCCATTGTCTGTCGCTCAGCGTGACTTCCGTAGGAGATTGTTGGAAGAAGAAGTACATCTCCAATACTTCCTTGCCGAATCCCTTGTAGAGTGTGATATAATCTTCCTGTCCTTTGATGGGGGCCGCCGAACGGTATTTCCATCGTGCTCCGCAGGTGTAGATACCGAAACGGCAGTAAAGTCCGTTTTCCAAAGAGCGGATAAAGTTGGCCAGTTGGCTGGGGGTGCCGGACAGGCAGAGTGCCAGGCGCGGTACTTCTGCGCAGATGAGTTCGCCGTCTACCTTATAGTCCGTGGCTACCGGTTCATGATGGTAGGCGGCACGGAACACATCGTCGTGCTTGCCGTAATCCTGCTTGATGGCGCCGGAGATCATGTCCAATTCGGTAGCACAGATAATGAGTCCGAGGTCTCCGTTGATTTTCAGCCGGCGGATAATTTGGTTTCTGGAAGTGCTGGGGGCACCGCAGAGGTGGTAATATTCCGGTGGTTCGGGCATGGGAGCAGGGGAGGCTGCTGTAGATTTCGTCCCTTTTTTGATTTGTTGGTTGGTTCGTTCCCATTCCGTGAGTTCACGGTCGTAGGCATCCTTTTTCCGTTTGTTTTCTCCTTTCAGATAATTCTCGATTTCTCGTGGGAGCATGTTTGCCAGTGTGAGAAGTCCTTTACCGGTGGCGGGGGGAGCAATGATCAGGGTGTAGAGCTGCGGACTGTAAGGACGCTGGTCGAAACTGATGCGGACTTGTGGCAGGCATCCGCTCAGGTTGGCGATCAGTCCTAGAAGCAGTATATCGCGTTCGCGTTTGCTGCGTGCCGGTTTCATGGCTCTTTTCAGAAAGTCGGGAAGATGGTCGTATACTTGGTTAGGAATGCAGGGAGTAGATCCTCGTAATTCTTCATTTTTTATGGACAACTCTTCTTCTTTCCCCGATTCATTTCCCACAGAAACAGGCCTAAAGGTGTCAGTTGTCAGTGTTGGCAGTGAATTGTGGGTCTCTTGGGGTGCATAAGATAGATCAACGTATTGATATCCAGCTGATAAGTCTTTTCTGAGTTCTTGCAGCGTGTAGCCGTTTCTCACGATCTCTACTGACATAACAGATGTTAATTTTTCAAGGTCTTCTTTTGAAAATCCCTTACGTCGTGCGCTTCTTCCCATTGCTAGCATAGACTCGTGGCGGTTGCCTTTCTGCCAGGGGTGGTAATGGGTGAAGTTACGGGCGAAGGTTTCGATGTATCCGCAGGCTTCGGTAGCGGGAGGGAAGGGGGAGGAGGAGCCGTTACTGGTGGTATAAGGGGTGCCGTTGCTGCCTGGAAGGTTTCTTTTATCCTTGATCAGGTTGGTTAACGAAGGGTCGGTGTCGAGTTCTTCCCTCCACGGATAAGGTTCGGGAGTGGGATTGTAGTAGGCGTCGGCATCCCATACGCAAGAACAGGGCTGGGTGATGCGGGCGCATTGTTCGTCGCACGGATGCCCGGCGATGCGTTCCAGTGTCTGCTGGCAGATGGCGTAGGCGAGAGGATACTCTTCCGGGGTGCGGGCATCGAGAAATACGACGACTTTGAGGCCTCTGTCGGAGATACTGGTCTGCGTGTAGGCCACGTAGGGGAGAGCACGGAAAAGGGCTTTGACGGCAGATGTCCGTTCGTTCAGGTGGTCGAGGTCGTACATGGCTAGTCGGCTCATCTTTTCCAGATTGGCTGCGGCATGGCTGCAATGCGGGCGGCAGATGCCCTCGATGATGACGACAGGCATGGCGTCTTTTACCATTTTGGCTTCATTGCTGCGGTCGGGACGGTCTTGTAGTTTGCGGTAGCATTCGGTCTGTGCTTTCCAAAGTGTGCCGATGGTTTGCAGATAAAGGTTGTACAGGGTGATTATGGTAGACTCTTTGCTCCAAGTATTTCTAAAAAAAGAAAATTGAAATTGTAAATTTTCGGTTTGTGGTAAGCTTTGCTTTTCCATACTATGTTTTTTTGTTTTTATTGATAAATGATAGTATGAGATAAAGAAGGGAGAATAGTGCTTTCACTATTTTATTGAGTGCAGAATAGTCGGTTCCTTAAGTCGGCTGCAAAGATAGACCGGGTGTAAGGAAGGGTGAAATGTTAAAAAAGTGATTTTCCTATGTGCTATGCTTGGTTTTTATCTGGTTACAACTACTTCAATGTCGTAATTGATGAAAAGTCCGCTTTCAATAACGCCCGTGATTGTTTTCAGCTGTTCTTCCAGCGAAGCGTCAATATAATGGAAACGGGTATCAAGGATAAAGTTTCCGTTTTCTGTCAAAATAGGACCGTCTTTTCCGTGGGCGGGGCGTAGTGATATTTCGGAGGCACCCAGTCGGCGCAGTTCTTTTTCGACGTATGACAGTGCATGCGGGAACACCTCTACCGGTATGGGGAATTTGCTTCCCAAGATATTGACAAGTTTGCTGGGATCGACGATAATGAAGGTTTTTCCGCTGCTTCTGATCAGCAGCTTTTCTTTGAACATGGCTCCGCCACGTCCTTTTATCAGGTTGCGGTCGGGGTCTACCTCATCCGCTCCGTCGAATGTCCAGTCGGGGCGTTTGTCCCAAAGGGTGGTCTGCGGGATGCCCAGTTGTATGCAAGTCATGGAGATTTCCTGAGAGGCGGGAATCACTTCCAGATATAGGTGCTCTTCGTGAATCCGCTTTGCCAGCTCAAACAAAGTGAGGTAGACGGTGGAACCGGAGCCGGCCCCTATCACATCGCCTGTTTTGGCTGTGGCGGCGATCTCACGTGCTACACGTTCTTTCGCTTCTCTGTTGATAATCTCATTGGACCATTGGAGGTCTTTGATCAGGTGATTTTCCCAGTTCATGGTTCTTGCAGTTTTAGAGTCTCTATTTATATAACGAATGAAAGGGAGTGTTTGGTTCAACAAAAACGGAAGAATTAAAAAATAGATGGATGATTGGTTGGAATATAGTTTTTAATATCTATATTTGTAACCTAAAGGTTTCTTTTTGGAACCTATGGGTGAAACTTAAAAATAAGAATATGGACTAAATTCTATGGTTATGGAAAATATTACGATTGAGAAAATGGAGATTAAAAGGTTTAATGCTCTTTTGATGCGGACGATTGTCGGTATGTTGTTTATGGGAGTATTAATGTGGGAGACATTTTGTCTTGATACTGGCAGAAAGGGATTTTTGGGAGAGACATGGTATATATTTGCATTTGCAGTTTTGCTGTATGTCGTTGTAGCGATAAGAGCTTCCGATATTTTGGAGAGAATAAAGAAAGATAAGAAATTAATGGGAGCATTAGATAGTGAAATATATTCGGACTATAATTCTAAGGCTTTGACAGCAGGCTTTTATGCAGCTATGCAAATGGGATTATTAGTTTATTGCTTTGGAGATTTTTTTAATCTCTCGGTACGTATGGGTGCTCTGGTTATAGTGGTGGTAGCTATGCTTTTCTCAGAAATAAGAAGATTGCTTCTGTATAATCCCTATAAAGATGGAAAATAAAGAACTGCTCAATAAAATAAAGGTCTACAGGGCGATGAAGAATATCAGCCAGGAAGAACTGGCTGTAGCCATTGGAGTAACCCGAAAGACAATCAATACGGTAGAGACCGGAAAGTTTATTCCCTCTACTGTCCTTGCGCTGAGGATAGCACGTTATTTTGGGGTTCCGGTGGAAGAAATTTTTGTGTTGAATGATGAAGCATCGTATTGAAATGATGAACTCTGCCTGACGGCTTTCTTTTACTTACAATATCAGCCAGATCGCTATGATATGCCCTATGCTTCCTCCCAAACAGAACAGATGGAACGTAGCGTGCATATATGGCTTGCGCAGCGAATAGAACACTGCCCCGATGATATACGAAACTCCTCCGCCTATCAGCCACCAAAAAGCCGGACCGGCTCCCATCTCTGCTAAATGATCCATCAAAGGCTTCATAGCCACGAGGATGCAGGCTCCCATAGCTATATAACAAGCGGTTTCCAGATTACTGTGTTCTTTCAGTTTCTTGAAACTCAGTATAAAACCGACGATAGCCGACAGCCAGACAAAAGAGAAAATTCCCCATCCCCAACCGCCTGCGTGCCTCATGACGAGCAGTGTAAACGGAGTGTACGTCCCCGCAATGTGCAGATAGATAGCCCCGTGATCGAATTTGCGAAGCAATTCCTTCAGCTTACCCGGACGGCTGCCGTGATACCAGGTGGAGCTGACATAAGAAGACAGCATGCCAAACAGGTAGACGGTTACACAAGCTACCGCCCACTTCGGTTCGGCACCCGCCGCCGCTTTCGCGAGCAGGAAATAGCCGGCTATGACTCCAAGCAGTATACCTGCTCCGTGACTGAGCGTGTTTGCCCATTCTTCGACGTTATTGTATCTTTTATTTTCCAATGTTTCCTTTCGGCTTTGGTTAGAGCCGCAAAGGTACACTTTTATTTTTTCTTGAAAGCCAGAGTGATTTTCTTTTTAATAGGTTGGGTTTTCTTTCTAAACCAGTTTTCCTTCGATGAAGGTGGAGCTGATTCGCGTTCAGCTTTGATTGATTTTATCAAAAACTCTTTCATCTGATTGGCTGGTGGGTATATCCATACAAATTCAGAGTCTCTATAACTTTGGTCAGCTTCCGAAAGAAAACTCCAATCTTCCGTGTCAAAGTTATAAAACCCAAGATTGGTTTCTCCGTGTTCGTCACAAGTCAGTACTATGACTGAAAACTCTTCTTCCTCATGTCTGGGAAGTTCTTTCTTTTTGTATATCTTCATATTCTCTTTATTATAATTTTGTTATTAAATTGTTTTGCTACTTGTTTTCGGAAATCAAGGAATAACGCAAGCTGGCTGACGTTTTCTTTCAGTGTCGGATTGCGTCCGTTGGAGTAATAAGGTATCTGGATGTCGGCATACGCCGTTGCGGTGGTGTCGGGAGCAAAGCTGGTCATGGTGAGCTCTTCCTTGGAGGGTTTTCCGTACTTCAGATTCGGTTTGATCGTGTTATCGGACTGCTGTGAAAAGGTAGTCGATAGCAAGCATAACAGAAATGTTGAGAATATGAATAGTCTTTTCATATCGAGTGTGTTTTGTCTTCTCCGACAAAGATAAAAAAAATAGAGAAAGGTGTGTCTCCTTTCTCTATTTTTATTTCAGTTATGCGGATAAAAGATTATACCAGGTGTCCGATCCACTCTTCGCGGTCGCCCGGAAGGAGGTCGATGACGGGGACTTCTACCATGGTGTAGCACCCCGGTTGCTGCTTCATGGAAGCGCGTGCCACGCACACAAGTACCTGTGCAGTCAGTGCCGGATTGTTGATGCGCATATTGAACTCGAACAGCTGATTCTGCGTTTTACCGGAAACTCCCTTGCGAGTCAGATTTACACCGTGTCCCATATCGAGCAGTGCGTCTACGCTGGGCACAAGTTTTACATGTGTCTCGTCGTTCACGAAGTAAGGGTCTGCCTTGATGGCTGCGGCTACTTCTTCAAACTTGTATCCGTCTTTCAGTTCGATATATACCATGCGGCGGTGGATTCCCGTTCCAGTAGGGATCGTCATGGAGAGGGCGGCTTTCACTCCGTCGATCGCTTTTACGGCTACGGTGTGTCCCATACTCATGCCGGGACCGAAGTTGGTGTAAGTGATGCCTTTCGGAGCGATTGCTTCGAGCATGGTGCGTACGATCGAGTCGCTTCCCGGATCCCATCCTGCGGAGATGATGGATACGGCTTTGTGCTCTTTGGCGGTGGCATCCAGCGTGCGGCGCAGGTCAACGATGCCTGTGTGGATGTCGAAGCTGTCCACCGTGTTGATTCCCATTGCCAAATATTCTTTCGCGTATTTCTCAACGCTGCGGGTCGGTGTGCAGAGGATGGCCACTTCCACTCCTTCCAGCTCTTTGATATCTTTGACTACTGCATAGTTTGCTAACTCTTCCGGCTTGTTCTCTGCTCCTGCACGACGAACTACTCCGGCTATTTCGAAATCAGGCGCTGCCTGTAGCGCTTCAAGTACATAGTGTCCGATATTGCCGTAACCGACAATAGCTGCTCTTACTTTTTTCATTCTTTTATTGGTTTTATATGAACATTTTTCTTTAATTCTGCCACAAAAGTAAACAAATTACTAGGAAGTTTTGTTTACTGCCTGCATTATTTTTAATTTTTTCACCTCTGACTGCGAGGCGGAAATGTTGCGAAAGTCTTTTCATCTGTGGTGAATTTGTCTTATCTTTGCTCACACTATGATAGAATATGTAAGAGGCGAACTTGCCGAACTTAGTCCGGCAACCGCAGTAATCGACTGTAACGGGGTAGGCTATGCCGCCAATATATCCCTGAATACTTATTCGGCTATTCAGGGGAAGAAAAACTGTAAGTTATATATCTATGAAGCTATTCGGGAGGACGCGTATGTGCTCTACGGATTTGCCGACAAGCAGGAGCGGGAGATTTTCCTGCTACTCATTTCCGTGTCGGGCATCGGAGGCAATACGGCGCGTATGATTCTCTCTGCCCTTTCGCCTGCCGAACTGGTGAATGTGATCAGCACCGAAAATGCGAACTTGCTGAAAACGGTGAAGGGGATCGGACTGAAAACAGCGCAGCGTGTCATTGTCGACCTGAAAGACAAGATAAAGACGATGGGAGCCACCGTGGCAGGAGGAAGCGCTTCTGCCGGAATGCTGCTGCAATCTGCCAGCGTAGAAGTGCAGGAGGAAGCGGTAGCCGCTCTGACCATGCTTGGCTTTGCCGCCGCGCCTTCGCAGAAAGTGGTACTGGCTATCTTGAAGGAAGAACCGGATGCTCCGGTGGAGAAAGTAATAAAACTGGCTTTGAAAAGACTGTAAAAAAGGTAGCAAGTAATAGGTAATAAGTAATAGGGCGTGGAGAAACTAAAACAAGCAACAGAATAATAATGAAACAAGGGAAAATTTATATGAAAGCATGGCTGGATCTTCATGGCCGTGCAAAGGTGTTGGCGACGGATCACTGGTATCTTGAATTTGCCAATCTTTTATTGCCTGTCGTCAGCGAATCTTATTTATATAAGTCGGAGACACAGGAAAGCCAGAATCAGGTGACTCTGATGCTGACTCTTTATCTGGAAGACTGTGTGACGGACGGAGGCAACTGGCGCCAGTTCATCCGTTGGCATAAAAGGAGTTACGGACGTTACCTGCCGTTTTATGAATTGTCGGAAGGTTATCTCACCGACGAGATCAATAAAGAGGATATCGCTTTCTTGCTGTGGGGAATTAATTCGCCGGTAGGCGATGACTTTGACGGTGTGGAGAATCCCTTGGATGCGGACTTGCTGGAGTTTGCCGATGTGATCTATGCGCAGTTGGAGGATGTTTTCGAGAAAGCGCCTATCAGCGACGGACTTGCCGGAGACTGGCTGATGGAATCGGAGCTGATGGAGAAGCAGCGGACTGCTTTGCCTGTTGCCTCGCCGGGCGATCAGTTGCCCGTGAATGTGGAACGCTTTCTGAAAGCGAGTGGTGGCGAGCCGTTGATGTTCTTCGATTCGTATGAGGCTTTGAAACTGTTCTTTGTGCAGGCCCTGCAATGGGAGGACGAGGAAGATGCTCTGTTGCCCGACTTGAAGGAGTTTTCGGATTTCGTGATGTACGCTAATCCGAAAGGTTTGCTGATAGGTCCGGACGTAGCCCGCTACTTTGCCGACAAACGGAATCCGCTGTATAATGCGGAAATGGCTGAGGAAGAGGCGTACGAACTTTTCTGCGAGGAAGGGCTGTGCCCGTTCGATCTGCTGAAGTACGGCATGGAACATGACCTGCTGCCGGAAGCGCAATTCCCTTTCGAGAACGGGAAAGAGCTGCTGCACGAAAACTGGGACTTTATTGCCCGCTGGTTTTTGGGCGAGTATTACGAAGGAGAATGATACTTTGTTAAGTTATGCCAATCAAAAAAAGTAACAATCCGTTCGCCGGAAAGGCGAAGCCTGCTGCCGGAAAAAAGAAAGGGACGGGGAAACGGATAGGTAAGTCAAAGGTGGAGAAGGCTAATAATCAGTTGAATAGGAGAGTGAAATAAGCCTTTGGAGACTGCGCCCTTTCTACCTGTCAGGCTACGCCGTTTTATGTAGGCAGGCTACGCCGTTTTAGGATGCTGGTTTACGCCGTTTCTCCAAGGTAAAAGGGTGCGAGCAAGAAAACAATGCTGCGTCTCTTTAAAGTTGGAATGAAATATCATTACTATTTGTGCCTAATGATAAGTCGGAGAACAGTCTCTTGAATTGAAATAAAAATCGGTAAGCGATGAAAAAATAAATGTGCTATCTCTGATAAACACAAATTTTCATCGCTTACCGTTTTTTACTTATCCTTTTCGGACTGCTTGATTTATTCTTCTCCGATAGCGCTTTTATCACTTTTCCGGAAAGCCGTTACTCCGAAAGAACCTTTATTCTTCGGCAGCTTCTTCCATCGCTTTCCGTTCTTTTTTCTTATTGATAAATCCGATTTTCAGATTGGCGTCTTCCTGTTCTTTCTTGATTTGCTGCATGGCGGAAAGGATTTTCGACAGTTCGTAAACGCCTGCTACTGCCTGTCGGTCGGTCGGACTCATCGTCGTTGTGTATCTACGGTCGCCGATAAATACCACACGGATATTCTTGTCCTTGTTGAGGTTCAGAAATTCGATCACGTTACCGTCTTCTCCCAATTTGTAATCGGCTTTTTCTATTTTCTCGTTCATATCCGATGTTTCGTAGCTGTCCTTCGAAGTCGGAGTTTCGGCAAAACTGCCGTCGGGAGTCATCACTTTGACGCCTACATGATGGATATTGCCGGCTCCGCAATAAATGGAAGTCATGCTCATAATTCCCTGCTCGCTCACTTGGAAGCGAAGGAAGGAACGATGGAGATTCTTCTCGATGGCTTGTGTAGGCCATATGTAGTTACCCACTTGCTGATATTCGGCATCTTTCTCCAGGGTGTACTTGCCTTTGATGGCGTCAAACGCTGCTTGCTTTGCCTGGAGAGCACTGTCCAGAAAGGCCAGAATCTCTTGTTGAGCCTTGAGTTCCACATCCAGCATCAATTCCTGACCGGCTTTGCGGGCCTCGAATGCTTTGGGATACAAAATCTTGATACTGTCGATTTGTGTCTTTGCTTCTTCGTAGTCGCCACGTTCGTAGGCAGCACGGGCAATCGTCAGTTTTTCATTGGCTTTTTTCTCGATGCCGTTTCCGCAGGCTGTCAGTGCCAGCGTGCCGCAAAAGAAGATAATCAGTTTTTTCATCATACCATTTACATTTTACTATTAGACGATTTGCGATGGAGATGGGACGTGCAGTGTTCACGACTTACCGCCAACTGTTCGTTACTTGCGGTTTGCCGTTCGTGTTACTTGCCGTTTACCGTTCCTCGCCCGTTCATCGTTTACTTTATAGCGACAAAAATACAAATATATCCCTTATTTTTGTAATTTTGCCCCCTCAAAACTTGTATTGGCAATAAGTGTTTGATGATTATGGACCGCCCGACCGGTGTTTTCATCAACTATTTAACTGTCTGTTGCCAGTCGTTAAGCATTAAAAAGATGATAGAGTTGACTCAAGAGGAACTGAAACAGTATTTTAGCGAACCGATCTTCGGACACATTGCCGAAACCGCTGACGCACTCGGACTGGAGTGTTACGTGGTAGGCGGTTACGTTCGTGATATTTTTCTGCAACGTCCTTCCAAAGATATAGATGTAGTAGTAGTAGGCAGCGGGATCGCAATGGCGGAAGCACTTGGAAAACGCTTGGGGCGTGGTGCGCACGTCTCTGTTTTCAAGAATTTCGGTACGGCACAAGTGAAATATAAAGTTACGGAAGTCGAATTTGTAGGTGCCCGCAAAGAATCCTATCAACGGGATTCACGGAAGCCCATCGTGGAAGACGGAACATTGGAGGACGATCAAAACCGCCGTGACTTTACTATTAACGCGATGGCTGTCTGCCTGAACAAAGCACGCTTTGGCGAACTGGTTGACCCGTTTGGCGGCATGGCGGACATGAAGGAAAAGACCATCCGCACACCCCTCGATCCGGATATCACGTTCAGTGACGACCCGCTGCGCATGATGCGTTGCATTCGCTTTGCCACGCAACTGAATTTTTATATCGATGACGATACGTTCGAATCGCTCTGCCGTAACAAAGACCGGATTGAAATCATATCCCGTGAACGGATTGCGGATGAGCTGAACAAGATCATTCTTTCGCCTATCCCTTCAAAAGGCTTTGTAGAACTGGAACGAAGCGGACTGCTTCCGTTAATTTTTCCGGAACTGGCTGCCTTGCAGGGAGTAGAAACACGAAACGGACGGTCGCACAAGGATAACTTTTACCATACGCTGGAAGTGCTGGACAATATCAGCAAAAAGACGGATAATCTCTGGTTGCGTTGGGCAGCTTTGCTGCACGATATCGCCAAGCCTGCAACGAAACGTTGGGAGCCTAAAGCGGGCTGGACGTTCCATAATCATAATTTTATCGGTGAGAAGATGATTCCGAATATTTTCCGGAAGATGAAGTTGCCGATGAATGAGAAGATGAAGTATGTGCAGAAAATGGTCAGCTTGCACATGCGTCCCATTGTGATAGCGGATGATGTAGTGACAGATTCTGCCGTACGCCGTCTGCTTTTTGAGGCGGGGGATGATATCGACGACTTGATGACACTTTGTGAAGCGGACATCACTTCGAAAAACATGGAGCGCAAGCAGCGATTTCTGAATAACTTCCAGCTGGTTCGCCAAAAGTTGAAAGACCTTGAAGAAAAAGACCGTGTCCGTAATTTCCAGCCTCCGGTGAGTGGAGAAGAGATCATGGAAACTTTCGGCTTACAGCCCTGTCGTGAAGTCGGTGCTTTGAAAAGTGCGATAAAGGATGCTATTCTGGATGGAGTTATCCCCAATGAGTATGAGGCAGCCCATGCTTTTATGCTGGAACGGGCGGCGAAGATGGGGCTGAAGCCTGTAAAATAGCTTTTCTTGTTCAAATTGGAGTGGCTAAAAAGTCAATTCTATCTCTATTCTCCTCCTTCCCGAAGGAGGAGAATAGAGATAGAATTGACTTTTTAGTCAGCCCCAATAGAGGTAGAACCGACTTTTTAGTCAGTCCCTTATGACAATTCTATAATTTCTTCATTGCAGTTAGTCAGTTTCTCAACTCCTTCGTTTGTCACTACCCAAGAGTTTTCGATACCTACAGGGCCTACACCGGGAAGAACGATTTTCGGTTCGAGAGCAAAGACCATGCCCGGTTCCAGTTCCTGTTTGATGCGCGGAGCAAGTACAGGCGCTTCGTTGATTTCAAGTCCGATGCCGTGACCGATGAACTTGGCTTGCTGTCCCGTTCCCATGAACTTATCGGCAAAACCTGCCTGGGTAACCATTTCGATTGCAGTGTTATACAGCATTTCGCAAGGAATGCCGGGTCTGGCGATCGAAGCGATCTTTTCCTGAATATCCAGACAAACCTGATGAGCGGTATATGCTTCTTCCGACAATTTGCCGATAGAGAACACACGGCTCATATCGCCCATATATCCGTTGAAGTTGCCTCCCAGATCGACCATAACACTTTGTCCTTCTTTCAGCGGAGTCTTGTCAGCGCCTCCGGGCAAGGCAGGATCGAGTCCGCGACCCCCTAAAGCAAAATCGTAGGGAGAAGGATAACCGGCATTATCTCCGGTCAGCACACTTCCCATGAAGATTTCCATGCTGCGGCCAAACACGCGGAAGATGCCGAGGCAACCTTGAAGACGCATCAGACGTTCGATTTCTATCGAGAACTCGATATCTGTCATTCCAGGGTAATATGCGAACGGAATCTGTTCGTATGCCTTGGCATGCGCCATGCCCGAACGACGGAACATTTCGATTTCGATAGCTGTCTTCACGCTGCGTGCCTGACGGATCAGCGGTGTCCCGTTCACGACTTCAGCGTCCGGGAACAAACCTGCCAGACGAACATATTCGGTATAAGGAAGTTCGTCGCCTTCCAGCATCAGTTTAGTGGGCAAAGGCAGACCTTTTTCTTTCAGAATATCGACGATCTGTTCCGGCTTGCGGATGGGGAACGAGTGTTCGCCTGTGATATTGTTGGGCCGCTTGAAAAACAGCAGTGCCGGTGAATGAAGAGGGAGATAAAGATAGCCGCTGACTACACAGCCATAGGTGTAGATTAAATTTGCATTACAAGTAATGAGGGCGGCATCAATGCCCTGTGACACCATCAGACTGCGAATCTTGTCGCGGCGGAGTTTTAATTCGGGTTGTAGCATTTTTTATTGTTATTACTGTATAATGCTACAAAGATAATTAATTCCATTGAAGAAAATAATGTTAATCTCAAAAAAATAGCGCTACCCGCGTCCTGTCACAGGAGGCGAGCAGCGCAAACCACAAATACAAATACAACTAAACAAAGTCTCTTTTAAATAACGCCTTGTCCCATCATTGCGTGAGCTACTTTCATGAATCCGGCAATGTTAGCTCCCTTCACATAATTGATATATCCGTCGGGTTCTGTGCCGTATTTCACGCATTGTGCATGGATACCGTGCATGATGGCGTGGAGTTTTTCGTCCACTTCAGCAGCGCTCCAGCTCAGGTGCATGGCGTTCTGAGACATTTCCAGTCCGGAAGTGGCAACACCACCGGCGTTGACTGCCTTACCCGGAGCATACATTACTTTCTTTTCGATAAATAAGTCGATTGCTTCCGGCGTACATCCCATGTTGGAAATTTCTCCAATGCAAAGAACGTTATTTTTTATGAGATTTTGTGCATCTTCTCCATTTAATTCGTTCTGAGTAGCGCAAGGAAGTGCAATATCTGCTTTTACTTCCCACGGACGCTTGCCCTCTACGAAGGTTGCACCCGGATATTTTTCGGCGTAAGGAGCAACGATGTCATTGCCCGAAGCCCGAAGTTCGAGCATATAATCTATCTTTTCTCCGCTGATGCCGTCCGGATCGTAGATATATCCGTCTGGTCCGGAGATCGTAATTACTTTGGCACCCAATTCGGTCGCCTTGGTGGCAGCGCCCCAAGCTACGTTACCGAAGCCGGAGATAGCGACTGTCTTGCCTTTGATATCTATATTTTTTGCCTGCAACATCTGATAAACGAAGTACAAACCGCCGAAGCCGGTAGCTTCCGGACGAATCAGCGAACCGCCGAACTCCAGTCCTTTTCCGGTAAAGGTTCCCGTAAATTCGCGGGTCAGCTTCTTGTACATACCGAACATATAACCTACTTCGCGTCCGCCTACACCGATATCACCGGCAGGTACATCCATGTCCGGTCCCAGATGGCGCCACAATTCAAGCATAAACGCCTGACAGAAACGCATGATTTCAGCATCGCTCTTGCCACGGGGCGAGAAGTCCGAACCGCCTTTGCCGCCACCCATCGGAAGGGTAGTCAGCGCATTCTTGAATGTCTGCTCGAAGCCGAGGAATTTCAAAATGGAGAGGTTGACGGAAGCATGGAAACGGATACCGCCTTTGTACGGACCGATTGCATTGTTGAACTGTACACGATAACCGAGATTGGTCTGAACTTCCCCTTTATCGTCTACCCAAGTGACACGGAAAGTGAAGATACGATCAGGTTCTACCAGTCTTTCTATGATCTTGGCCTTTTCAAATTCGGGATGCTGATTGTATATATCTTCGATCGAAAGAAGAACTTCTTTTACTGCTTGAAGATACTCTAATTCACCGGGGTGCTTTGCCTCCAAAGAGGACATGATTTTCTGGATGTTCATGATATCATATTTTAAAAGGTTATTCTGATAAAATGTAAACTGCTCACACTGCAAATATAGGAAAATTTTTCAAATATGATTGGTTTTATGGTGATATTTTGATTAAATAATGATAAAATGATAGTGGTAGGTGATAGGTAATAAGTAATAGGTAATAAGTAATAAGTAATAAGTAATAAGCTGCGCTGTAAACCGCATGGTTATTACTTGTTACCTATTACTTATTACCTATTACTTATTACCTATTATAAACTTTATAAAGAAGATGATAGCAAATGAGATTTAAAAAATTAACTTTGCAGGGTAAACGTCAAGTAGACTGTACTATGAATCATTTCATTATGGAATAAAAAATAGAAAGAGACTATGCTCAGCAAGTATAAATTAAACCAGCTTTACTTCAAAGATACGCAATTCGCCAATTTGATGACACGGCGGATTTTCAATGTTCTGTTGATTGCCAACCCGTATGACGCTTTCATGCTGGAAGATGACGGACGCATTGACGAAAAAATATTTAATGAATATACATCCTTGTCACTTCGTTATCCGCCTCGTTTCTCACAGGTTTCTACGGAAGAGGAAGCATTGACGCAGTTGGAGAATGTGTCATTCGATCTGGTGATCTGTATGCCGAGTACGGGAGACAATGACAGTTTTGATATCGGGCGGCATATTAAAGAGAAATACGAACATATTCCGATCGTTATCCTGACTCCTTTCAGTCACGGTATTACGAAGCGGATTATCAACGAAGACCTGAGCGCATTTGAATACGTGTTCTGCTGGCTGGGCAATACCGACCTGTTGGTTTCTATTATCAAACTGATGGAAGATAAGATGAACCTCGAACATGATGTGCAGGAAGTAGGCGTGCAGATGATACTTTTGGTGGAAGACGGCATCCGGTTCTATTCTTCCATTCTTCCCAACCTGTATAAATTCGTGTTGAAGCAGAGCCAGGAATTTTCTACCGAAGCTCTGAATGCGCACCAGCGCACGCTTCGTATGCGTGGGCGTCCTAAAATCGTTTTGGCGCGTACGTATCAGGAAGCGATGGAAATCTATCGCAAATACCAGAATAATATATTAGGAGTCATTACCGACGTCCGTTTCCCGAAAGTGGAACGGGGCGAGAAAGACGGTCTGGCAGGTATCAAGCTTTGTGCCGCCATACGCAAGAACGATCCGTTCGTACCGTTGATTATCCAGTCCTCCGAATCGGAAAACTCTTCGTATGCCGCCAAATACGGTGCCAGCTTTATCGATAAGAATTCTAAAAAGATGGACGTTGACCTGCGGCGCATCGTTTCCGATAACTTCGGGTTCGGTGACTTTGTGTTCCGCAATCCGGAGACCGGAGAAGAGATTGCCCGTGTGCGGAACCTGAAAGAGCTGCAGAATATCCTGTTTGCCGTGCCTGCCGAGTCCTTCTTGTATCATATCAGCCGGAATCACGTTTCGCGCTGGCTCTATTCGCGTGCCATGTTTCCGGTAGCCGAGTTTCTGAAGCCGATCACGTGGACCAGTCTTCAGGACGTAGATGCACACCGCCGGATTATCTTCGAGGCGATCGTGAAGTACCGGAAGATGAAAAATCAGGGAGTGGTTGCCGTCTTCAAACGTGACCGTTTCGACCGTTACTCCAACTTTGCCCGTATCGGCGACGGTTCGCTGGGAGGAAAAGGCCGTGGCCTTGCCTTCATTGATAATATGGTGAAGCGTTATCCCGAATTTGAAGAGTTCGAAAATGCACGGGTGGCAATTCCTAAGACAGTGGTACTGTGTACCGATGTCTTCGACGAGTTTATGGAGACCAATAATCTTTATCAAATCGCTCTATCGGATGCCGACGATGATACGATTCTACGATATTTCCTAAAGGCGAAACTGCCCGACCGGTTGGTAGAGGACTTCTTCACCTTCTTTGATGTGGTGAAGTCCCCGATTGCCATCCGTTCATCTTCTTTGTTAGAAGATTCTCATTATCAGCCGTTTGCCGGAATATACAATACGTATATGATTCCTTATTTGGACGACCGTTACGAAATGCTCCGTATGCTTTCCGATGCGATCAAAGGAGTCTATGCGTCTGTTTACTTCAGAGACAGTAAAGCCTATATGCAGGCTACATCGAACGTGATCGACCAGGAAAAGATGGCAGTCATCTTGCAGGAAGTTGTGGGAAATCAATACGGAGACCGTTACTACCCGTCTATGTCCGGCGTGGCACGTTCGCTCAATTATTATCCCTTGGGAGATGAAAAAGCCGAAGAAGGCACGGTGAACCTGGCTCTTGGATTAGGAAAATATATTGTAGACGGAGGTATGACGCTTCGTTTCTCTCCTTATCACCCGAATCAAGTGTTGCAAACCAGTGAAATGGAAATAGCCCTGAAAGAAACACAGACCCGTTTCTACGCATTGGACTTGAAAAACGCAGGGCATGATTTCTCTATCGACGACGGCTTTAACCTGTTGAAACTTCATGTGAAGGAAGCCGAAAGTGACGGTTCGTTACGCTATATCGCTTCTACTTACGATCCGTATGATCAGGTGATCCGTGACGGTTTGTATCCCGGTGGACGCAAGGTAATCACGTTTGCCAATATCCTTCAACACGATGTATTCCCGCTGGCACGCATCCTGCAACTGGTTTTGAAGTACGGTGAACAGGAAATGCGGCGCCCGGTGGAGATTGAGTTTGCCGCGACCTTGAGCCGTGAACAAGATAAGACGGGTACATTCTACCTGTTGCAAATCCGCCCGATTGTGGACAGCAAAGAAATGCTGGACGAAGACTTGACGCTGATACCGGATGAAGACGTGGTGCTCCGTTCCAATAACTCATTGGGGCATGGCGTCATGAACGAAATTTATGATATCGTCTACGTCAAGACGGATGGATACAGTGCTTCGAACAATCAGGCCATTGCCTGGGAAATAGAGAAGATGAACCTGCAATTCCTCAATGCAGGAAGGAATTATGTACTTGTAGGTCCGGGACGTTGGGGCAGCAGTGACACATGGCTGGGCATTCCGGTGAAGTGGCCGCATATCTCCGCCGCCCGTGTGATAGTGGAGGCCGGACTGACCAATTATCGTGTAGACCCGAGTCAGGGAACTCACTTCTTCCAGAACCTCACTTCGTTCGGCGTAGGCTATTTTACGATCAATGCCTTTATGAATGACGGAGTCTACAATCAGGATTTCCTCAACGCCCAACCTGCGGTGGAAGAAACGAAATTCCTGCGTCATGTCCGCTTTGAAAAGCCGATGGTAGTCAAGATGGATGGTAAGAAGAAGCTCGGTGTTGTTCTGATGCCGGGGATTGACTGATCTCTTTCCGGTTGATAAATAAATAAAACAAAAAAGTTCTGCTCTCATTGGAAAAGCAGAACTTTTTTTAAATAGTTCCGTTGGTTTTAAACCAACGGGGCATTCCTTTTAAAGGAATAAAAAAGGATTTTTATTCTGCTGATATACATCTGTTTACTGTTCTGTCGAAAAAAAGAGCATAAATCCGTCGGGAAATATGCTCTTTCTTTTACAAATGGTTGGTTGTTCTTTTATTCTTTCAATGCTTCTTGCAGATCAATGCCCAATGCTTTGGCGACTCCGGCACCGTATGCGGGGTCTGCTTTGTAGCAGTTGCGGGTGTGACGCTGTTTGATGAATAATTCGGAGTCTCCCATAGCACGTGCCGTGTTTTCAAACAGAAGTTGCTGCTCGTCTGCCGGCATCAGTCGGAACAGATCGCCCGGCTGGCTGTAGTAATCATCATCGTATTCGCGTTCATTATAATTGTATATCTCTCCGTTGCCGGATGCTTTGAGAGGCGGTTCTTTCATGTGAGGAGAGTCTTTCCATTCTCCGTAGCTGTTGGGTTCGTAGCCTTTGGTTGCACCGTAGTTGCCGTCTACACGCATGGCTCCGTCACGGTGGTAAGCATGGAACGGGCAACGGGGTTTATTCACCGGAATCTGTTCGGAGTTCACTCCGAGACGATAACGCTGTGCATCGCCGTAAGAGAACAGACGTCCCTGTAACATCTTGTCCGGTGAGAATCCGATGCCGTCTACGGTATTGATCGGGTTGAAAGCAGCTTGTTCTACTTCTGCGAAATAGTTTTCCGGATTACGGTTCAGTTCAAGGATTCCGACGTCTTGTAGCGGGAAGTCTTTGTGCGGCCATACTTTGGTCAGGTCGAACGGGTTGATGCGGTAATGGTCTGCTTCCTCTTCCGTCATTAACTGAATCTGGAATAACCATTTCGGGTAATCTCCCTTTTCGATGCTTTCAAAAAGGTCGCGTTGATGAGATTCGCGGTCTTTGGCGATGATCGCTTCCGCTTCCTGATCTGTCAGGTTTTTGATTCCCTGCAAGGTGCGCAGGTGGAATTTCACCCAGATACGCTGGTTGTCCGCATTGATAAAACTATAGGTGTGGCTTCCGAATCCGTGCATATGGCGATAGGAGTAAGGAATGCCGCGAGGGCTCATAGTGATTGTCACCTGATGAAGCGCTTCGGGCAGAAGTGTCCAGAAGTCCCAGTTGCTGTTAGGGCTGCGCATGTTCGTTTTCGGGTCGCGCTTGATGGCATGATTCAAATCCGGAAATTTAAGCGGATCACGTAAGAAAAAGACAGGAGTGTTGTTTCCGACTAAATCCCAGTTGCCCTCTTCGGTGTAGAATTTCATGGCAAAACCGCGGATATCACGTTCGGCATCTGCCGCCCCACGCTCTCCGGCTACGGTAGAGAAACGGACGAAACATTCAGTTTGCTTTCCGACTTCGCTGAAAATGGCTGCACGGGTGTACTTCGTAATGTCGTGAGTGACGGTAAATGTACCGAAAGCTCCCGAACCTTTGGCGTGCATACGTCTTTCCGGAATCACTTCACGATCAAAATGAGCAAGCTTTTCAATAAGCCATGGGTCTTGTAACATGACAGGTCCGCGTTGACCTGCGGTTTGCGAATTCTGATTGTCGGCAATGGGACGACCGTTCGCGGCAGTTAGTTTTTTTTCTTCCATAAAATAGATGTTAGTCGGAGGCAAAGTTTAAATAAACCGAAGTCTTTTTTATTCTTCTGTCCGGGTTTATAATATGTAACAAAGATAGACCGATTTTGCTTGCTTGTCAAACTGATAATTTCTATCTAAAGATAGAGAATAACTATGAACAATCTTTAAAACCTCCGATATTTTTTATTTCAAGTACATCTTTCATCCAAGTCATGTACTTCTTTTGCCTTTTTCTTCTACATCATTTGCCGGAATGAAGTACTTCCTGTCACTCACTCTTTTACATGTTTGCCTGCACTCTTTTACTTGTTTTTCATCACTGCGGTACAACATAAAAAAAACTCCCGTCCTTCCTTTCGGAAGGCGGGAGCCTTTATCTTAAAAATGACTATAGCTTTCTTATATCTTGCTGATTATACGATACCCTGAGCCATCATAGCTTTGGCAACCTTCATGAATCCGGCTACGTTAGCACCTTTCACATAGTTTACATATCCGTCGGCTTCAGTACCATACTGAACGCAGGCTTCGTGGATATTCTTCATGATGCTCTTCAACTTTTCGTCTACTTCTTCAGCGCTCCAGCTCAACTTGATGGAGTTCTGAGTCATTTCAAGACCTGATACTGATACACCACCTGCATTAGCTGCTTTACCCGGAGCGTACAGAATCTTAGCGTCCTGGAATACTTTGATAGCTTCCGGAGTAGAAGGCATGTTTGCTCCCTCAGATACAGCTATACAGCCGTTTGCTACCAACTGACGGGCGTGGTCGCCGTTCAATTCGTTCTGAGTGGCAGAAGGCAGTGCGATATCGCATTTTTCACCCCAAGGCTTAGCTCCTTCTACATATTTGCAACCATATTTCTCTGCGTATTCGCGGATACGACCACGGTACAGGTTCTTCAGTTCCATGATGTAATCCAGCTTTTCGCGGTCGATACCGTCCGGATCGTAGATGTAACCGTCAGAGTCGGAGCAAGTAACTACTTTACCACCCAGTTCGATTACTTTTTCGATTGTATATTGAGCTACGTTACCCGAACCGGAAACAAGACAAACTTTACCTTTCAGGTCAGTACCTTTGGTTTTCAGCATTTCCATCAGGAAGTAGATGTTACCGTAACCGGTAGCTTCCGGACGAATCAGTGAACCACCGAATTCGCGGCCTTTACCAGTGAATGTGCCGGTAAATTCGTGAGCCAGCTTCTTGTACATACCGAACATGAAACCTACTTCGCGGCCACCTACACCGATATCACCTGCAGGTACGTCAGTTTCGGGACCGATGTGACGCCACAGTTCCAGCATGAATGCCTGTACGAAACGCATTACTTCAGCGTTTGACTTACCACGTGGAGAGAAGTCGGAACCACCCTTACCACCACCCATAGGCAGCGTAGTCAGTGAGTTTTTGAATGTCTGCTCAAAGGCAAGGAATTTCAGGATGGAAAGGTTTACAGATGCGTGGAAACGGATACCGCCTTTGTACGGGCCGATAGCGTTGTTGTGCTGAACACGGTAACCCATGTTTGTCTGAATATTACCTTTGTCGTCCATCCAAGTTACACGGAACTGAAATACTCTATCAGGAATACACAAGCGTTCGATTAAGTTTGCTTTGTCAAACTCCGGGTGTTTGTTGTATTCTTCTTCAATAGTAGAAAGTACTTCTTCTACTGCCTGATGATACTCCGGTTCATTGGGGAACCGTCTTTTCAGATCGTCTAATACCTTTGCTGCATTCATAATCTTTTTTTCTTTTATTGGTTGATTAAATTTCGATTACCTATTTCTTTTATGCGGTTGCAAAAGTAAAGATAAAAATTGAACTAGCAAACATTTTATAAAGAAAAATGCAATAAAACATCAAATTTGATATTTTATTGCATTAAAACTCAGAAAAAAGATATTTATTTATTCTTTTTCATCGACTTATAGACAGGAATAAAGACTAATGCTGCCGAAATGACAAGCATTACTATCGTCATACCGTCAATACGTTCGGCTTTTGTGAGAACTAAATAGCAAAGCGCCAGCCAAAGCAGGCTGACGCAAACTATTTGTGATTTTGATAACGGCCTTCTCATCGGCTTTCGTTTTTCTTCTTCACTACGATGGCGTCGATCACGGCTACGGCTGTGATGTTCACGATGTCGCGGACAGAACTTTCAAAGTCAGTGAAATGGATAGGCTTGTTCAATCCCATCTGGATAGGGCCGATAAATTCCGTATCGGGGTCCATTGCCTGCAGCAGTTTGTATCCTGCGTTGGCGGAACTCAGGTTCGGGAAGATCAGCGTATTCACGTCTTTACCTTTCAGGCGGGTGAACGGATACTTGGCGTCACGCAGTTCGCGGTTCATGGCAAAGTTCACCTGCATTTCACCGTCGATGGCGAGTTCCGGATATTCCTTCTGCATATAGTTCACTGCTCCGTGCACTTTGACAGGGCTGCCGGAGGTATCGGCGCCGAAGTTGGAGTACGACAACATCGAGATGACCGGTGTATGGTTGAAGAAACGGACTGTCTTGTCAGCCAGTTTGGCGATGTCAATCAGAGTTTCCGTATCCGGATGACGGTTGATCAGCGTATCTGCCAGGAAGTAGGTACCCTTCTTTGAATTAAGAATGTGCATCGTTCCGAAATGGTTGAATCCGGGCTGGATGCCGATTACTTCTTTGGCAACTTTGATGGTGTTGCTGTATCTGGTGTAGAGTCCGGTGATAAATGCGTCTGCATCTCCGGTTTCTACCATCATCATACCGAAGTAGTTGCGTTCGAACATCTTGTCGTTGGCTTCTTCGTAGGTAAAGCCTTCGCGGGCACGTTTTTCGGCAAGGATGCGTGAGTAGCGTTCGCGGCGTTCCGACTCGTCCGGATGGCGGAGATTGACGATTTCGATGCCTTCCAGGCTCAGGTCGAGTTCTTCGGCCAGTTTGCCGATTGCTTCGTCGTTTCCTAATAAGATAGGATGGCAGATGCCTTCGGCTTTTGCTTCGACGGCGGCTTTCAGCATGTTGGGATGGATGCCTTCGGCGAATACGACACGTTGTGGGTTGCGGCGGGCGGTGTCATAAAGCTGGCGGGTCAGTTTGGATTCGTATCCCATCAGTTCGCGCAGATGCACGCAGTAAGCGTCCCAGTCTTTGATTTCCGTGCGTGCCACTCCGCTTTCCATGGCTGCTTTGGCTACGGCACAGGAAACTTCGGTGATGAGGCGCGGGTCTACCGGTTTCGGGATGAAGTATTCCGGACCGAAAGAGAGGTTGTTGACGTGGTATGCTGTGTTCACTACATCAGGTACAGGCTGTTTTGCCAGATTGGCGATAGCATGTACTGCTGCGATTTTCATTTCTTCGTTGATCGCTTTGGCCTGTGTATCGAGTGCGCCGCGGAAGATGTACGGGAAGCCGATTACGTTGTTGATCTGGTTCGGATAGTCGGAACGTCCGGTTGCCATCAGTACGTCGGGGCGGGCGCTCATTGCATCTTCGTAAGAGATTTCCGGTGTCGGGTTTGCCAGTGCGAATACGATCGGCATGGGAGCCATGCTGCGCACCATGTCCTGACTCAGTACGTTACCTTTGGACAAGCCGAGGAATACATCAGCGCCTTTGATCGCTTCTTCCAGTGTGTGGATATCCGTGCGGTCGGTGGCAAAATATCTCTTCTGTTCGTTGAGGTCGGTACGTGTCTTGCTGATAACGCCTTTGCTGTCCAGCATGACGATATTTTCGAGGCGTGCCCCCAGTGATACATATAATTTGGTACAGGATACGGCAGATGCTCCGGCACCGTTTACGACGATTTTCACATCCTCTATTTTCTTTCCGGCCACTTGCAGGGCATTTACCAGTCCGGCGCTGGAGATGATAGCGGTTCCGTGCTGATCGTCGTGCATCACAGGGATGTCAAGTTCTTCTTTCAGACGGCGTTCGATTTCGAAACATTCGGGAGCTTTGATGTCTTCCAGATTGATACCGCCGAAAGTAGGAGCGATTGCTTTTACGGCAGCGATGAATTTCTCCGGGTCTTTCTCGTCCACTTCGATATCGAACACGTCGATTCCTGCGTAGATTTTGAAAAGCAGACCTTTGCCTTCCATCACCGGTTTGCCGCTCAGTGCGCCTATGTCACCCAGTCCGAGTACGGCTGTACCGTTAGAAATAACAGCTACCAGGTTGCCTTTGGCTGTGTATTTGTAAGCGTCCTGCGGATTCTTCTCTATTTCGAGGCAAGGCTCTGCCACGCCGGGAGAGTATGCAAGTGATAAATCAGTTTGTGTACTGTAAGGTTTGGTAGGAACTACCTCGATCTTACCGGGTTTGCCCTGCGAATGGTAGAGCAAAGCGGCTTCTTTGGTTATTTTAGCCATGGTATTGGTATTTTTATTAATAAGTTATCATTTGGCTGCAAATGTAGGAATAAAAGTTATACATTGTTGTCTTTAGATGATAATTTCTATTAATTTTATAGCAAAATGACTGATTTTGCACAAACTTATGGTTGCTATCCGGGTCTCTGTACTCCTTAATGTATAATGGTTATTTCTTTTTTCTGATTGCTATATAACATATCTGTTTTGATATTCTCTAGGCGACATTCCTTCATGCCGTTTGAAATATCTTCCTAAATACGACTGGTCCGGGAAACCGAGCCGGTCGGCTATATCCTGCATTGTCAGCTCCGTAGACTGAAGCAGTACTTTGATCTCTAGAATGGCGAAATCATCAATGATCTTTTTGGCAGAATCTCCGGTCACACTGCGGCAGATGCCTGTCAGGTATTTGGTCGAAATACAAAGTTCGTTGGCGTAGAAGTTAACTTCCCGTTGTGAAATGCAGTTTTCGTGCACCAATGCGACAAACTTCTTGAAGATTTCGTCCTGCCGGCTTCCCCCTTCTATTTCCTGTTTGTCGAAGTAGCGGTAGCATTTATCGTAAATATCCAGCATGAAGGATTGGAGATGATTCTTGGCTATCTGGTTGCGGAAGCGGTTCTCGCGATCATTATAAATAGCAGTTGTCGCCTGTATCAATCCGTTGATAGCTCCGGTATCCTTATCGGGAAGTACATAGCACGGTCTTTCCTTCATAAAGCGGAAGAAGGTCGGTTCTAACCGCAGGCAGGCTTCCCGAAACATATCTTTGGGAAATCCGAAAAAGGAGGCTGTGAAGTCACTGCTGCTGCCATTGATGCGGATAATGCTTCCCGGCAGCAGTACCACCTGAGTGTTTTTGATGATTTCGTACTCTTTCAGATCGATGGTGACGTGTGCCCATCCACTGCGGCAGAAATAGATGGCACCCCCTTCCATTTTCCAGAGGTGATGCATGATAGGTGACAAATTCTCATCGCTTCCGGCAACAAATGATTCCCGGAGAACGGCAAGGGTAGAGTTTCTCTGTATCATAACTATTCTTATTTAGTGGGCAAAAATAGGACTTTTTCACTAAATATCGCTCATATTGTTCCGAAAATGAACAAAACTCTAAGCACTATGACCAGTTTTCTGTGGTGAAAAGAGTCTACCTTTGCCGCGATCAAAAATTTTAATAGGTAACACAATGAGTAAAAAGGTATGTAAAATGAAGCAAGGGCTATTGTTGCTCGGTTGTCTGGTTGCTGCTGTAGGTTGTAAGCAAGCTCCACCCACACAAATGGAAACAGGATATGAAGTAATGACCGTTTCTCCGACCGACCGGATGATTTCGAGTGCCTATTCGGCGACCATCCGCGGACGTCAGGACATCGATATTTATCCACAGGTAGGCGGTACGCTGACAAAAGTCAGTGTCACCGAAGGACAGCGGGTGAAGAGCGGACAGACGCTGTTCATCATCGACCAAGTGCCGTATGAGGCAGCCCTGCAGACGGCAGTGGCGAATGTAGAGTCAGCCAAAGCGTCTCTGGCAACGGCACAGCTGACTTACGACAGCAAAGAGGAACTGTATAAGGAGAATGTAGTTTCCGCTTTCGATCTGAGTACGGCAAAAAATTCTCTTCTGGCTGCCAAAGCCCAACTGGCACAGGCCAAGGCACAAGAAGTGAGCGCCCGTAATAACCTTTCTTATACGGTAGTGAAGAGTCCGGCAGACGGAGTGGTAGGTACATTGCCTTATCGCGTAGGTGCGTTGGTGAGTTCCAGCATTCCCGAACCGCTGACCACCGTTTCCGACAATTCGGACATGTACGTCTACTTCTCAATGACGGAAAACCAGTTGCTGGGATTGATTCGCCAGTATGGCTCTAAAGACGAGGCGCTGAAAAGTATGCCTGCCATCGACTTGCAGCTGAACGATAAATCGGCTTATCCCGAACAGGGACAGATCGAGTCTATCAGCGGAGTCATTGACCGTTCGACGGGTACTGTCAGCCTGCGTGCCGTTTTCCCTAATAAGGACGGACTGCTGCACAGCGGCGGTGCGGGTAACGTAGTGATTCCGGTACAGAAAACGGGAGCTTTGGTGATTCCGCAGGGAGCTACGTTCGAAATACAGGATAAGAGATATGTATATAAGGTAGTAGACGGCAAAGCGCAATCTGCCTTGGTGCAGGTGACCCGTGTGAACGGCGGCCGCGAATTTATCGTGGATGAAGGACTGGCTCCGGGCGATGTGATTGTGGCGGAAGGCGTAGGATTGCTTCGTGAAGGTACTCCGATTAAGGCAAAGACTGCCCAGGCATCTACGACAACTACTGAAAATTAAACAAAGGAGGAATCATCCATGAATTTAAGAACCTTTATTGAACGCCCCGTATTATCGGCAGTCATCTCTATTACGATTGTCGTTGTGGGTATCATCGGGCTGTTCAGTCTGCCCGTCGAACAATATCCCGATATTGCTCCGCCGACCATTATGGTGAGTACCACCTATTATGGCGCCAGTGCGGAAACTTTGCAGAAGAGTGTGATTGCTCCTTTGGAAGAAGCGATCAATGGTGTGGAAGACATGACTTACATGACTTCCAGCGCCACCAATGCCGGTACAGTGAGTATCACCGTGTACTTCAAGCAGGGAACAGACCCGGACATGGCAGCGGTCAACGTACAGAACCGCGTGTCGAGAGCGACGGGACAGCTTCCGGCAGAAGTAACGCAGGTCGGTGTGACTACTTCCAAACGTCAGACAAGTATCCTGCAGATGTTCTCGCTTTCCAGTCCGGACGATAGCTACGATGAAAACTTCCTTTCCAACTATATCAGTATCAATCTGAAACCGGAGATTCTGCGTATCTCGGGTGTAGGCGACCTGATGATTATGGGAGGTGAATATAGCATGCGTGTATGGATGAAGCCGGACGTGATGGCCCAGTACAAACTGATTCCATCGGATATCACCGGTGTGCTTGCCGAACAGAATATCGAATCGGCCACCGGTTCATTCGGTGAAAACTCGAACGAAACCTATCAGTATACAATGAAATATAAAGGACGTCTGATCACTCCGGAAGAATTTGGAGATATTGTCATTCGTTCTACGGACAATGGTGAGGTCCTGAAGTTGAAAGACATCGCCGAGATACAGTTGGGACAGGATAGCTATGCTTATCACGGTGGAATGGACGGTCATCCGGGCGTTTCGTGCATGGTGTTTCAGACGGCGGGCTCCAATGCGACCGAAGTAAACCAGAACATTGATAAATTCCTTGAAGAAGCCCGTAAAGACCTCCCGAAAGGAGTGGAAC
The DNA here is from genome assembly GCF_003434395.1 of Bacteroides sp. AM23-12. Classification (NCBI taxonomy): domain Bacteria; kingdom Pseudomonadati; phylum Bacteroidota; class Bacteroidia; order Bacteroidales; family Bacteroidaceae; genus Bacteroides; species Bacteroides sp. AM23-12. Next base: position 29,968 of record NZ_QTLF01000006.1, read on the forward strand.
TGACACAGATGATGAGCTCGAACGACTTCCTGTTCGCTTCTATCCATGAGGTGGTGAAGACGTTGATCGAGGCGATTATCCTGGTGATTCTGGTGGTATATGTGTTCTTGCAGGACTTTCGTTCTACGCTGATTCCTTTGGTGGGAGTCATTGTTTCGCTCATCGGTACGTTTGCTTTCATGGCGGTGGCAGGATTCAGTATCAATCTGCTCACGCTGTTTGCGCTCGTGCTCGTCATTGGTACGGTGGTGGACGACGCCATTATTGTCGTCGAGGCGGTGCAGGCACGCTTCGACGTAGGATACAGGTCGTCCTATATGGCAAGTATCGATGCAATGAAAGGTATCAGTAATGCTGTTATCACCTCTTCGCTGGTGTTTATGGCAGTATTTATTCCGGTATCCTTCATGGGCGGTACTTCCGGTACGTTCTATACCCAGTTTGGTCTGACGATGGCGGTTGCCGTTGGTATTTCCGCTATTAATGCGTTGACGCTGAGTCCGGCATTATGTGCGTTGCTGTTGAAGCCTTATATCAATGAAGACGGTACGCAGAAGAATAACTTTGCGGCACGTTTCCGTAAAGCATTCAACTCGGCTTTCGATATTCTGATAGAGAAATACAAGAATGTGGTACTGATCTTTATCAAACGCAGATGGCTGGCATGGTCGCTGCTCGTTTGCTCTGTAGTGTTGCTTGTATTCCTGATGAACACAACAAAGACCAGTCTGGTGCCGGACGAAGACCAGGGTGTGGTATTCGTCAATGTAAGTACGGCGGCCGGTAGTTCGCTGACTACGACCGACGAAGTGATGGAACGCATCGAAAAGCGTCTGATGGATATTCCGCAGATTAAGCACGTGCAGAAAGTGGCCGGCTACGGATTGCTGGCAGGACAGGGAAGCTCGTTCGGTATGTTGATTCTGAAATTGAAGTCGTGGGACGAACGTCCGAATGATGAGGATAATGTGCAGGCAGTCATCGGTCAGGTGTACGGTCGTACGGCCGATATCAAGGATGCCAGTGTCTTCGCTATTTCGCCGGGTATGATTCCGGGTTACGGTATGGGTAATGCGCTGGAACTCCATATGCAGGATAAGATGGGCGGTGATATCAACGAATTCTTTACCACTACCCAGCAATATCTGGGAGCATTGAACCAGCGTCCGGAAATTGCGATGGCATATTCTACGTTCGACGTGCGCTATCCGCAGTGGACGGTAGAGGTGGATGCAGCCAAGTGTAAACGCGCAGGCATTACACCGGATGCGGTATTGAGCACACTGTCCGGTTATTATGGCGGTCAGTATGTGTCCAACTTCAACCGTTTCTCTAAAGTATACAGAGTCATGATTCAGGCAGACCCGCAATTCCGTCTGGACGAAACTTCACTGGACAATGCTTTCGTACGTATGTCGAACGGAGAGATGGCTCCGCTGAGCCAGTTCGTAACGTTGACACGCAGCTACGGCGCAGAGTCGCTGAGCCGTTTCAATATGTACAATTCCATCGCCGTGAATGCGATGCCGGCAGACGGATATAGTACGGGAGATGCTATCAAGGCCGTACAGGAAACAGCCGTACAGGCTCTTCCCAAGGGATATGGCTATGATTACGGAGGCATCACCCGTGAGGAAAATCAGCAAAGCGGTACGACTATGATCATCTTTGGTATCTGCTTCCTGATGATTTATCTGATTCTGAGTGCATTGTACGAGAGCTTTATCATTCCGTTCGCCGTGCTTCTGAGTGTGCCTTGCGGATTGATGGGAAGTTTCCTCTTCGCATGGATGTTCGGACTGGAGAATAACATTTACTTGCAGACAGGTTTGATTATGTTGATCGGTCTGTTGGCAAAGACAGCCATCCTGTTGACCGAATACGCTGCCGAACGCCGTAAGGCAGGCATGGGACTGATCGCTTCTGCGGTAAGTGCAGCCAAAGCCCGTCTGCGTCCGATTCTGATGACAGCATTGACGATGATCTTCGGTCTGTTCCCATTGATGTTGTCCAGTGGTGTAGGAGCCAATGGTAACCGTTCGCTGGGTACGGGTGTAGTCGGTGGTATGACGATCGGTACGCTGGCATTACTTTTCATCGTGCCTACTTTGTTTATCGCTTTCCAGTGGTTGCAGGAACGCTTACGCCCGGTGCAGAGCAGACCTACGGAAGACTGGCAGATCGAGGAAGAAATCAAGGTGAGTGAAGAAGAAAAATCTAAAGCAGGAAAAAAATAATTGATGATGAAGAAAATATTAATCTTATCCGCAGCAACGCTCGTGTTGAGCAGTTGCGGTATCTACAATAAATACAAACCTGTATCGGAAGTCCCCGAAGGACTTTATGGAAGCGAAACCGTCGCTTCCGCCGATACGGCGAACTTCGGTAATCTCTCGTGGAGAGAGGTCTTTACTGACTCGTATTTGCAGAATTTGATCGATTCGGCTTTGGTACGGAATACGGATATGCAGACAGCGCATCTCCGTGTGAAAGAAGCGGAGGCTTCGTTGCTGACGTCCAAGCTTTCTTATCTGCCCTCTTTGTTTCTCGCACCGGAAGGAGCTGTGAGCAGCTTCGACCGTGGCAAAGCGACTCAGACCTACTCATTGCCGGTGACTGCCTCGTGGGAACTGGATATCTTCGGAAAGGTGACCACGGCCAAACGTCGGGCAAAAGCGGCCTATGAGCAGAGCAAGGAGTATGAACAGGCGGTGAAGACGCAATTGGTGTCTGCCGTGGCAAATACTTATTATACCTTGTTGATGCTCGACGCTCAATATGAGATTTCCGTGTCCACCGAAGCGGCATGGAAAGAGAGCGTGCGGACAGCCCGTGCCATGAAGAAGGCCGGTATGATGACCGAAGCCGGACTGGCTCAGACGGAAGCCACCTATTATAATATATGTACGGCAGTGCTCGACCTGAAAGAACAAATCAATCAGACGGAGAACTCAATGGCTTTGTTGCTGGCGGAAACACCTCACAAGATACAACGCGGCAAACTGGAAAACCAGCAGTTGCCGGAAGACCTCTCCGTAGGGATTCCTTTGCAGATGCTTTCCAACCGTCCGGATGTACGTAGCGCGGAGTTCTCTTTAGCGCAGGCATTCTATACGACGAATGCTGCCCGTGCTGCTTTCTATCCTTCCATCACGCTGAGCGGGAGTGCCGGATGGACAAACAGTGCCGGTAGCATGATTATCAATCCGGGCAAATTCGTTGCTTCTGCCGTAGCTTCACTGACGCAACCTTTATTTAACAAGGGAGTGAATATCGCCCAGCTGAAAATAGCGAAGGCACAGCAGGAAGAAGCCCGCCTCAGCTTTGAACAGACATTGCTGAACGCAGGTGTGGAAGTAAACGAGGCACTGGTGCAATATCAGACGGCCCGTGAGAAATCCGCTTTCTACGATAAGCAGATCACCTCTTTGCAGACTGCTGCCAGAAGCACTAGTCTGTTGATGGAACATAGTAATAATACTACTTATCTGGAAGTACTGACCGCACAGCAGACATTGCTGAACGCCAGACTTTCACAGGTAGCCAATCGCTTTACCGAAATCCAGGGCGTGATTACACTGTATCAGGCTTTGGGCGGAGGCCGGATGTAGGAGGATAGTATGAATCCTGAAAAAGTACGGTGTCAGATAATCGAATACACCAAACACGAGATGTATCTGCACGGTGCTGACGGACTGACCATGGATGACATAGCCAAGGGGATGAAGATGTCGAAGCGTACGCTTTACAAGCTGTTCCCCAGTAAGACTTGTCTGTTCCGCATCTGTCTTTCTGATTTCACCAACGGGATCAGAAGTTGTCTGAAACAAAGTCAGATGCGGATGGACAGTTCGTGTATGCAGGTGCTTTTTGCCACAGTGAACGGGTATCTCACGCTATTGCATTCGTTAGGAAAGACTTTATTGCTGGATATCGCCGCGAACGAAGATTACAGCGCTTCCTTCAAACGGGAAGAGGCCTTCTGGTTGCAGCAGTTTATCGACGTACTGACGCATTGTAAAATCTGTGGTTACCTGCTTCCGGGAGTCGATCCGGATCGCTTTGCGGCAGATTTGCAGGAGGTTATTTATCAGAGTTGCCTGCAAGGTACTCCGTATGTTGTTCAGCAGGCGCTGAACCATACTCTCTTACGAGGACTTTTTGAGGTGGACGGCATTCGGTATATTGACGAACACCTGAAACTGGATAAATTTAATGTTTGTGTATGAAAGGAAGGGCGTGTATTGCTTTTTAAGCAGGCACGCCTTTTTATTTGTTTGAAATGAGTTATTCTCTGAAATTCCCGATCATGTGATATATTAAGTTGTTTTTTAAATCTTGTCAATTAAACCCGGAGATAAGCAGAAAGGCAGTTAACCGTTGGCAGGTTAGTATAAACGCTTTTATTCTCATGCCCGTGAGAATATTTTCTCATCGCATTGAGAAATAATTCTCAAAGGCATGAGAACTTTTTCTCACTGTGGTGAGAATTTTTTCTCAAAGGCATGAGAATACTTTGAGAATATAGCAACTTGTATCATGCTATGTATTAATCGGATAGCAGTACAGCGGTATCTGTCTTATAACTGCTGTTTTATGACTGCTCAAAACGTTTAATTTCTAATAATGTAGTTCTTCGCTTGTTTGGTTAAGGCGGATGGACTGTCCTTTGTCTCCGTATGAAAACTTGACAAATGATCAATCTAAAGCCCTTTCACCACATCGACAGACAAACCCGTGCATTCTGCTATCACATCATCCGCTATACCTTTCTGCTTGAAATTGCGGGCTATCTCTATGGTTTGGTTGTGCTCTTTGAGCGCGGAGAACACCAGACTGGAAAGATATTCAAGTGTACTGTACAAGCGTTCCCGATTTTCCTTCCGCTGATAATCCACACTAAAAAATGTGGAACGCTTACGGTGTAATATCAGGTAATATGTTCCGGCAGTAAGAAGTCCCGCTATTATATCAATTGGGATACCCGTTCCTTCAAACAAATTTTTGTATTCTTCTATAGCCACTTTGTAATGCTTTTCCCTGCTTCGTGCCATACGTCTTGTGGTCGAATTGTCTGCTTCGAGTTCCCACACTAGCAAGTGCTGCATATCGGTATTGTCATATAAGTAATTTGCCAAAGCCTTTAAGGTGCTTTTCATGATGTCCTCGTTGGCTTTGTCTGTAGGGTGTTCTTCATCGAATAAATCGTGTAGCCAATAATCAGAGATGTATGCGTACTTATCCAGCAACCGCTCAATATTCTTATAGTTATTGAGCAGGACGGACATTTGTATGTCGGCTCTTTGCATAATATCCGTAAAGGTAATTTGCGCCAGACCTTTTTCACTTGCTAACTGCCGGATGGCATCAAACACGTCCGCTTCCAGTTCGGCGCGGGTACGGCGTGCACGTTTATTCTTCGATTGTTCCATGTTTACTTCTTTGTTGCATACAAAAGTATGAAAAATAAGTATAAGTCACTTATTTTCCTTTATAAAACAGATTTATGAAACGGTTCGGTCACCGAACAAATTTATTTCTATCTTTGTCTTATTAGTATTTAGAGAATAGAAAAACAAAGAACACTGGGGAAAGCAGAGTGGGTAAGGGAACGGCTTTCTCTACGAACGTATCTTTTGAGTATTATTTAAATCAGTAGAAAATGGGGAATTTAATTTCGTTTATGAAGGAAGTAGCCGATGGGCTGCGGGAAAGTGGGAATTTTGGGACTGCCCATATTTACAGGAGTAGCCTGAGTGCAATCCTTGCCTTTCATGGAAGTGATAAGCTTCCTTTCCGGAAAGTAAGTCAGGAGTTTCTTAAAAGTTTCGAATCGTATCTGCGTGGCAGGAACTGTAGCTGGAATACAGTTTCCACTTATATGCGTACGTTGCGTGCAGTGTATAACCGTGCGGTCGACCGCCATCTTGCGCCTTATGTGCCTCATCACTTCCGGTATGTCTATACAGGAACGCGCGCGGACAGGAAACGTGCGCTGGATAAGGAAGACATGGAGCGTCTGATGAAGGAACTTCCGAAACAGCTGTGTCAGGACAACAAGGAACTACAGCGTACTCGTGGTCTTTTCTTTTTAATGTTTTTACTTCGTGGGATTCCTTTTGTGGATCTTGCCTATCTGAAAAAGCATGATATCGATGGGAATGTAATGACTTACCGCCGTCGAAAAACCGGCAGGTTATTAACAGTGACTCTTGTACCGGAAGCTATGAAGCTGATCAAACAGTATATGAATACCGATCCTGCTTCTCCCTATCTTTTTTCGCTGATCACCAGTGGAGAGGGAACGGAAGCTGCTTACAAGGAATATCAGCTGGCATTGCGCAACTTTAATTATCAGTTAATGATTTTGAAACAGGTTTTGGGATTGACATCTGAAGTAAGCTCGTACACTGCCCGTCATACCTGGGCTACGATGGCATACTATTGTGAGGTACATCCCGGTGTTATTTCCGAAGCGATGGGGCATTCTTCCATCACCGTGACGGAAACGTATCTGAAACCTTTCAAGAATAAGAAAATTGATGAAGCGAATGTAGCGGTTATTTCTTCCTTAAAGAAGGTCTATAGTGTAGGTAAGTTGTTGAATTAGAGAACTGTTACTTTGTAGGTAACGGGAAGAAAAGACGCTGCAAATATGGGTATATTTTGGAAAACATGCAAACAAAAATGATATTTTTTCTGATAAACTACTAAAAAAAGGAAACACACAGAATAAAACTGCGGATTTTTTGAGAAGAACACGGCTTGGTCTTTAATTTTTGCAAAAGATTTCCCTCCCCTCTGCCATCGTCTGAGAGCAGGGGTTAAAAATATTCTTTACTTATTTAATGAATGTAGCCCGCAGACGCCTCTGTCGGGGTGGAAAAGTACGCTTTCCCGTTACCTACAAAGTAACGGGAAGGTGTTATTGAAACTTAGTGTTTAATAATATATTATTAATGTAATTTTTAAGTAGTTATGAAGAAAAAATTTATTAGAGTGATGTTTTTCGGAGCATTAGCGCTTTCAACTGTCACCTACGTAGGCTGTAAGGACTACGATGATGACATAGACAATCTGCAAACTCAGATTGACGCAAACAAAGCTAGTATCGAAAGTTTGCAGAAGTTTGTAGATAGTGGTAAGTGGGTTACAAATGTAGAATCTATTGCAGGGGGATTCAAGATTACATTTAACGATGAAAAATCTTATGAAATCGTAAATGGTGCCAAAGGTGACAAGGGAGATAAGGGAGACAAAGGAGATACAGGTGCGGCTGGTACTCCGGGAGCAGCAGGTGCTGATGGCGCTCCAGGCTCAAAAGTTACTATTGATGAGAAAACCGGCGAATGGCTGATTGATAACGAACCTACCGGATGGTTTGCAAAAGGAGAAGACGGTAAGGATGGTAAAGACGGACAATCGCCTTTTATCGGTGAAGATGGATACTGGTACTTTTGGGATGCAACTGCAGAAGGTGGCAACGGTAAACTTGTACAAGGAGCTTACGCACAGACAAGTGTATACATTGTAAAAGGAACAGACCGCCCGAATTGGGTACTTCACGTAGGAGCTCAGAATGCGGATGGTTCATATACTGACCAAACTGTTATTTTGCCGTCTGCTGACAAAATTTCAAGCATGAAAGTAGTAACGCTTACTGGTAATAAAATAGAGATCCCGACTACTGCTACTACTGTTAATATGTATTATGGACGTGTTCCCAAAGATTTTGAATTCAACGGAAAAAAATATATTGCCGGTGATTTATTGACTTCTAAAGGAGCTACAATTAATGCATTAATTAATCCGGTAGATCTTGATCTTAGTGCATATTCTCTTGATTTGACAGATTCTAAAGGCAATACAAACTATACAATCGCTGAAGTTGCTCAGAACATAAGCGAAAAACCGTTAACTCGTGCAGATAAAACACCTAATAAGGGTGTATTTGATTTAAGTATTGCAGTTGCTGACGGAGTAGCTTACAGTGATCTTCCAGGCAGCAATGATATTGCATATGCTTTAACAACAAAAGATGCTTTTGGAAATGAAATTATATCAGACTATGCTGTAAAAGTGACGGCTAAAATGCAGGCAATGTCATGTAGCGGTCCTGCTGTAGATGCTGTTTATCGTACGGTGCATAGTTTGGATGAACTGGTCGGAGACAGAATGAATGCAGCTGTTGATTTCTATTATACTATTGAAGGTGCTGATAGAAATACTGCAGAATTATTAGGTGTCAAACTTGATGCGGATGCCAGAACAATTTATGCAGAAAAAGAAGGAAGAATGCCTGTGACTATTCATTATCTGAAAACAGATGGAACAACAGCAACTACTACCATGAATATTGATTTCAAGAACATTGTAGTTGATGTAACTGTAGCTGACATGGAATGGACTATCACACCGGATGTGAAGAACCAATGGACTTCTTCTGATGTGACAGCTATGAAAGACTTGCTCAGACAAGGCCGTTATAATATTCAGCTTAAAGAAATAGCTTATACTGACGGTAAAATCCGTGTTAATGGTAAAGATTGGGAATATGTATATGCCGATAAGAGCATTCAATTCGAACTGCAGGCTGCTGATATTGATGGTGAACCTATCACAATTAATACTGTAGATGATTATGCTAAGGGTATAACGTTTAGCGTGGTAGCTCGCTTTAACCCTGCCAAGGTAGCTGCAACATCTCACGATGTAACATTGAATATTGTAGATACTAAGGATAACAATAAGGTTGTATATTCTACTAAGTTTAAAGTTGTTGTTAAACAAGATAATGATGCAATCTTTAAGTTTGAACCGTTGTCAGCATATTTTGATGCTACTAAGACTGAAGCTACTGCTTTTGGTGAATTGAATGCTACTGGTGATAAGATCCTGTATAACCTGAATAAACTATTCAGTGTATCTGCAGCGGATGCTCAATATATCACATTTGAAGAAACAGTACCTACATTCAATGGTGTGAAAGCTGCTGCATGGTTGACTGGTGCAACAGATGCGATAAGTGTAGACCCAATGAAGGATGTTAAAGAAGCTGACGGTGTAGCTGACGAAGATAATGCAGGTGCATACTCTGCACGTAAGTTTGTCTCTACTTATCATCCGTTTAACAATGAACGTTTGGCTACTTATAGCTATACTTACAATTTGACAATTAAGTCACCGATCAAAGAAGGTAAGCAGAAGGGGATTACTGGCAAATCTCTGTCTTTGGATAAGAAGAGCTTTGACTTTACAATGAACAATACTGATATTAAGTGGCAAGATGTAAATATGAGTGGTAATACTTATATTAATTGGGCTAGTGAAACCAGAGTCAGCAAATACACAGTGGCATTAAGTGAGGTTGCTGCCGGATATATGACAATTCAAGTAGGAACGGGAACTCTGCACGAAGGTACCGAACCTGTTGAAATTAAGGCAGGTGATAAGGTTACAATTGCCTTGAAAACGAGTGTAACTGACATCAAGAATGATGTAGCGGCAACTGATAGTTATGTTACTTTGTCTGTTCTGGATAAATGGGGTGCAACAAGTCAATGCAAAGTTGATGCTCCGCTTAAAAAGAGACAGTAACAGTAGTTCAAAACAGAGAATAATCTCGTTGGGGTGAAAACCCGGACATGAATAACTCTAAACTGAGAGCATCCCTGCTGAATCAAAAGGGATGCTCTCTCTTTAAAAGAAAAGAGATAAGTATGAATAGAAAGAAACTGTGGTTGACTGCATTTGTCTTAGCTTTAGGTGGAACAGTATCTTTTGCACAGGAACAGAAAATCAAAGAGGAAGGTAAAATAGAATTTAGACCTCATTGGTTTATGCAAGTGCAGGCAGGTGCTGCCCATACAGTTGGAGAAGCTAAGTTCTTTGATCTTATTTCTCCGGCTGCTGCTGTTAATATCGGTTATCAGTTTGCCCCTGCGTGGAGTGCACGGGTAGGAGGCAGCGGATGGCAGGCGAAAGGTCGTTGGGTTACTCCACAACAAGACTACCAGTATAAATATTTGCAAGGCAATGCTGATATTGTATCAGACTTGAGTACGTTGTTTTGTGGTTTCAACCCCAAACGTGTATTCAATGGTTATGTTTTTGCAGGTATAGGTCTTAATCGTGGTTTTGATAATGATGAAGCGGTTGCAATTGATGCAAACGGTTACAAAATGGATTATCTTTGGACGGAAGGAAAGTTTCTTGTGGCCGGACGTCTGGGCTTAGGATGCAATTTACGTCTAAATGATCGTTTGGCTATCAATATTGAAGGTAATGCAAATATTCTTTCTGATAAGTTCAATTCCAAAAAAGCAGGAAACTCCGACTGGCAGTTCAATGCTTTGGTTGGTTTGAATATTAAGTTCGGCAAAGGATATAAAGAAACCAAGCCTGTATATTACGAACCGGAACCGGTTGTAATGGAACAGCCGAGGCCTGCTCCTGTGGTAGAACAGCCACAGCCAAAGAAGGAAGTGGTAGCAGTACAGCCAATGAAGCAAGATATCTTTTTTGCTTTGAATTCGGCACGTATTCAAGATGACCAAAAGCCAAAGATTGATAGATTGGCAGAATACTTGCAGAAGAATCCATCAGCAAAAGTACAGGTGACCGGTTACGCTGATGTGAATACCGGTAATGCGCGAATCAATAAAGTATTGTCCGAAAAAAGAGCTGTTAACGTTGCCGATGCTTTGAAGGCAAGAGGGATAAGCACCGATAGGATCCTTGTTGATTCTAAAGGTGACACTGTTCAGCCATACAAAACACCCGAAGAAAACCGGGTAAGTATTTGTATTGCCGAATAGAAAGTAGGTAGAATATAACGCATAAAAAATTGTTGTATTTTCAATATGTAGTGATTGAATATGACTACTTTTCGGTTATATATCTCTGTGAAGAGGTTTATAATCGTGTTTCCCACTAAGGATTTTCCCCACTATGTCCTTAGTTTATTTTAGTGAAGAGAGAAAAGGTCTGCACTTGTGAAAGACCGGGCTTTTACTAGCTCTCTATACCCAAGGGACGTTCCTGATTTCCCCTTTTTCCCTGGGAACGTCCCATTTTTATTTTAGGAGTGATTAATCCGGTTATATCTTTATGTATTCCTAAAACTGTTTTTTATGGTATACTGAACAATTATATCGTTATATTTGTAATTCATAGTTTTGAGAAATGGAAAGAAAAGGCATTGTTTTCAGGAAGTATGGGAAAAGGGAACAAACTTCTTCAGAAAAGCCTTTTAAAGTATTATTTAAATTAATAGAAGATGGGGAATTTAATTTCATTTATGAAGGAAGTAGCCAATGGGCTACGGGAAAGTGGGAATTATGGCACTGCTCATATTTACAGGAGTAGTTTGAATGCTGTGATTGCATTCCATGGAAGTGATAAACTTCCTTTCAGGAAAGTTACTCAGGAGTTTCTTAAAAGTTTCGAATCGTATTTGCGGAGGAAAAATTGTAGCTGGAATACAGTTTCCACTTATATGCGTACATTGCGTGCAGTGTATAACCGGGCAGTCGACCGTCATATGGCACCTTATGTGCCTCATCATTTCCGGTATGTCTATACAGGAACACGTGCGGACAGGAAGCGGGCACTGGATAAGGAAGATATGGGACGTCTGATGAAAGAACTTCCGAAACGATTATGTCTGGAGAACAAAGATTTACAGCGTACGCGCGGCTTTTTCTTTTTAATGTTTTTACTTCGTGGGATACCATTTGTAGACCTTGCCTATTTAAAAAAAAGGATATGGATGGAAACACAATTACTTACCGTCGCAGAAAGACTGGCAAACTTCTGACTGTAACACTTGTGCCGGAAGCTATGAAGCTAATAAAAAGGTATATGAATACAGATCCGGCTTCTCCTTATCTCTTTTCGTTGATTTCCAGTGAGGAAGGGACGGAAACTTCTTATAAAGAATATCAGCTGGCATTACGCAATTTTAATTATCAGTTAATGATTTTGAAACAGATTTTGGGATTGACTTCAGAATTAAGCTCATACACTGCCCGCCACACTTGGGCTACTATGGCATACTATTGTGAGATACATCCCGGCGTCATTTCTGAAGCGATGGGACATTCTTCCATCACCGTAACAGAGACGTATCTGAAGCCTTTTAAGAATAAGAAAATTGATGAAGCGAATGTGGCGGTAATTACTTCCTTAAAGAAAGCTTGTGTGATTGGTAAGTTGTTGAATTAGAGTGGAGTTACTTCTTAGGTAACGGGAAGAAAAGACGCTGCAAATATGGGTATATTTTGGAAAACATGCAAACAAAAATGATATTTTTTCTGATAAACTACTAAAAAAAGGAAACACACTGAACAAAACTGCGGATTTTTTGAGAAGAACACGATCTGGTCTTTAATTTTTGCAAAAGATTTCCCTCCCCTCTGCCATCGTCTGTGAGCAGGGGCTAAAAATATTCTTTACTTATTTAATGAATGTAGCCCGCAGACACCTCTGTCGGGGTGGAAATACACGCTTTCCCGTTACCTAAGAAGTAACAGAAAGACAGACCACCAAGATGAGATGGATTATGAAATGACAGCAAACAAATTTTTTATTTATTAATTGTATAACATTTAATTTACTTTTATGAGAAAATGGACGTATTTGGTCGCAACCTTGCTAATGGCGGGTACGACAGCTACATTCACGGGATGTATTGATACCGATGAACCGGAAGGTATCGTTGATCTGCGGGGAGCAAAATCCGAACTGATTAAAGCGCAAGCTGCGGTAAAACTGGTGGAAGTGGAATGGCAAAAAGCGCAAGTAGCTTATCAGGAACTGGTAAACAAATCTAAAGAATTGGATAATCAGTACAAAGAGTACGATGTTCAGATGCATGCTTTAGACGTGAAACTGAAAGAACTGGAAGTAGAACGCGCACAAGCTGCTACCGAACAAGCAAAAGCTGAGGCGGAAGCTAAGATTGCTGAAGCTAACAGAGACAAAGCTTACTGGGAAAATAAAATGGCTGAAGAAGCTGAAATCTTCAAAGCAGCTATGTTGAACTATCAGACTCAGACTGCACAGGCACAAGAAGCTTATGATAATGCAATGAAACTGATTGAAGCAGGAAAACTTCTGCTTTCTGATGGAGAAAAAGCTATTATTGATAAAGCACAGCAAAGACTTTATGTTGCTTCTGCTAGTCTGAACCAATATTACGATGCTTTAAAGACAGCTCAGGATAATTATTATGATGCATTGGTTAATCCTAATCTTCCGACATTAGCTAGCTTGCAGGCTGAATTGAAGTTGGCACAGATTGCAGTTGAAAAGGCAGAAATCTTATTGGATGAGAAAAATAATATGTTAGCTTTGGCAGAAGACTTTGATGCAGCTGCATGGGATGATAAGATCCTGGATCTGAAGAAGAAGAAATCTGAATATGAAAGTGAAAAGAGCAAAGCTGATGTTGAGATCGCTACTATTAAGACTTCCGCAAATTATAAAGCTGCAGAACAAAAAGTAGCCGAAAAGATAAAAGCGCGTAAAGCTGCTAAAGAGGCATATGATAAAGCTGTAGCAGACTCTACAACACAGGTTAATACTCAGCTTGATATTGCAGCTTATAAATCTGAACCTATTAATGAAGGATTGAAGACATTATTTAGTAGTAGCAATGATTTTACATCTTTAGATGGATATACTGTTAGTACAGGTGTGTTTGATTATCAGGCTGTTCAGTATACGCAAACTGAGTACAATGCCGATTTGAAGATAGAAGATGTAACAGCCAGAACTAGTCAGGCATCTCTTACTCTGATGAAAGTAAATGCCTGGATTGATGCTTTAGGTAAATATTCTGTAGACGAAAATGGAGTTGAATGGAATAAGTTGACTTTGGCAGAAAAAGAAAAGGCAGCCAAAGATGCTAAAGAAAAATTTGAAAAAGATAAAGCTAACTGGGAAATTTCTGCAAAAGCGGTAAAAGGTACAGCAACTACAGTACCAACTACTGATTTGAAAAAGGTGACAGATGCTTATAATTCTTCTTATGCCGCAGTAGAATCTGCAGTGAAAGCTTATAATAGTGCATGGGATGCCGTATATCAAGCTGCTTATGATGCTGCTGTAGAAAAAGAAAAAGCTTCGGTATTGGAGAAAACATACCGTGACAATATGATTACCGCATTGTCTCCTACTAGTAAGGCTGCATGGGAGGCATTGACTCCTGCTGAACAAACTACCAGCAAACTGGAAGCTATATTGGACGATACAGTGAAACAAGCTAAAGCAAAGGCTGATGCTAATGCTACTTTGGCTGAATGGCTGAAACTTGATCAGACTGTTGCTGATTTGGCTGCCAAAGGTGAAGCTGCAGGAAATCAAGCTCTTGCTGATGATAAAGATAAGAAAGTAGAAAAGGCTAAAGCTGCATTGGTTGAAGCTGCTGGAAAGGCTGCTACTGCTGTTGCTAAGGTGGCTCCTGCAATTAGTACTTATTCTGCTCTTGCTGCTAATCCTTACGGTCAGATACTGGCTAATACAGTTAGTGTTGAAGATATGACAGGCAAAGATGCTTTCTATAAAGAAGAGGAAAAAGATGGTAAGAAAACTGGCCACATGCAGGCATTACGCTCTGATATTTCTGCAGATGAGTTTACTAAATTAAGTGCAACTAAGTTAGATCGCAATACAGCTGAAGATGCTTTAGAGTATACCTCTGATGCTACTTTTGGTACTGTGATTCCTGGCGAAGACAGACTTGTTGAAGTAACAGAAGCAATGGTCCGCGCTTATATTAAGCAGAATAATAGTGCTGTTTTGACTGACTTTGGTACTTTGGGAGCTATGATGGCTGCTAATGACGATGTACAGACTTGCAAAGATATGATTGCTGCTGCCGACTTGATTAAACCATTGAAGGCTCAAATGGAAGGTGTACTTGCCGATCTGAATGCAGAAATAAATACGAATACAGCTTTAATGGATCCGTTTATTGCAAAAGCTGACGAGACTCGTATTGCTCTGAAGACTGCTAAAGAAGAGGTGAAGAAAGCACAAGAGGAACAAGATGCATTGACTGCTGAAGCTGAGGCTAATAGTAAGAAGTTTGCTGAATTGATCCAAGATTACGATGGCTTGATCAGTGTTGTTCAAGATCAGATTGATGGTATCAACGGTGGTGTAGTCACTGGTACTGTGGTAACTGTAGAATCTGTTCTGAATTATTGGAAGAATGAAGTTGCTACTCAGGAAAAATCAGTTGAAGAAGCTAAACAGAAGGTTACTGCAGCAGAAAAGAGCATTGAACTGTTCAACAAGGGTGAATATAAGGAAGCTTATGTAATAGAACAGAAGAAACTTGCTTTGGAAACAGCTCAAGAAGCTTATGATGTAGCGAAAGCAATCTATGATACTGCTCTTGCACAAGTTAAGGCTGTATTGGAAACCTTGAGTAAGTAATTTCTTAATCACGTAAAAGTAACAAAATGATAAAGAAACTATGCACATTACTTTTGCTGACCTGTATAACAGCTGCGCCTTCATTGGCGCAGCGTTACAGCAGCAGTGATGATGCGTCGTTTGCTCCGAAGAAAGGACAGTGGCAGGTTTCGGTTTTACTTGGTAGCGGAAAGTTCTTCAATGAGAACACCTCTTATCTGCTTCCCAAGTTCACCAACACCGAAGGAGTCGTCGGACTTCCCAATGGAGGAACGGATAACTCCGGTGACCTGAACCGCTATCTGAATATCGGTAGTCTGAATAATAATAGTCTGGTCAATATAGCTGGAATCGAAGGCAAGTATTTTCTGTCTGACAACTGGGACATCAATTTCCAGTTTAGCATGAACATCAGCCTGACTCCCAAGAAAGACTATGTAGAAGGCGACAACAGTGTACCCGATATGATCATACCCGCGCAAAGTTATATCAATGCGCAGATGACTAATAACTGGTATACCTCTGTCGGCTCCAACTATTACTTCAAGACTCGCAACGAACGTATTCATCCATACGTAGGAGGCGCCCTTGGCTTCCAGATGGCACGCATTGAAACTACAGAACCATACACCGGTGATACCTATAAGGATAGCGATGATTCGGAAGAACTTCCTTCTCAGGTCTATACCGCAGGAAGCAAAGCCGGTCAGATGTATGGTATGAAAGTAGCTGCCGTAGCAGGTATCGAGTATAGCATTGCCAAAGGATTTATTTTCGGGTTTGAGATGCATCCTTTAGCTTATCGCTATGATCTGATACAAATTTGTCCGAAAGGATTTGATAGGTACAATGTCAGTCACCATAACATCAAAATTTTCGAAATGCCTGTGGTGAAACTTGGCTTCAGATTCTGACGAACAATGATTATACAAATGTATAAATGAAAAGTGAAAGCCGCTCTGCTGATATTGGCGGGCGGCTTTTCTTTCTTTTCAAGAAGAAATAAAAGTCCGATGAATAGATGTATAAGACTTTTGCCCTTTTTTATTGGGGTATTAGTATTGGGAGCTTGCTCTCAAATAAAAGGTTACAGAATTGACGGTAGTGCGCCTCTGCCGGAATTTGAGGGTAAAATGGTTTACATGAAAGATGTTTCGACGGATGCCCCTGTTGACAGCGCAAGGATAATAAATGGAAAGTTTGCTTTTGCAGACACGACAAAAATAGAAAATCCGGTCATAAAGATACTTTCGATCCATGCCAGTAAAATGGGACTGGAATACCGTTTGCCTGTTGTGATTGAAAACGGTACCATAAAAGCGAGTATTGCCGATGTCGTTTGTACGGAAGGAACGATGCTGAACGAACGGATGCAGGATTTTCTTCTGGCTATAGATGCATATTCTGCTGCTTGTACGGATAAGCCGGTGGAACAGATACAATCCGGATTCTCGGAATTACTAAAGAGATATATCGAGATGAATAATGACAATGTAATTGGTACTTATATTCAGACAGCTTACCAGTCATCACTATAATACGATAAATATTCTTTTTCATTTCTATAACAAATAAGATATACGAATACAGAGATAATTTAATAAATAAGAGCTCAATCATAATAATCCTTCTCCTGATATCTTCCGGATTAATGCACTACTTCTTTATGAAGGGGATATCCATAAGACGAGAAACAAAGATGCGCCCTTGCGAAAGTCCGGATTTTTGTATTATTATGTTTTTAAGGACGTTCCTGTTCCCACATTTCCCCTTTTTCCCCAGGAACGTCCTTTTATTTTTCAACTAGGTTTGTCTTTTTATTGTAAAGCACGGATACGTACTTCTATTTCTTTTTCGTTTTTTAATCCGTCCTTCACTTCATTGATATTCGTATCTCCGTAATGGTACGGATATAAAATATGCGGTTGAATGATTTTAGCAGATTGTATAGCTTGTTCCGGTGTCATCGTATACGGTTGGTTGACAGGTAGAAAGGCTATATCGATATTCTTTATTTGTTTCATTTCCGGGATATCTTCCGTGTCTCCGGCAATGTAAATCCGGGTGTCGCCCACAGTGAGGATATATCCGTTGTCACGTCCCTTGGGATGGAATTTGTCTCTACCGGGAGTTGTATTATAAGCAGGTACTGCTTCCAGTTTGATTTCGGGTGTAATTTGCAGTATATCACCATTTTTCATGGCTTGTCCTTTGTCCAGCATCTTCTGGCAATTCGGATTGGCAATAATTTTTGTATCCGGAGTTTCGATAGCAGCAATCGCTTTGGTATCGAAATGATCATGGTGTTCATGTGTTATCAGGATATAGTCAGCTTTCGGTTGCTGTGTAAAGTCTGCGTAATCAGAGACTGGATCAATAAAAAACTTTTTTCCAGCATATTCTATTAACAAGCTGGCATGCTTAAAGAAAGTGATCTTCAGGCTTTTCCCGTTCTTGGTGGTAAACGAATCCGTTTCGAAGTTCTGCATCTTTGTGGTCAGATTAATTGAATGATTGAATAAACAGGAATAAGCAAATCCGTAAGAAAGGCACAGCGCGAGTGCTACTAATAAAATCTTTTTCATATCTATACAGAGTTTGGTTCCTTACAAAGATAAACATCTATAGCGATTTATCAGTTCATGATTAAACATATTCTGTTGGAAATTAACTTTCTTATTGAGAAGGAGGATAATAGGCAGTAAATAAGAAAGGGATGAGGCATTGGTGAAAAGAGAAAGGCACAGAGTCAAAATATCCTGTGCCTTTGCTGTTTGTTATCTGATAGTAATCAGCTTTTACGCATTCAATGCCTGCTCGATATCTGCAATGATATCATCCGCATTCTCGATACCTACGGACAAACGGATTAAGTCGGGACGTACACCTGCTTCCATCAGCTGCTCATCCGACAACTGGCGGTGAGTATGGCTGGCGGGGTGAAGCACACAACTACGGGCATCAGCTACGTGAGTCACAATAGCGATAAATTCTAATGAATCCATAAACTTGATAGATACATCACGTCCGCCTTTCAGTCCGAAGGAGATTACTCCGCAGGAGCCGTTCGGCATATATTTCTGTGCCAGTGCATAGTATTTGTTATCCGGCAGGCCGCAATAGTTAACCCAAGCCACTTTCTCGTTCTTAGAAAGATATTCTGCTACTTTCTGAGCGTTACGACAATGTTGAGGCATACGCAGGTGCAGTGTTTCAAGTCCAAGATTCAGTAAGAAAGAATTTTGCGGGCTTTGGATGCTGCCGAGGTCACGCATCAGTTGTGCGGTTGCTTTGGTGATGTAAGCGCCTTTGCCGAATGCTTTTGTATAGGTCAGACCATGATAAGATTCGTCCGGTGTACAGAGCCCGGGGAATTTGTCTGCATGGGCATCCCAGTCGAAGTTGCCGCTGTCGACGATACAGCCGCCTACGCTGGTGGCGTGTCCGTCCATGTACTTGGTAGTAGAATGAACGATGATGTCTGCTCCCCATTCGAAAGGACGGCAGTTGATAGGAGTCGGGAATGTATTGTCCACAATCAAAGGCACTCCGTGACTGTGTGCGATACGGGCAAACTTTTCGATATCCAGCACTTCGAGAGAAGGATTGGAGATCGTTTCTCCGAACAGTGCTTTCGTATTAGGCTGGAAAGCTGCCGAGATTTCTTCTTCGCTGGCATCCGGATTAACGAATGTAACGTCGATGCCGAGTTTCTTCATGGTGACACCGAATAAATTGAATGTTCCTCCATAGATGGCGGATGAACAAACGAAATGATCTCCTGTCTGGCAGATATTGAAAATGGCATAAAAGTTGGCTGCCTGACCGCTGGATGTAAGCATAGCAGCTACACCACCTTCAAGGGCGGCAATCTTGGCGGCAACCGCGTCATTAGTCGGGTTTTGCAGGCGGGTATAAAAATAACCACTGTCTTCCAAATCGAAAAGGCGTGCCATTTGTTCGCTGGTATCGTATTTGAAAGTTGTACTCTGATAGATGGGTAGCACACGCGGCTCACCCTTTTTAGGCGTCCATCCGGCCTGTACGCACAGGGTTTCGGGTTTGAATTGTTTTGCCATAATGATATAGGGTTTTAAGTTTTATTGCCAAAAAAAGTTTTAACGGGGCAAAAGTAGGGAAAATAATTGTATTTTTGTCCTGTTTATAAGTGAAATGATACTGATAAGGTAGTAGTCGAATATGAAAAAAAGATTCTATATTCTTTTATTAATTAGTTTTCTTCTTTCGTTGGCTGATGTGCAGGCGCAACAAAAAGCTACTCCGAAAGCAGGTGAGGGGATTTCTACTTTTTTGCTGCGTCATAACCGTGCTCCAAAGAAATATTACGATGATTTTGTGGAACTGAATAAGGCAAAGCTGGGGAAAGGAAATGTGCTGAAACTGGGGGTGACATATATAATTCCTCCTGTCAAGAGATCGACGGCGGCTGATAAAGAGACACCGGCAAGAAAACAATCCTCAAAGGCTTCGAAAATAGGAACCACTCTTCATGAACCTCTTTTCGGTAAGCAACTGGCGAATGTAAAGGTCACTTCCAACCGACTGGCAGGTGCCTGCTTTTATGTAGTCAGCGGGCATGGCGGTCCTGATCCGGGAGCCATCGGACGGGTAGGGAAGCACGAACTTCACGAAGACGAATATGCCTATGACATTGCACTTCGTCTCGCCCGGAATCTGATGCAGGAAGGGGCGGAAGTGCATATCATTATTCAGGATGCCAAAGATGGTATCCGTAATGACGCTTACCTCTCTAACAGCAAGCGTGAGACTTGTATGGGCGACCCGATTCCATTGAATCAGGTGCAGCGTCTTCAGCAGCGTTGCAATAAAATCAATGCTCTTTATCAGAAAGACCGTCAGAACTATACTTACTGTCGCGCTATCTTCATCCATGTAGACAGTCGCAGCAAAAAAAAGCAGACAGATGTCTTTTTCTATCATTCTAATAAGAAAGCCGAAAGCAAACGGCTGGCAAACAATATGAAAGATACGTTCGAATCCAAATATGGAAAGCATCAGCCGAACCGCGGCTTTTCCGGAACGGTGAGCGGACGCAATTTATATGTACTTTCACACACTACTCCTGCTTCTGTCTTTGTCGAACTGGGGAATATACAGAATACATTTGACCAGCGGAGACTGGTGATGGATTCCAACCGTCAGGCCCTTGCCAAATGGTTGATGGAAGGCTTTCTGAAAGATTTTAAAGGGAGAAAATAAACTTCAATCTCTTTTTTTCGTGAACAAAACGAAAATCGGGATGTTATATATGTGCAAATCGCCTGATGGCTGCTTGTAGGTATGCGAATATATATGAGTCAGTGAATATGCCTCCCCGGCATAACAGGAAGATTGCATAGTAGTTTTGTCGTGTTTTATTTTGTGTTTGTGTTGTGACGGTGCTGCGATGTGAATCGGGGTACCGTTTTTTTTGTTAAAAAGTCGTCTTAACTTCATTTTTTTCAGAACTCTTGTGAACAAAATCCGAATGGGTGCGTTATTTATTATGCAAATCACCTGATAAAGCTTCTTATGGGTATGCGAATATAGATAAGTCAAGCAAGATATGCCTCCCCGGCATAACAGGTAAGATTGCATAGTAGTTTTGTCGTGTTTTATTTTGTGTTTGTGTTGTGACGGTGCTGCGATGTGAATCGAGGTGCCGTTTTTTTGTTATAACCGCTTTGGGGTTATAACCAGGGATTATCCGACATAATAAAATTCTGTGATTCAGTCTGCCGGAAAATGTCTTCCTTTGCAAAAAAGAAATAATTAAGTATCACTTAAATCAAATCATTTATGTTCAATGAAAAGAGAAGCAGCATGCTGCACGGTGTCCTGTTGATAGCATTATTTTCTTGTGCTGCATTTTATATTGGCGAGATGTCTTTTGTAAGAAGTATTTCTTTCAGTCCGATGATTGTCGGTATCATTTTGGGTATGCTTTATGCCAATAGTCTGCGAAACCACCTTCCGGAAACGTGGGTGCCGGGTATCCAGTTTTGCTCGAAGAAGATTCTGCGTATCGGTATCATTTTATATGGTTTCAGATTGACTTTTCAGGATGTGATGGCTATCGGGTTGCCGGCTATGCTGATCGATGTGATTATTGTGGCTGTGACTATTTGTGGCGGCATCTATCTTGGTAAGCTGCTGAAGATGGACCGTGGAATCGCATTGCTTACTTCCATCGGAAGTGGAATTTGTGGAGCCGCCGCTATTCTGGGGGCTGAATCGACCATCAAGGCAAAGCCATATAAAACGGCTGTGTCCGTGTCTACTGTCGTGATTTTCGGTACTATTTCCATGTTTCTGTATCCTTTCTTGTACCGGAACGGACTTTGTGCACTGACTCCCGATCAGATGGGGATTTATACGGGGGCTACTCTGCATGAGGTTGCCCATGTAGTAGGTGCCGGAGACGCGATGGGAAACGGTATTTCGGATTCTGCCATCATAGTGAAAATGATTCGTGTGATGATGTTGGTTCCTGTGCTTCTGATTACTACCTATCTGGTGGCGAGAGCGCGGAAAAGACAAGTGCAGAAAGGACAGAAGTTTCAGAAGATTGCGGTGCCCTGGTTTGCAATAGGCTTTATGGGTGTCATCGCTTTCAATTCTTTTGATTTGCTTCCTGCGCAGTTGGTGGCAGGTATTAACACACTGGATACCTTTTTGCTGACAATGGCTATGACGGCACTCGGGACAGAAACAAGCATCGATAAATTCAGAAAGGCCGGAGCCAAACCTTTCGTACTGGCTCTTTTACTTTATGTGTGGCTGGTAGTCGGCGGATATTTCCTTGTGAAGTATCTCACTCCTTATCTGATGTAGGAGAAATCATCAGATGTAAGGGAAAAACGTCTCCTTGCAAAATACTTATTATCACTTTCACCGCAAATTGTACAATCTTAGACGGATAAATTAAGTGTCAGTCACTGAGAACTTCCCATTTTATCTGTATGATAGATACAATTTGTGGCGAAAGTGATGCGTTTCATCCGGGCAGGCTATATTTATCGCTTTTCTTTCGGATAGTTAGGACCGTAAAGCATCGTTTTTTTGCGGACAACCAATTGACCGTCTTTCACAAATTCCTCTCCCCGTTCACTGAGGTGGCGGATCATTTCTGCACGCATGCCTGCCAGCAGCTTTTTATATTTCTTGTCGTTCACAGCATTATGCAGTTCTTTAGGATCTTTGGCAAGGTCAAACAATTGCTCTTCACCTGTATAGAAGTACCAGATATATTTAATCTTTCCGTCGGTCAAGGCACACCAATAGTTGCCATCACTGTAGCAAGTGGCATGTTCCAGATCAATGTATTTGCGCCATTCCGTTTCTGTGCCTTTAGCCAAAGATAGCAGAGAGCGTCCGTCTATGTCGGTGGGAACGGAGGTTCCCGCTATTTCGAGGAAAGTTGGCAGCAGGTCACGAAGTTCTACGGGATTATCCACCTTACCGGGAACGACTTGCGCTTTGGCTGGCCATTTAATAATATAAGGTATGTGCGTAGATCCTTCATACGGGTAAGTCTTCCGCCAGTGGTAGTGATCTCCCATCATATCTCCATGATCGGAAACGAAAATGATAAGGGAATTATCATACATCCCCTTGTCTTTTAAGGTCTGGAGGACACGCCCTATCTGTTCGTCTATGAAAGTGATGTTGGCATAATAATAGCGTTTGGAGTGACGTGCATATTCATTTCCGAAGTTGCCGTAGGGAGCATCTTTGGCTGCTTTTTCGGGGTCCAGTTCTTTAGCGTATTTCCCACACCAGTCACCAATGACGGGATCGGGAACCTGTGCATCCTTATACATGTCGAGAAAGCGTTGAGGCGGGTCGTACGGGCTGTGGGGACGGGCGAAGGAAACTTTCAGAAATAAAGGCTGATTGCCGTTATCATAATTCTGTATCATCTGACAAGCCATTTCACCGGTCCAATAAGTAGGGTGCAGACTTTCTTTCAGTTTATAGGTAGCTGCTCCGTGATCGTTCCATCCGATTCCGGTTTCATCCGGGTTCTTTCCCGGTGCTTGTATTTGAAACCATAAGCGATAGTCACTGATGAAATTCGGATCTTCCCGGCGTCCGCTTTC
Organism: Bacteroides sp. AM23-12; assembly: GCF_003434395.1. Classification (NCBI taxonomy): domain Bacteria; kingdom Pseudomonadati; phylum Bacteroidota; class Bacteroidia; order Bacteroidales; family Bacteroidaceae; genus Bacteroides; species Bacteroides sp. AM23-12. Next base: position 53,514 of record NZ_QTLF01000006.1, read on the forward strand.
ATCCAGCAGCGTTCCTTCGAAACCGTGTTTGATTCGTTGCGGATGCCAGTGCATTTTTCCGATACCGAAGGTATAATATCCAGCATCTTTCAGCATCTGAGGCATTTCGTGGTTGTACTTGGGGGCAACTTTGCCATATCCTAACAAGCCATGATGCCAGGGAGACTGTCCGGTCAACAGTCCGGCACGGGCAGGGGTACTGCTGGGACACGAAGAATATCCGTTCATAAACAACGTTCCTTCGCTTGCCAAAGCGTCCAGATGGGGGGAGATTACAGATTCATTACCCATGCATCCCATGGCGTCGCCACGTTGCTGATCGGTCATAATTAAGATAATGTGCGGTTGGTTTTGTGCATAGGCCAAAGATGAGCACAATCCGGCCGTGACGGCAAATGTACATTTCAGGTTAATCATATTTTCAGGTTTTTCATAATGTAATACTGCAAAGGTATAAAGTTTTATCTATTTTGCGTGAAAGCATTTCTGCTTTTTATATGAAAAAAGAAACTGTTTCAGAAACAGGTGGGGGCACCTGTACTGAAACAGTCTCTTTTATTATAGGTAATCGCCTATAACTTATAAAGGCATATTTCCATGTTTTTTAGGCGGATTCGTCTGCATCTTGTTCTCTGTCATTTCCAGTGCCTGGATCAGACGTTTGCGGGTTTGTCTCGGATAGATGATTTCATCGATGAATCCTAGTTCGGCAGCTTGGTAGGGAGTGGCAAACTTTTCCTTGTAGGCTTCCAGTTCTTTATCTTTTGTCTCTGCATCCGCTTTGCGGAACAGGATGTTTACCGCACCTTCCGCACCCATGACTGCGATTTCCGCACTCGGATAAGCGAAGTTCACATCTGCACCTGTCTGTTTGGAGTTCATCACAATATACGCGCCACCGTATGCCTTGCGGGTAATGACTGTCAGTTTGGGAACGGTAGCTTCGGCAAACGCATAAACGATTTTAGCACCGTGGCGGATGATACCGTTGTTCTCCTGCGTATATCCGGGAAGAAATCCCGGCACATCTTCGAAAGTAATCAACGGAATGTTGAAACAGTCGCAGAAACGGATGAAGCGGCTTGCCTTGTCGCTGGCGTCAATGTCGAGAACACCGGCAAGGTAGGCCGGCTGATTGGCGACAATACCAACCGAACGGCCTGCCAGACGTGCAAAACCGATGATGATATTCTTTGCGAAGTTAGTCATTACTTCGAAGAAATAGCCGTTATCTACTACCCGTTCGATGATATCCTTCATGTCGTATGGTACATTCGGGTCTGCGGGGACGATGGTGTCGAGTACGGCATCTTCACGGTTGGTCTCGTCAGTACAGTTCTGCTTTTTCGTTTCGTCCATATTATTCTGAGGCAAGAAGGAAAGTAGTTCGCGAATGCTCATCAACAGTTCTTCTTCGGTATTGCACATAAAGTGAGTGACACCGCTTTTGCTGCTGTGTGTCATGGCACCGCCCAGTTCTTCTTTGCTTACCTCTTCGTGAATCACAGTCTTTACCACATCCGGACCTGTCACAAACATGTGACTCTTTTCTTTCACCATAAAGATGAAGTCGGTGAGGGCAGGAGAGTAGCAGGCGCCTCCGGCACACGGACCAAGAATAGCCGAAATCTGAGGAATCACCCCGCTTGCCATTGTGTTCTGATAGAAAATGTCCGCATAGCCGGAAAGGCTTTCAATTCCTTCCTGAATACGTGCACCTCCGGAATCATTCAGCGCAATTATCGGAGCACCGTTCTTCAATGCCAGTTGCTGCACTTTCACAATCTTTTTCGCGTTCGAAGCAGACAGTGAACCTCCGTAGACTGTAAAGTCGTAGGCATAAACAAATACCTGGCGCCCGTCAATCTTTCCGTAACCGGATACGATGCCGTCTCCCGGAATCTTGTTTTTGTCCATGCCATAGTTGGTGCAGCGGTGAACCATCAACTTGTCCAGTTCAACAAAAGTACCTTTGTCGAGCAGCATTTCGATGCGTTCGCGGGCAGTCATCTTTCCGCTTTCGTGTTGCTTTTCAATCTTTTCCACGCCCCCACCGAGGGAAGCGATGCGGTCACGTTCCTGGAACGTGGCGTATGCTTTATTTATTTCTTCCATGATGCAATCCGTTTTTAGTATTATACAATCGGCTCTAATGTTATTAATGTCTGGTCACCGGTGATGTTGTCGCCTTCCTGAACCAGAATTTCCTTGATGCGGCAATCTGAAGTCACTTTGTAGTTGCTCTGCATTTTCATGGCTTCGATGACGATGACGGTATCTCCCGTTTTCATTTCCTGTCCTGCCGTAACAGGGATTTTCACCACCTTTCCCGGCATTGGGGAAGTGATGCGGTCGTTCTGTTCGTCTTCGCCTTTCTTGCGCATACGCAGATACTTTGCCTGGCTGTCCACGATTTCAACATTGAAACTGCTATAATGCGTATTTACCTTATAGCTTTTACCGTTTTCGCGGCGAATCAGTTGTGCGTTTGCGCTGCGACCGTCCATCAGAATATTGCAGGTGCCATTTTCGGCCATCACAACATCTGCTTCAAACGGTTTTCCGTCAATGGTAAGTACCACTTTATTGTCTTCCTTGCTGACGAGCTCTATTTCCGCTACGCGGTCTCCTATATGAATTTCCATAATTGAATGCTGTTTTTAGTTTAGATACGAAGTACACCTTTGTGCAAACCGAATTCTTTCCATTTGCTGATGGGACGGTTGTCCGTTGCGTCACCTCTGTTTTCTTCAAGATTCATCAGATAATCCATGTAGGCAGCAATCATGGCAATGTTTTCGGCACGTTCGCTGGTGCGCATGATGCATTGTTGCAGATGCTCGCCGTTCTTGGTGATAAAGCCTGTGTCGTAATGGCCTTCCACAAAGTCCGGAGTGTCCATGATGGCACGCAGGTAGCTGATGTTGTTCTTTACCCCTGTCAGTTTATACTCATGGAGTACGCGGCGCATCCGTTCGATGGCATATTCGCGGTTAGTAGCCCATACGATCAGTTTGCCGATCATCGGGTCATAATAGATCGGGATTTCATATCCTTCGTAAACGTAACTGTCGATACGAACACCGATTCCGTTCGGTTCTGTAATCTGCTTGATGATTCCCGGGCTCGGCATGAAGTTCATTTCCGTGTCTTCGGCACAAATACGGCATTCGATGGCATGGCCGCGTTGTTGGATATCTTTCTGTTTCAGCTGGAGCACTTGTCCGTCGGCAACTTTGATCTGCTCTTTCACCAAGTCCACTCCGACCACTTCTTCCGTTATCGGATGTTCTACTTGCAGACGGGTGTTCATTTCGAGGAAGTAATAATTGCGATGCTTGTCGACCAAGAACTCAATCGTGCCTGCACCGATATAGTTGACCGCTTTGGCCGCGGCTACCGCCTTTTCACCCATATCTTTACGCAGTTCGGGAGTCACGAAAACCGATGGCGTCTCTTCCACAATCTTCTGGTTGCGGCGCTGTACGGAACATTCGCGTTCGCACAGGTGAATCACGTTTCCGTGTTTGTCACCCAGAATCTGAAATTCAATGTGATGAGGTTCCTCCACGAACTTCTCCAGGTAAACGGTATCGTCGCCAAAAGAAGAAAGTGACTCGCTCTTGGCAGTTGTATAAGCCTCTTCCACCTCTTCCGCACTGTGGATAAGGCGCATACCTTTTCCGCCGCCGCCCATAGATGCTTTCAGCATCACCGGATAACCGATCTTGTTGCAGAGTTCTACGGCTTCTTCCACACTTTTCAGATTCTCCTGTGTGCCGGGAACGACAGGGACCCCTGCCTCGATCATTTTAATACGGGCGGATATCTTGTCGCCCATTGCCTCCATCGTTTCGGGGTCCGGTCCGATAAAAATAATATTTTCTTCCTGACAGCGTCGGGCGAAAGTCGCGTTTTCGGACAGGAAACCATATCCCGGATGAATAGCGTCAGCATGGCATTCCTTTGCCACTTCGATGATTTTTTCTATATTCAGATAACTCTCTTTGGATGCTGCCGGTCCTACGCAATAAGCTTCGTCTGCATAGAGCACGTGCTTCGCGGTCCGGTCTGCTTCGGAGAAAATTGCGATACTCGTTATCTCCATCTCCCGGCAGGAGCGCATCACCCTTATGGCAATTTCACCGCGATTGGCTACTAAGATTTTTTTTATCATACTTTACTCAATTAAGTACATACTTATTTAATGCCTTCCCATCTTCACAGACATAGTCCATCCGACAGAAACACAGTATTTTCTTGATTTGGGGCTTAACAAATGATGTTCTTTCTCCTAACCCACGAGGCAGAAGAACGCTTTACGCGAAGTGGCAGGTCTTCTGACTGACTCTTGTCTTATAGTGCCTTCCCAAAATAACATCAGTGGCGATAAATTAGTTCATTAATAAGACATTGTATAGAGCTTCACAGCAGCGGGACTGTACGGGATTTACACCCGATTCCCTTTTAATCGTCATCCGTTGGACACGGACTCCGAACCATTTCGGGGGGCAAAGATAAATAAATATTGAATACTGTGTTCTGTTTTTGCACGAAAGTTTCAGTTTTGTGCAATGAATACTCCGGCAGATATTTCCTCTCCTTTACTTTTCCAATAGAACTAAATCTCTGTGTATTAATGTTTATGCGTTAAACCTTCCTCTTTTTGTATTGTTAAGACTCCCACTAATTAATTAAAAGGAGAATCGATATGAAAGAAAAGAAAATAGCTCGTGATACGAGAAACAGAGAGAAACTGGCGGGTGATGACTGGGTAATGGCAGAATTTTATGCAACGTGGTGTCCTCACTGCCAGCGTATGCAGCCTTTGATAAAAGAGTTCAAGAAAGAGATGGAAGGGATAGTCGAGGTAGTACAGGTGGACGTAGACGAGGAAAGTGATCTCGCTAATTTCTATACCATTGAATCCACTCCCACATTCATTCTTTTCAGAAAAGGTGAACAGCTCTGGAGACAATCCGGTGAACTGACGCTGGAAAGATTGGGAAGAGCGGTCAAAGAGTTTAAATCTTGAAAAAGTATTAATAAAAAGGGATGTTTTTCTATGAAAGTTTTAAATCGTGTTATAAAACATACTTTTTTATTTGGATAATTTGCTAATAACACAGAAGTACGTATCTTTGCACTGTGTTTTTCATAGTATTAGATTTAAGGTTAACAAAGGTTGGAGCAAGGCGTTGCTCCTTTTTTTATGCCCGTACCCCGGCTTTCTGTTCAGAGCGGTCTTTATTTCGCCAGCCTTAGTTCGTACAGACAAGCCTGTACTTCCTCCGGACTGCCTGTATGTTTTCCCTCGTCATCCGATAGTTTGATGCATTCTCTCCATTCCTGATTGACATTCATTTTGCATTGCGTGAGTTTCATGACAATGTTGGAAGGGGCAAATCCTGTGTCATTCGTTAGATTGGTACCGATTCCGAAGGAACAGCGAATCTTCTCCTTGCAGTATTCCTGAATTTCCAGTGCCTTCGTGAAGTCGAGAGCGTTGCTAAAGACGATTGTTTTGGTAGTGGCATCAATGCCCAGTTCTTTATAGCGGGCTACCAGTTTATCAATAAAATCAAATTCATTGCCAGAATCGCAGCGTACTCCGTCGAATAGCTTGGCCTGCTTGCGGCTGAGATTGCTCAGGAATATTCCTGAAGTATAAGTGTCGGACAGCGCAATGCCCAAATCTCCGTCGTATACATTTACCCAGTTTTCGAGCGCCATATAGTTGGCGTGCTTATATCCGAACTGTGCCCCATGAAACATGAACCACTCATGCGGATGAGTTCCCATCATTTTCATGCCGTACTTCATGGCAAAGTAGCAATTGGAAGTTCCGGTACAGTATTTGGCCGTATCATTCAGACGTTTGATCACCGTCTCCTGCACGTCGATTGAGAATCTTCTCCGCGTGCCGAACTCCGAGAAGCGGAGCTGATGCTGATTGGACAATTCCACTTTCTCCGACAATTTGCAGAGTATCTCGCTCATATCGGGTATGTTGCCGAAAAACTTGTTTTTGATTTCGGATACGATGGCAAGCAGCGGTACTTCATACAGTGTGACTTTATAAAGAAAATCGCTGACTTCAATATGCAGCCGGCCCGTTGTGTCCAGATGAATATCGATCTTGTCCGGATCAAAACGGAAAGAAGACAGCCATTCCCAATAGACTCTCGGAAGAAACCGGCAATTGCGTGTCATGTATTCCAGTTCCTCTTCCGTAAGCCTCAACCGGCTGAGGTTGCTGAATTCGCTTTTGAGCGCTTCCAGAAATTCTTCGGTATATTCAGTTTCGTTTCTGTCATTGAAGCTGAAAGTACCCATTGCGTAAGGGAATAATTTGATATAAGCGTACGAGGTGGTAAACTTATAGAGGTCTGTATCCAGCAGTGTTCTTACAATCATACCGTTTATTCTTTATATGTAAAACGTCGTAAAGTTAGCATTTGTTGGACAATCCTACTGATTAATTGGCAATAATTCCTTCTTTAGTAAGTTAATCCCACTTTTAGGGTGATGGAGTGGTGAGACAGTTCTTCCTTGAATTCGGTATGGAAATATTCATCGGTCCGCTGTTTCAGCGTTTCCAGTTGCTGTATTTCATAGCTTAAGGCAATATTCATTTTTAATTTTTGAGTGAGCTTTACTTGTGCTCCTACAGACGGGGAAAGATAAAATCCGCCATTGGTTTCTTTGGCAGCCGCCAATGAGCCACCAATGTTGCATTCCAGATAGGGAGTAAGTTTCTTTGGTCGCGTCATGAAGAACTGTTTTGGAGTATGTTGAAAGAGAGGGGATGAAAAAGAGAATAAATGGACAGTACATCTGGCTTTATTAGCAAAGAGTAAGATACTTTTTGATAGCCAATCGTTCTTATGATAAAAAGCAGGATGTACTGTCCGGGGTATATTTATGATAATTCAACGGTAGGATTGTGAATGGTTAAGCCGCCGTCTACCACAATCGTCTGTCCAGTGATGTATCGTGCATCGTTGGAGGCCAGGAATGCAATGGTGGCGGCAACGTCTTCGGGTTCTCCCAAATAAGGCGTGGCGCACTGTCCCAGAAATATGTTGCGTACTTCTTCGTTCAGATTGTCCAGTGCGGCAGGGGTAAGAACCAGTCCCGGTGCTACGGCATTGCAGCGGATATTTTTCTTTCCCATTTGGGTGGCGATATATTTAGTCAGATTGATGACACCTGCTTTGCTGGCTCCGTAGAGAGTGCCATTGGCGTCGGCTGTCAGTCCGCTTATAGATGCTACGTTTACGATATTTCCGCCTCCGTGAGTGGTCATGATGGGAATGACCTGCTGAGAAAGATACATCGTGCAGCAAAGGTTCAGATGGAATACTTCGTCGAAGTAATCGATATCCAGCTTTTCAATATTCAGATCACGTTTGGGGTCGGTTCCGCCTACGTTGTTTATAAGTACGTCTATCTGACCGTATTCCTTCATGGCGAAATCAACCAGTTCTTTACAGCTTTGGAGTTCGGTAGCGGAGAAATAGATGGGACGCACGTCGGCCCCTGCTTGAGTGAGTTCGGCGGCAAGCTTGTCGGCCCTTTCCTGCGAATGATCGGCGATGACTACTTTTCCTCCTTCGGAGACGATGCGGCGTGTGGTTGCTTCGCCAATGCCACCGGCAGCACCGGTGATGACGACTACTTTGTTTTCAAATCTTTTCATATATGTTGAGAATTTGATGATTACCTTCCTCTAATTAACAGCTAATGAATGGATTTGTTGTTGCCTGTAAACTCTTATTAATAGGAATCGGCAACAGATTCGAAAACTTTTGCATCTCATCCAGTTTTATGGGTTAAATATTTAAGAAGACTGCTAAATGTTAACATGAAGTTGCTTATTTGTTAATGCGGTTCTGATTCTATTAAACCATGTTATAAGATATCCCGTTTTAGCCGGAAAATTTGGAGATGAGGCAAAAGTCCGTATCTTTGTACTGTGTTTTTCATAGTATTAGATTTAAGGTTAACAAAGATTGGCTGTCTGGGATAGATAGCCTTTTTTTTGCTCTTATGCGAAGGAATTATTTGGAGTCCGGGCGTGATTCAGAATAATGAATATTGATTGTTTCGCAGACTTTTCATTTCCCGTTCCTTCACTACATCATCTTCTGCCGGATGCCCGATCAGTAAAGGCGAATTCCTGTCATGTTTCTTAGTGTTATATTCCACACTGTTGTAATTGCCTTTGATGGCGTAACAATAGATGCATCCGTTGAGGCAACTTTCATAAGTGCCTATGTCGATACTTTCAATGCAATTGCAGACATTCCGCTGATTTTTGTCTTTTTTGGCAAGGAGGGGGTAGCCGGTGATTCTTTCGATCAGTTCTTTGTCGATACACAGTCCGGCAGGGATTCCCAAATGTCTCAGATCAACTTTGGAGGTGCAGGTATCCAGTTGGATAGCAGGATATTCGTTGATGGTATTCCTGAAAGAGACGGCTATTTCTTCAATCTCCTCTTTTCGCAACGGCTGTATGTTGAACTGGCCGACTGCGGTGCGGATATGCTGGTAATGGTCAATAAATCCCAGCATACACTTTTCGGTATGGTCTTTAAGTCCGTAGGCAATTTGGGCGAATGCCTCCTTATGGAAAGAAACGTCATATTCCTCGTTAGTCAGTATCGGGTCATAGCGCCAGATCACTTTCTCTTTTCCTATTTTATCCGAAAGGCGTTTGAATATGTCTATTCGTTTGTCGATAGACGGCAGATTATTTTCTAATTTCTCTCCGTAAGGATTGAGGGTGAACTGAAAGTAGTATTTGTAGTCTTGCAGATGATCCAGTTTATCAATCATCGGAGCAGGATTCTTGGTCCAGAACACGATGCAATCTACCACAGCAGGATGTAAGCTGACCTTGCTGATCATTTTAGGATTAAAAGGATTGGGAACTAACACGTATCCTTCTTTAATCCGGTTGAAGAACCATTGCGAATAGAATGCCGGAATATCTGTCCGGCGGCTGGCGCTAATTATCATATTTCAAAGTTACGGTAAAATTGGTTGTATTGCAATAATTCCGTGATGAAAAATAATCAATAGAACGGATGGATGGGAGAATAGAGCATACTGATAAAGGTTTAATAAGAGATGAGAGGAAAAAGCGGACTTAGTTGCTTTTTCAAGAATCTCTTTAAGCAGGAACTGTGAATGAATATGTTAAATGTTAACATGAAAAGTCTGAAATGTTAATGCGCTTCCGAGAATATTAAACCGTGTTATATTATCGTCCGATTCGGCTCTGAAATTTGCTATTTACTTGAAAGGTGGTATATTTGTACTGTGTTTTTTTCATAAGTATTAGATTTAAGGTTAACAAAAGATTGGTTGCTCGTGATGAGTAGCCATTTTTTGTTTTTATACGTCGATAATTGTTTATTCTTTAATCATCGTTAATAGCATCTTGAATTTTTCCACCGTTGTAAGTGTATGTGATACCTATTGTTTGTACATAACAAAAATCGTTTTTTATTGTTATAGTACGGAAAGTAACTAATAAGGAGAACATTATGAAAAAGAAATTTTTATTGTTTGGAGCACTGGTCGGTGCTTTGCTGTTGTCTTCCTGTTCGGGAGGAAGTAAAAAGCAGACTGTATCCTCGGAAAGTACGGAGGAATTGGATGATGCCAGTAAGGTGATCAATTATTATCATATGTCGCTCGCTGTATTGAGGCATGTGGCTAATGCGAAAGATATAAACGCTGTGTTGGGGTACATGGAACAGACTGGGAAAGTGCCTGAAGTTGAACCGATTGCACCTCTGGAAATAGCTGCCCGTGATACAGCGGAATTGTTGGACCCGGGAGACTATTTTAATCCTGAAGTCCGTCAGAATCTAAAGCAGAATTATGCCGGATTGTTTAATGTGCGGACACAGTTCTATGATAACTTCAATAAATTTCTTGCTTATAAGAAGTCGAAAGATACAGCAAAAACGGCTCAGCTTCTGGACGAAAACTATAAGTTGAGCGTAGAACTGTCCGAGTATAAGCAAGTGATTTTTGATATCCTAAGTCCTTTGACCGAACAAGCGGAGAGTGAACTTTTGGCTGATGAGCCGTTGAAAGATCAGATAATGGCGATGCGCAAGATGTCAGGCACGGTGCAGAGCATAATGAATTTGTATTCCCGCAAACATGCAATGGACGGAGTACGGATTGATTTGAAAATGGCGGAACTGGAGAAGGAACTGAAGGCTGCGGAAAAAATTCCGGCTGTTACCGGTTATGATGAAGAACTGAAGAATTTTCAGAGTTTCCTCTCTACCGTTAAGTCCTTTATGAATGATATGCAGAAGGCAAGAAGTAAAGGCGCATATTCGGACAAAGAATATCAGGCGATGTCAGAAGCCTATGAATACGGGCTTTCTGTTATTTGAAAATAAATACGGTTTTTGGTAGGGCTGTCTCGTGATTCTATAATGGGGCAGCTTCTTTTTTGTCAGAATGTCTCTTTTTTACAATACAGATTCAAAGAGACTCTCTACTTTTGCTTCCATAATTAAAAAAGTGATATCTTTGCCATATGCAGTCATTTCAGATTATAAAGCCCGTTCCTGTGCTATCGCCTTACATCCGCCATTATTGGATATTGCAGGATGATGCAGCAGTTTCTGTTTCCGAACGGACTTTCCCCATCGGTTGTATGCAGCTTGTTTTTCATAAAGGGAAACAGCTCTTCCTGCAGAATGATTTAAAGTTGCAGCCACAGTCTTTTATTTGCGGACAGTCGATCGGATTCTCCGATGTGTTGTCGACGGGTAGGATAGAGATGATTACGGTTGTTTTTCAACCTTATGCAGCGAAAGCCTTGCTCCACATTCCCGTTCACTTGTTTCATGGGAAAGATGTAGCGATGGATGAAGTGGAAGATGTCGAACTATCGGATTTGGCGAAGCAAGTCACTGATACTTCTGATAATATAGTCTGTATTCGTCTGATAGAGCAGTTTTTTCTTCGTCGTTTATATGCTTTTTCCGAGTATAATCTGAAGAGGATGTCTGCTGTCTTTCAGGAAATCAATCTTCAACCACAGATAAATATTCCTCAATTGTCGGAGGCGGCTTGTTTGAGTAGCAAGCAGTTCGGACGTGTTTTTGCCGATCATGTCGGTACGACTCCCAAGGAATATCTTCGTATTGTGCGTATGCAACGTGCTTTATTTCTGTTGCAACAGGATGTGACTTTGCCTTTTGTACAAGTGGCCTATGAATGTGGATACTCCGATCAGTCCCACATGATCAAGGAATTCAAACTATTTTCCGGTTATACGCCTGCAGAATATCTTTCTGTTTGTGCTCCTTATTCTGATTACTTCTCGGAATTTTGAAAATGTCTTTTTTTTCCTATCAGAGCTTTGTGGCATCCCTTACTTTTGCAGTGTCTTTGCAAAGGCTCAATAGTAACCATAAAAAAAGAACGAAATGAAAAAGTTTATTGCATTTTTTGAGATTCCTACAGTTGATTTTCACCGGGCTGTCGATTTTTATGAAACAGTGTTTGGGGTACAGCTTCCGGTTTTTGAATGTGAAGAGGAGAAGATGGCGTGTTTCACAGAAGAAGGTGAAACGGTCGGAGCTATTTTTCATGCTCCCGATTATCTTCCTTCGGAAAAAGGAGTGATTATCTCTTTTAATTGTGAAGACATCGATCAGACATTGGAAAAAGTCCTTCGGAAAGGTGGAAAAATCATGATGCCCAAGACGAAAATCGAAGTAGAGGGCAGAGGCTGGTTTGCCTTGTTTGCGGATAGCGAGGGAAACAGGGTAGGGCTTTACGCTGATAAATAACAGGTAAAAGAGAGGAAGATTATCTGTCCGGCGTAGTTGCCCTCTGATGGGTAATGATGAGCGAAAGTAGAATGAGACTGCATTCCTAAAGATATGCAGTCTCATTTATTTTTAAATCCTTCTTATTCTACCGGAATATAAATTTCTGTCAACAGTTCTTCGGGAGCGGTTTCGCACGGATTGTTCAGATAGCGTTCGGCACTGGGCTCATCGCGTAGCGTACATTCCATTTCGGGCAGACATTTTCCATAGATAGTATCGTATACCGCTTGCAGATTGTCATACGGACCTTTATATAAGAAGATTGCATAACGTCCTGCCGGAAGTGTCTTGAATCCTACATCTCCTTTGGGAGCTACCTGTACGGGCATCACCATACATACATCGGTGCGCAATTTCTCGGCTGGTGTCACTTTGGGGTCGTCGTGATAGATGCAGAGCGGGCTGAAATCTCCCATTGGCAGTTTTTGTTCTTTGATGAACTGCCACAGACGTCCCCATGTCCCACCGTAGTCATTCAGTTTGTAGTCACCGGACAAGCGGATATAAATAACATTGCGTGCAGGTATACTCTTAATTTCACTTTTCAGTTCCAGGTCTGGTCTGATAATCGCTGGTTTCATAATTACAAAGTTTTTATTGTTTCGATACTCTAAAGGAGAAATACCATAAAACTGTCTGAACACTTTCGACAAAGAAGAAGGGGATGAATATCCGATGCGATAGGCAATATCGGCAATTGGAATATCCGAATAGCGCAATAAACGTGCGGCTGCTTCTGTCCGCGTCCGGACAATAAAGGTACCGATCGGTTCACCGAGGAATGCTTTCATAATCCGGTGAAAATAAAAAGGAGAAAAGTTTGATATCTTGGCCAGCGATTTCAAATCAATGTCTTCTCCTAAATGTTGATTGATATATTCCACCACAACATTTACGCACTTTTGATACTCTTCTTTGGTTGTTTTCTTCTGTTGCATAACTTCTTTTGGTATTTCACTTCGCAAAGGTATTGGTAAAAAAGGGAACGAACTTGTCCGATATTGCTATTATTCATTTTTTTTAATAAAACCTGTTGATTCTCTTTTAGTTATGCTATGAATTTATTTGATGATTTTGAGTATTCCAGAATGGTGCTTTAGTATAAAACATGACCGAATATTTAACTGTTTGAACCCGATTCTTTTTTGAATCTTTAAATAATGTCAATCTGTTAAATAAAACAAGATAATATGTTGTGAACTGTTATTAAAATCGCTATCTTAGTTTCGAATTATTAATAGAGAATAGCCATGGATAAAAGAGTAGTAGGGAATAATGCCGGCAAGGTCTGGGGTGCCCTGAAAGAAATTGGTGAAATTTCGATACCAGAATTGGCGAGAAGATTAAACCTTAGCGTAGAGAGTACAGCATTAGCCGCCGGTTGGCTGGCGAGAGAGAACAAAATTTGTATCCAGCGGAAAAATGGATTAATTGCTTTATCTGATGAAAGCACTTTCCCTTTTAGCTTTGGATAATAAAGAATGCTGTTCGTGAACATCTTTGAAGTTCCATTAACTTATAAGTAAAGAATTGTTGATATAAAGTATCGTAAGTTAAATCTGAACCTGAAGAACTGAATTTAGAAAGAGTTACTCTGTGTATAGGGTAACTCTTTTTAATGTATAATAAACGTATAATAATGCTGTTAGTATCTTCTTCTTTATATGAAAAATATATACTTTATATTAGTGCGAAATTATGTGTGTGAAAATTTAGGGGATCGTTTGCCTATTCTTCAGTCTCTTTATCGGTCGATACTGTGGCGCTACTTTTTATGGCATGGATAACGGCGGAAGTAAATCCCCTGTGCTCCAGTTCATTCAATCCTTTAATGGTGGCTCCACCGGGAGTGGCTGCTTTTTCTATTTCTAACAGCGGGTGGGTATTGTGATTTAAGATCAGTTCTGTAGCTCCTTCCATGCTATATGCCGTCATTCGCATTGCATCTTCAGCGGAGATACCCAATTCTATGCCGGCTTGCATGGCTGCATGAATATATTTTAATGCGAAAGCGATTCCACTGGAAGTTAATGCAGAAATGATATCCAGCTGTTTCTCTTCTGCGAACAAACACTTTCCTCCTTCTTCGAATGTCTGTTTTATGAGTTGCTGGTGTTCTTTGCCGGCTTTGCGTGAAGTTATCAGGGTCAGGCTCGAATGTTCCGTAATGGCGATGTTTGGAACAACCCGGAATATAGGCATTTCGGTTTCCGATAAATGTGCCAGGTGAGAAATGGATATTCCGGTTACCAGTGAAACCAGGATTTGGGTGCGTGAGAATCGTAACGGAGATAATACTTCGTCTACTATACATGGTTTGACAGCCAGAATAATAATGTCGGCTTCCGATATGGCATACTGATTCTCTGTCATTATGCGTATCGCAGGAAATTGTTTGTGCAGATTTTCTAGCTTGTCTGTATGAGGGGTCGAAATGATAATATCTTTTTCGTTGTAGAGATGTCCTTTTGCCAGACAGGCAGCAACTGCGCTCCCTATGTTTCCGGTTCCTATAATTGTAATTTTCATGTTTTTATGGATTTGTATTTATTACTTTGTTAATCAGGCTGAAAGTCTTTCAAGAAAACGCTGTGACAGCGAATTGAGTAATTGCTTCTTATCAGCCGTGTGAACTGATATTGTGAAACAATGATCGCTGCCGCCATAAGAAATCAGTGATATGGGGATATGCCTGATTGTTTCCATGATGTTACTTTCCAGTTGTGTACGTTCCCAATGAAGTGATCCTATGATATGTATTACGGACATATTTTCGTCAACGACCATTTCTGTGTATTTGTGCAGTTCTCTTTGAATTATTCGCAGGGTATCACGACTGGCTGTCAGAATCATGGAGACAGAAACATTGGATGAGGCCATTGAGATAACGTTTATCTGATATTTATTAATGACTTCCAGTAATTTGCCCATGAGTAAATAGCCGGGCAGGACGTTCAATGACGTGAAGCGTACAAACGTCACTGAGTCTTGGACAATAATGGCTTTAACACTGCTTTCCGTATCATGGGAAGAGATGTAGAGCCGTTCTGTTTCCAGATCATGGGTGTCTATTAAGCGGATAACGATATTGGAACGGGCTGCAAGAGTGATACAGTCTGTATAAATTAAGTGTACTCCACTGTTAATCAACTGTTCGGCTTCGGTGTAGGTCAGAGAATGTTGTTCCCTGGCACAGTTCCGGTTGGTATAGATATTTGTGAGTTCGGTTGACAGAATGATTTCGTCTGCTTCGAATATGCTGGCGAGTACGGTAGCATAATAATCATTACGCTTCTCATTCATGAAATCAATTTCGCCATATACATTTTTGCATAAGGAAAGGGGAGCGATGAAAATGTCAGTATCCCGATTCTCATTGATATACTGCCTGATAGATTCCTGAATGTAGGGGATATCCGGTTTCCTTTCCAGATTCATTTGCATAAAAGTACCGGTATCCAATGTGCGGGCATTCAGTCCATACTGACGCAGGCAGCAGGCAAACAATTCTCCGGATAACCGGTATATTTCGGCTTTTATTATTTTATCAATTAATAAATCGGCTTTGTCTTCCACCAGTTTGTGCATCTTTTCGATACATTCCCGGATATATTTCTTTATATCCGTATTTAGTGGCAAATCTGTTATGAGGTGATCTGCCAGTGTACGGCAATATTCTTCGATATTATTGATTGTTGTATGCGAAGCACTGTCTTCTTCATGAAACCAGCTGATAGAAATATCCTGCAGCCATTCTTGTAGTTGCGTCAGTGTCGGAACCACAACTACGTAAGGATGTTCCTTTAGGATGTAATTGATTACTTGCCTGATTTCATCCTCTTCTTTCATTTTTTCAAATTTGCAAACTTTCATTGTTATCTGATAATTTATTGGTTACTGATCTTTTTCAAAATGATATGCCTTTTTTCAAATAGAGATGGTCTGTTACCATCGATCTGCTATTTGATTATCAGGTATGTTGTTCAGAATCAAATTATTAATTCCATTATTCCTGCTTCTGTAGCAGTCCATTCCTAGATGTAATCTGCTAATACCATACCATATTAGGAGATGAAATAAAAATGACTATCTTTGTAGCGTGATTAATGAACTGACAGTATATCCATTATTTATGAAACTCTGCATATAGCTACGCTCAACGAATAGCATCCTTTCTAAATCAGGCTATTCAGCTATCCGGTAAGCAACGACCCGCTTGCCAAAGAGTTTTTATACCCATTTTTATGAATTTACGAAACTGTGTACTGCTATGAGTGTAGTATGCTGTATCGTGCTATTTTTAGTTGAGCAATGAAATATACATATAAGCAAATATGGCTCATCAACTTTCCTGTGATGATGAGCATTCTGATGGAGCAATTAATCAACATTACCGATGCTGTCTTTTTAGGACACGTAGGAGAAATCGAATTGGGATCATCCGCACTTGCGGGAATATATTATTTAGCGATTTATATGCTGGGATTTGGATTCAGCATTGGTCTGCAGGTTATGATTGCCCGAAGAAATGGGGAGCAGCATTACAAAGAAACAGGGCGCACCTTCTTTCAGGGATTATATTTTCTGATGGTGATGGCAATCATGCTTTGTCTGCTGATACATCTTGTTTCTCCGTTTATTCTGCAACAGCTGATTACTTCTGATGAAATTTATCAGGCTGTGATCCGTTATCTGGACTGGCGTAGTTTCGGATTGTTATTTTCGTTTCCTTTCTTAGCTTTCCGGGCTTTCCTGGTTGGGGTCACGAATACTAAACTCCTCTCCGGAGCAGCTCTTACGGCAGTCTGTATCAATATTCCTTTCAACTATTTACTGATATTCAAACTAGATATGGGCATATCCGGAGCAGCGATGGCCTCCTCCATTGCTGAGTTTGGAGCGTTTCTCATACTCTTGTTATATATGTGTAAAACGGTAGATAAGAAAAAATATGGTCTGAGTGCCGTCTATGATGGCAGATTGCTGATGAAACTACTGCAACTGTCCGTATGGAGTATGCTTCATGCTTTTATCAGTGTCGCTCCCTGGTTTTTGTTTTTTGTGGCTATTGAACATTTGGGGAAGACAGAACTTGCTATTTCCAATATTACCCGAAGTGTGTCTACCCTCTTTTTTGTGATAGTCAATTCTTTCGCTTCTACTACCGGATCGTTAGTTAGCAATCTGATCGGGGGAGGACAGGGGAAGGAACTTTTTCCCGTTTGCCGCAAAGTTCTCAGATTAGGCTATGTGGTAGGGCTTCCATTGATACTGACAGCTCTTTGGGGCAATCAATGGATCATCGGATTTTATACAAATAACGATTATTTAGTAAAACTTGCTTTCTGGCCTTTTATAGTCATGTTGTTGAATTATGTGTTTGCATTGCCCGGATATGTTTATATCAATGCTGTTACAGGTACGGGAAAGACAAGACTTGCCTTTGTCTTTCAACTGGTTACTATCCTGATCTATCTGATTTATCTATATTTGCTGAGTGAGTGTTTTCATGCCTCTTTGACGGTGTATATGACGGCGGAATATCTGTTCGTTATTCTATTGGGAATACAATCCATTCTGTACTTGAAGAGGAAATCCCAACAGAATATGTACTTTTGTACTTTCAATGATTGATACTTTCTCGAAATGACTGAAGATATAAAGAATAAACTTTTGATGTGTGCAGAGGTGTACCATTGTGCAGGCTTTATCGCA
Source organism: Bacteroides sp. AM23-12 (assembly GCF_003434395.1). Lineage (NCBI taxonomy): Bacteria > Pseudomonadati > Bacteroidota > Bacteroidia > Bacteroidales > Bacteroidaceae > Bacteroides > Bacteroides sp. AM23-12. Next base: position 71,105 of record NZ_QTLF01000006.1, read on the forward strand.
AGTGATCCGGTACAGTTCCCTCATCGTTATACGCTGAAACAAGATATAGAGATTAGCGGACTGCTGACTGCAATTATGAGTTTTGGCAATCGCAAGCAGATATTGAAGAAAGCGGATGAGTTACATAAGCTAATGGGAACTTCACCTTATCAATATGTATTATCCCGCCGGTGGGAGGAAGATTTTCCTTCCGGGGCAACCCATAGTTTTTATCGGATGCTGTCGTATGCTGATTTTCATGGATACTTCCGTCGGTTATATACGGCCTATACGCAGTTCGGAAGTTTGGAAGATGCTTTGAATATATATTCCGGAATACCTATGGAGAAGTTATGTGCATTTCTCGAAGTTTCTGCCAAAAGTCCTCAAAAGAAACTGAATATGTTTTTACGTTGGATGATTCGTCGGGATTCGGAGGTTGATTTGGGTGTTTGGGAGAGTTTTGATCGTAAAGACCTGATTGTTCCGTTAGATACTCATGTCTGTAGGGTAGCTTATTACTTCAAGTTGACGGATACGGAAACTTTTTCTTTGAAGAATGCCCGTCGGATCACCGCTGCATTGGCTGAAGTCTTTCCGGATGATCCTTGCCTGGGTGATTTTGCTTTATTTGGATTAGGAGTCAACGGGGAGATTTGAGTTGCAGAAACTCTATAGAAGTATCAATCAAACCTCAATTAAGTTCGACATATAAAACGGGTTCTGTTTCTGCTGATTCGTTTTATTTTTTGCTCCAGATTCGTGTATTAAGATTCAAGTCCTCTACAATAGAGACCAATGCATGAATCATGCTGAAATCGTTTTTGAGCTGGCTAAGGTCATCCATCGGTTTCCAGATGCTGGCTTCAAAATGATTTCTTGATTCAGGAATAGCTATCAGAATATTTGAATCTCTGAAACTAATTGTGATGTTCTTATTGAATTCTCTGTCTAGTGCAAGAAGTCGTTCCATCATTGAAGGAGAAAGAAGGTAGCGTGCTTCAATCTGGTCTGTAGAGTAAACATCGAATGTTTTCTCGAAATCCGGATTTTCCAGTTTCACCCGCGAACCGCTGGAGCTTAGTTTGAACAGGCTATTCCTTAAAATAGTGGTATGTCCCTGAAAGTCTTTCTGAAAATCGGCAATGAAAAAGAAACCTTTAAAGATATCTACCCAATAATGACTTGTCTGTCCTTTTGAATTGACACGTGTTTTTCGTTCTTCGGCATGAATTTCCGCACAGCAGAAGTCCGTTTTTCCTACACGTCCCTGTATCAGATCTTCTGTGTGATAACGGTCGGGAGAAGTGAATAGGGCACAGTTCCTGAATGTACTTTCCTTGATTCCCTCTTCGGGTGTGAAGACGGCATTTTCACAAAAAGATTGTAATATTTGTGCGATTACTTCCTGTTTATAATAGGTGGATAACTCCTGCGATTTGGCATTTATACAACTGTAGTATGCCAACAAAGCAAGACCTGCCGCAATACCGATTCCAATAAGTGCTACATGGGCATAAAGGGAAAATGCAATACCAATCACGAGAATAATCCCTCCTACCCATATTCCGGTGGAATGTCCTTGCTTTTTTAGTTCTTTGCGTTTCTGTTCAAGACTTTGCAGAGTAGAGGAAAGACTTTGTACCAATGTCTCAAATTGCGGACTTTCTGCCATATTATATATTGTTTTTTACTGATTCAACAAGTTATTCACATTCGGAACAGTACGTTCCTGTTCGGAAATGGAGAATACGCTTTTGCGGGTGAAACCAAACATACCGGCCAACAGATTTGACGGGAAAGTCTGTACTGCATTATTATAGTCAGTGACGCAAGCGTTAAAAGTTCGGCGTGCTGCCGAAAGCTGCTCTTCAGTTTCGTTAAGTGCACGTTGTAACTGTTCGAAGTTTTCAGACGCTTTCAGTTGCGGATAGTTTTCTGCAATGGCAAAAAAGTGTGTACAGGCTTGTGAGAAAGCAGAGTCCAGATTTTCTTTATCCTGATTAGAGAAAGATGCGTACGACTTGTTGCGCATTTCCGTAATCTGTGCGAATGTGCTTTTTTCATGTTCTGCATATTCTTTGACTGTAGTTACCAGATTAGGAATCAAGTCGTATCTCTTTTTCAGCATTACGTCGATGGCTGCGAAAGCATTTTCCGTCTCATTTCTTTTTCGCACCAGTGAGTTGTAAATAGCGATGAAAATCACTACTACTACAGCTATAATAATTAGTATAGTCATAACTATATGTCTGGCATCCTCTTGCCGTTTTCTATATTTGTGAATTCGAAGTAGTTTTATTGCGTCAAAGATAAAGAATAAAACTGGAAAATAGAACAGTATTTGGGAGTAAAGAAGAATATATAGCGGAATATTTACTGAATATATCTGACAGAAACCGAATAAAAAAGAATTTCCGATTATCATCATAAAAAGCAGATGTGGAATCGACTTTTACAATGATAACCGAAAATTCAGATAAATCATCAGGACGCTTGTATTTTGTTTGTGTAGTCTTGCCAACCGGCTGCGGTTTTATATTTCTCTACAGATTCGGCGGGAACACGAATGACAGTAATATCATCCGGAAATCCGTACCATATCTTTTCAAATACTTGTGGAGGTGTTATCCCTTCTACCTTGACTTCTTTGATACCTGTGTTATTGAACGCTGAAAAATTAATCTGTGTCACATTTGCCGGAATGGTCAGTTGAGTGACTTTTCTGTTACCGCCCAATAATCCTTGTCCCAATATCCGGATACTTTGTGGAATTTCGAAACGTGTTAATTGGGGGCATCCTTCCAGACAGTAAGGGTGAATCATAGCTTCGGGATCATCATTGAAAACAGTTCCGTAGGTTGCCACTTCCGTTAATTCCGGACAGTAATAAAAGGCTCTTTGCGCTATGTTTGTAACACCATTCGGTAACTTCACGGTTGTAATGCTACTTTCCCGGAATGCTTCCAGCCCGATTGTTCTGACGTTCTCCGGAATCTCAATCGTTTTCAGTTGAGACGTCTTGAGGAATGCCTGTGCACCGATTTCTGTCAACGTAGCAGGTAATAACACTTCTTCAACGCCTGCATATACAAAGGTGCTTGCGGGAAGTTTAGTGAGTTTAGTCCGGCTTAAATCTGCTTTTTTAAGGTGATAGCAATAGTAGAATATGTTTTCCTCAAGCTGTTCCAGAGTCGAGGGAAATATAACTTCCTGAATAGTTGAATTGAAGAAAGCCATATCTCCGATGGATTTCAGTCCCTCATTGAGTGTCACCTTGTTTATTTTACTGCCGTTGAAAGCGTTTTTAGGAATGGATTTCACGCTGTTGGGGAGTATGATTTTATCGTACCCTTTCAGGACTTCTGTCAGAACTCCGTTTTCCACACGGACAGGCGCCACCTGAATAGTAAAGCTTTTCTGCTTTCCTTCTATTGTTATGGTCACTTCCTGTTTGTCGGCAGGGACAGATGACGAGAAACCACTGATCTGTTTTGGGGCAACATTCACGGACCGTTGTTTCCCATCATCATATTCACCTGTCACTTTGAGTCCAGTTAAGTCTATACTCTCTCCTAATGCATAAATCGTTTTTGCAGGCAGCTGGTCTATGGAAAAACGTTCAAGTAAGGCTCCTGTGGGTTCAGATGGTTGCTCCGTTGGAGGCAGTTCCTTCTTGAATTCATCGTTTTCAGTGCTGCAACTCAGTAATGTAAGTCCTGTCATCATTTGCAGGCAAAGTACTATTAATATATTAAGTTTAGTTTGTTTCATTGTGATAAAAGCTTAGTTAGGGAATTGGGTTAAACGTATTTCTATTTTCACTACCTTACCTGCTTCTACGGTTCTGCCGGAAGACCATATCTGGTAGTTATCAGGTCCGCCACCTTCTTGTACCACGAATGTAAAGAACCGCTGCGACTGTGCTGCGAACCATTCTTCTTGCGGTAAAATAAAGGTGGCTATCCCGCTTTCATTGGTTCGGGCAACCGCAGTAGGTAAGGTCAGATTATCTTTCTCAAAAACTTTATAATCTTTTTCATTATACATCTTTACGGGAATACCCGTTGCAATTTTTCCATTTTCATCATAAACGACAACCACTACTTTAGCTTCTCTCACTTCTTCGTTTCCTTTTTCGCACGCTATCATAAAAAGTATGATACCTAGCAGAATAACAATCTTTCTCATAATCTTCTCTTTTTTCAATTTTTTCGAATGCAAAAGTAGTAAGATCGTATCATTTTTGAGTTATGATACGATCTTGTAAATCTAACACTGGTGTTTTAATAGTGTTGATATTCAGATAGTTATTTTGAATGGGTTCTCAGATTTCTAACACTGGCCTAACACCTATCCGAAAAGTGATAAAAACAGGTCCTTGTTAGCAGTCTCTGCTGATTTGATACGTGATTTAAGTCGTGACTTACGGGCATATACATTGGCTACCGTATCTTTCATGAACAGGCTTATTACTTGTGGTGAAAAACCTACAAAGATATAGCAGAGTAACCGGATGTCAGCTTCTTTCATTGCAGGGAAATCATTCCGGAGTTTTTGCATGGCGTTGTCATGGCAGGTATTTACGATAAGCTCCAGTTCTTGCAGCATTTCATTGTTTTCTGCAAAATCGGTGATTATTTGTTTCACTTCGTGGAACATGGCGGCCTGTTGTGATGCGGTATTCTCGCGTTCGTAGTAAGTTTTTCCCAATTTGTCGATAATGTCAAAACGAGAGGCTATCAATCCTTTTAGATGGTTTTCAGTATTGCGTTGTCCTTCCATGCGTTCGGTCAGAGTTTTGTACTCGGAATTAGCTTCTTCTGCCAGTAGCAGATAGCGGTCGGTACGTTCGCGTTGCAGTCGCAGGCGTTGGCGGGTGATGTAATAAGCCACTCCTATCATCAGAAGGATTACAGTTGCTGCTGCGATTTCCCAGGTAGTACGGTTTTTCATCCGGTATTCGGCAAAGTCAGTCCGTTCTTTAAAATATTCGCGTTCCACCATGCCGGCGGAAAACTGCATGTTTGAGCGTGTCAGCGAATCAGTCAGATAGATATAACGATGTATGTTATCGGTTGCTTTCTCAAAGTTCCTGGTTTGTGCTTCAATACGATATGCGGTATATTGCAGGTCGGCCAAGTCGCGGATGTCGGTAGTCTGTGCTTCTGCGAGAGCCAGATAGTAGCGTGCGCTGTCTATACGATTTTTCAGAAGGTTCACATCTACCAGTGTATGGTAGCCGTACAGGGTATCCTGTCGGGCGGAAAGCTCGATGCGTTGCAGCAAGTCATGAGGAATTTGCCGCTTGCCCGATACTACATAAAGAGAGGCAAGGTTCGTGAGGCTGGCTTTTGCCAGGTGATCGTTCTTTTGTTCGTCGGCCAGATCAAGAGCGGCGGCGTAGAGACGCATTGCTTTCTCTATGTCTTTCGAATGAAAAGCTGCGGCTGCCATATCAAGTGTTGACTCCGTTTCTTCACGTACATTATCCGACTGCCGGAAGTTATTGCGGGCTTCACGGAAATAATGATAAGCCCGGCTGTAGTTCATCTGTTCATAATATACTTCACCGATTTGCCCGTATAACAGTCCTGTATAATAAGGTTCATTGGTGTCTTTCAGTTTCTCTTCTATTTTGAGAAAAAGGCGCAATGCTCCCGGTTTGTCTCCTGCCCGTAGTTTAATTCGTCCCCAATAATAGAGAGTCTTACATTGGTGTCGTAAATCTTTGGAATAGTGTTTATAATGGCTCCAAGCCTGGCGAATCAGTGAATCATCCGTTACTTTAATATGGTTTTTATCTAATGCTTCCGAGTAAAGCAAGGCATATCTGGCCTGTTCGGCCTGACTGCCTTCCTGTCTGAGCTGCTTTAATATTGTCAAGGCACTGTCCGGCTTGTTTTGTAACAGAGCTTCCGCCTCGTCAAGCCGGGAAATATGTTCTCTATTATAACATCCTGTAAAAAAGAGAATGGCTGATAGTCCAAGTATAATTCTGTATTTCATGCTGTGAATGTAGTGAAAATCTCTCGGATTTGAAATAAGGAGTAGTGCCTTTTTTTAATGATGACTGCATTGACACATTATTTTTTATCATTGTGATTCCATATGCATCATTGTCATATTCATAGAGGGCAGTTCTCCAATATCATCAAAGCGGTATGTGCTGCTTTTGCCTGTTACAATGAATCCTTTGTCATTATTGGAAAAAGACTCTTCTAGAAAGAAAAAAAATAATTTTAGTCTCACGGTCTCACTGTGGAATATCTAGTATGCTGACAATCATTAATATAATGAATGAGAGATACCTTTCCGAACAGGTATCTCTCATTGTTTTTCCATCAAAACCACTAGTTTTCGGTTATCTCTCATTGCTATCTCTCACATCAAAGTAAGTACATAAGATGTGGTCCGCTATATCTGTTTAAAACCAGCAGTTGTTTGTATGTTAAGTCACTGTATCCTAGATGTTATCCTATATATCTTATTCTGTTATCTAACCTACATCTTCATCGTTCCACCCGGGTGAACAGATCATTGCACAATAATGAACTGGCTTATTCACCTAGGTGATAGAGACTGTTCACCCGGGTGGAACGATGAAGATGTCAGTTAGATAATACACAAACTTTAGTTGATAAACAGGTTAAGCCAGGGTATACTATATGCAAAGAAGCGGTAAACGGGCAAATAACCACCATCTTGATGGGAATTATTCGATGAACCGATTGGGTATCCCGCTATAGGTCAATGTGATTTTATGCATCGCCCTTGTCACCGCCACATAAAGCATACTTTTATCTATGGTGGAATGATAATTCTGATTATCAGCTTGTGGAACGATCACTTCATCAAATTCCAACCCTTTTGCCATGTGTGCGGAAGTGACAACAATGCCTTTTGTATAAGCTGAACTTAGACTTGACAAAAACGATATGTTATCTGTATGGACTTGGAGTTTCTGAGCAAGCGCTTTTGCCTGAGTTTCTGTTTTACAGATTATTCCCAAAGATGTATATCCGGAGTTTCTGAAGTCCGATACCAAATTAACAATGCCTGTCGTTTCTTCTTCTGCATTCTTGAATGGAAAAATTTCAGGTTGTTCTCCATGTCGCATAATGGGTTCCAGTTCATTGTTTGCCTGAATTTTCTGCGCCAGACTGGTAATTTCAAAAGTAGAGCGGTAACTCTTACATAGTTTCATTACTTCTCCGGTGGTAAAAGCTTTTTGAATCATGGCAGCAGTTGAAGAGCCATAGGGATTGACAGATTGAGAAGCATCTCCAAGAATTGTTTTCCGGCAGGGATAAAGTTTTTGGATCACTTTGTATTGTATGGGAGAATAGTCCTGCATTTCATCTATCAGAAGATGTCTGATATGAGTTTGAGTTTTATTTCCATCCAATGCGAGATGTAAATAAGCCAGGGGGGCCATATCTGCATATTCCAGCATACGATTCTTTCGCATCTTGAACATTTCAGGTTTTCCGGCCCATTCGAAAAAGTCTTTATAGATCTGGAGGTCGTTATTTCCTGAAAACATATTCTTAATTTCTTTTCTCAGCAGGTTTTTCTCAGCGGTAGTCACTGTAAGGTTATACTGGATTTTCATCATTTCCAGAATGTAATCTGCCATGGTTTCAAATCGTTGGCGTATGGGGTAACGATGGAATCGTTTGAACTGTTCCCCTACGAATTCTGCGGGAATAGTGATATACTTGGTGAGTTTTACATCAGTCGCTCTGAAATAGTGATTTTCCATATGGAGGATGAATTTGTCGAGTCGGGAAACAAATTCGAAAGAAGCTTTGTATTGTATCCGTTCGATAAAATCCGGAGCCGGCTTTTCCAGTAGTTCCGAGACTTGTCCGAAGAAATTCTGAAACTTATATTTGTTGTCAAGGACGGTGGAGAGAATCTGTTCCATGCTGGTTTCCGGTACAGTCGTTTCACCAAGTTCCGGAAGGACATTGGATATGTAATCGGCAAATACTTTATTAGGTGAGATGATCAGAATGTCTTTGGATGAAATTTTTCCTTTTTGTGCATAGAGCAGGTAAGCAATACGGTGTAAGGCAATAGACGTTTTTCCCGAGCCGGCGACTCCCTGTATGATGAGTACGGGCGTATCTTCGTTGCGGATAATCCGGTTTTGTTCGCGTTGGATGGTCATAACGATGTTTTTCATCTTGTCGTCTGCATTGGAACAGAGCTCTTTTTGCAGGATATCATCATGAACAGTGACGGAACTTTCAATCATATATTCCATCTTACCTTTGCGAATGCGGTACTGACGCTTGAGTGAAATCTCTCCATGCACTTCACCTGACGGAGAAGAATAAGTGGCCTCACCTGACTCATAGTCATAAAACATACCCGAAATAGGTGACCGCCAATCATATATCAGATTTCTTTTGTTTTTGAAATCGTAGAATGTGTGTATACCTATATATACAGGAAGCTTTTTGCCGCTGCTTCCATTTTCCTTAAAGTCGATTCGTCCGAAGTAAGGAATATCCAATATCTTACTCAGGCGATTGCGTTTGTCTATCACATTTTCGCCTCGTGCAAAATGATTCAGTATACTTTCACGCATGGAACGGATTTCATGAGGATCGATGTCTTTATTGGACCATAGATAATCTTTGTATTCCTGCAGAGTATCTATGTGCTCTTTAACAGACTTGTCTGTGCTGTTTATCGTATCATTGATGATATTGAGCACCTGTTGCAAATATGCTTTTTCCTGCTCTTCTGTTTCGTTGAATATCATATATAAATTCAGTTTGGGTATTAAAAGTTGATTGAAAGGGTGGCAAAGTTAGCTAGATCCGGTGGGGTATTAAATAGTTATTTATAGCTATATATCAAGCCTTTTTCTTATTTTTGCGTGCTCATTTAATCTAGAAGAAAGATGGATATCCTTGATATTGCAAGACGAAATCAGCAGAAAGCATGGGAAATAATAGAGAAAGTCAATGTTATCCCGATATGGGAAAGCATTGGTGCACAGGTTAATCTGGTTGGTTCTCTTCGTATGGGGTTGCTGATGAAACACCGGGATATTGATTTTCATATATATACGTCTTTTTTAAGTTTAGCCGATAGTTTCAGGGCGATGGCGAAGCTGGCGGAAAACACGTCAGTGAAGAAGATAGAGTGCGTGAATCTGCTGCATACTGTTGAGGCGTGTGTGGAATGGCATGCCTGGTATCAGGATTCGGATAATGCACTCTGGCAAATTGATATGATACATATCCGGAAAGGTTCCCGATACGATGGATATTTTGAGAAAGTAGCCGAACGTATTTCTTCCGTCTTGACAGATGAGATTAAGCGGACAATTCTTCAATTGAAAAATGAGACACCCGAAAGTGAAAAGATTATGGGGGTAGAATATTATCAGGCTGTCATACGGGATGGAGTGCGGACTTATGCCGGGTTTGAAGAATGGCGAAAAGAGCATCCGGTGGGAGGAGTGCTGGAATGGATGCCTTAATCAGCTTAATATCCCCGTCTCATATCCTATTCGGATGGCTTCAATGGAATTTTGTACTCCTAATTTCCGTAATAGATTCTGTCGGTGAATATTGACGGTATGAATGCTGACACACAGTTTGTCTGCTATTTCTTTACTTAACAGTCCTTTTTGGATCAGGCGTAAAATTTCAGCTTCCCGTTTGGTGAGAGGACTGAAGGTCTGCAGTGACGGAGAAGGGGAGAACATCTCTCCATTTTTCAGATTGAGTACAGTACAGTCTACCGTTTCGGCCTCTTGTTGATCAGGTGAGATATCCATATTCCCGATTACCAGCCATGCTTTTCCATCGATGGTCTGCTCCAGAACCTGATGCCTGCTGACAACACGCACGTATTGTTGCCTCGCATTGAGAACACGAAAACTGTAAATATTAGAATAGTCATTTCGTTGTTCCGGAGGCAAACTGTATATAAACTGACTTAATTTTATTTGTAAGATGAGCAATTGTTCGCGGTCGTCGGGATGGATGCGCGATTCCAGATAATCACCCTGCCTTTCCAATGTTGCTATCTTGTGGGCATCATATCCCAGTAAATCTACAAAGTTCGGAGAAGCATAGGTATATCTGCATTTATATACGTCTACTACAAATGTACAGTTCCGGTTCATCTTCGAGAATTGATGAAGCATGGATTTATTCCGTTCCCACACGGCATAGTCGATGTCGGTAAAGGACAAACGTTGCTTTGCCCACAATTCTTCCCGTGTGATATCTGTTAGCTTGATTTCCCGCATGTATGGAACTGTTTTTTTGATTGAAGTATGACAAAAGTAGATATAATCCGTGATATTATCAAGGAAGGAGTAGAGATTTGCTTATTCTTATTGTTTCCATACAATAATCGTGCTAACAAATGATAATTATTGAACATCTCTTGAAAAATAAATAATAAAAAGATAGTTATCTAATTAATTGTGTTATCTTTGTTCCCAGAGTTTGAGTCACGAATCATTATTGTGTAGTTCTTCTTTATAATATATTATTAGTAAGTAGTCCTCTTCTGTAATTATCCTCCTCACTCCAAATTAGTATTTATTTTTAATAAAATTTTAGATGAACATTTACATTTCAGGTTTAAGTTATGGCACAAATGATGCTGACTTGACAAATTTATTTGCAGAGTATGGAGAAGTTTCTTCAGCCAAAGTTATTTTTGATAGAGAAACCGGCAGATCCAGAGGATTCGCTTTCGTAGAAATGACGAATGATGCAGAAGGACAAAAAGCTATTGACGAATTGAACGGAGTTGAATATGACCAGAAGGTTATTTCAGTGAGCGTTGCACGTCCTCGCGCTGAAAAACCGTCATACGGTGGTAACCGTGGAGGTGGTTATAACAATTCAAGAAGATATTAATATCAGAATAAATAAAAGCAGAAGATAATGTCTTCTGCTTTTATACAGACTATTACCGTTTCATGATTCAACGGAGGAATTTCTGTTATACGGAGAAAACGAAAAATCATTTTACATTTAAGTTCTGCTAATTCTGCCTCTTTTATGCGCAATATTAGGAGTATATAATCCTGCACTTTCCATTCTGACAATAGATTATTAGGCTTTTTTGTAATACAATGCTCTTGGAAGAAACAGGAGTGAGAGTTTAATAAATAATATCCAATCAAGCGAACAGCCAATGATGAAGGCGACTTTGAATACTTGAATAGAGTATGTTCGGAGTGTGTTGATTTTGAAATGGCCAAGCACAGAATAAAATATATGAAATCATTTTTTATAGGAAATATTGAAATTAAAGTACCTGTTATACAAGGTGGAATGGGAGTTGGGATATCATTGTCCGGTCTGGCGTCAGCAGTAGCAAACGAAGGAGGAGTGGGAGTTATATCGTGTGCAGGTCTGGGGTTGCTTTATCCCAAAGAAAAAGGCACTTATACAGAAAAATGCATCAGCGGCCTGAAAGAAGAGATTCGCAAATCACGCATGAAAACAAAAGGTATTATTGGTGTGAATGTCATGGTGGCCTTATCGAATTATGCTGATATGGTGCGTACTGCGATTAATGAAAAGATTGATGTGATATTTTCCGGTGCCGGGCTTCCACTTGATTTGCCTTCCTATTTGACTACGGGGAGTATTACGAAATTAGTACCTATTGTATCTTCTTCAAGAGCTGCCAAAATAATCTGTGACAAATGGCAAAAGAATTATAACTATCTGCCGGATGCGATAGTGGTAGAAGGTCCCAAAGCCGGAGGGCATCTGGGGTTTAAGAAAGAACAGCTCCAAGACCAGAATTATGCTTTGGATGTATTGATTCCCGAAGTGGTGGCGATTGCGGCCAGTTATAAAGAACAGAAACATATTCCGGTGATTGCTGCCGGTGGAATTTCGACAGGGGAAGATATTGCGCACTTTATGGAACTGGGAGCTTCGGGAGTGCAGATGGGAAGTATTTTCGTGACGACCCTTGAATGTGATGCTTCGGAAACTTTCAAAGAAGTGTATATTCACTCCAAATCCGAAGATGTTCTTATTATTGAAAGTCCTGTCGGAATGCCGGGACGGGCTATTGACGGAGAATTTATTCATAGTGTGAATAATGGTCTGGAAAAGCCGAGGAAATGCTCATTCCATTGCATTAAGACGTGTGACTATACAAAAAGTCCTTATTGCATTATTAAAGCGCTGTATAATGCGGCCAAAGGAAATATGAAAAAAGGTTATGCTTTTGCCGGTAGCAACGCCTTTTTCGCAGATAAAATAAGCAGTGTGAAAGAAGTGATGAATACACTGGAACGCGAGTTTTTCTTAGCGACTCACAAACTGGTTTAATATCGGAGACCTTGCATATTCAGTATTGAATGTGTTGTGCTCTCTTACTATATATAAAATTAACCGCTGTGCTGAAACAGCAAAAATAACATTTATGACATTTAAAGAATTAAATATAACCGAACCTATTTTAAAAGCAATTGAAGAAAAAGGATATACAGTACCTACTCCTATTCAGGAGAAAGCGATTCCTGTAGCATTGGCAAAAAAAGACATTTTAGGCTGTGCGCAGACTGGAACCGGAAAGACTGCTTCATTTGCAATACCTATTATACAACATTTGCATCTCAATAAGGGAGAAGGCAAGCGTTCGGGAATCAAAGCTCTGATTTTGACTCCTACCCGCGAACTCGCATTGCAAATCAGTGAATGTATTGAAGATTATTCAAAGTATACACGTATCCGTCACGGGGTCATCTTCGGAGGCGTGAATCAACGTCCGCAAGTGGATATGCTGCATAAAGGAATCGATATTCTGGTTGCTACTCCGGGGCGTTTGCTCGATTTGATGAATCAAGGACATATACGATTGGATAATATTCAGTATTTTGTTCTTGACGAAGCAGACCGTATGCTTGATATGGGCTTTATACATGATATTAAACGAATATTGCCGAAACTTCCGAAAGAAAAGCAAACTTTGTTCTTTTCGGCTACAATGCCTGATACGATTATTGCTCTGACTAATTCCTTGCTGAAGAATCCGTTGAAGATTTATGTTACACCGAAATCATCAACGGTAGATTCTATAAAGCAACTGGTTTACTTTGTAGAGAAGAAAGAAAAGAGCCTGTTGCTGATTTCAATTTTGCAAAAATCGGAGGACCGGTCGGTACTTATCTTTTCGCGTACCAAGCACAATGCTGATAAGATAGTTAAAATATTGGGTAAAGCCGGCATTGGCAGCCAGGCTATTCATGGAAATAAGAGTCAGGCGGCGCGGCAGTCCGCATTGGGTAACTTCAAGTCGGGTAAAACGCGAGTGATGGTTGCCACAGATATCGCTTCCCGGGGAATTGATATTAATGAGCTGCCGTTGGTTATCAATTATGATCTTCCTGATGTTCCCGAGACATATGTACATCGAATCGGGCGTACGGGAAGAGCAGGAAATGCAGGTATGGCACTTACATTCTGCTCTCAGGAAGAACGCAAACAGATTAATGATATTCAGAAATTGACAGGCAAAAAACTAAATAGGGCTGATTTTACAATTTAAGGTCATTCCCTTACATTATTCATTAAAATATAGTATAAATTAAATATAAGTTCTATGGCAAAATCCATTACGGTAGGTAAACGTGAAAATGAAAAAAAGAGACTCGCTAAACGAGAAGAAAAACAAAAGAAAAAGGATAGCAAGAAGTTATCCAGTAAAAGCAGCTTCGATGATATGATTGCTTATGTGGACGAGAATGGAATGATAACTTCGACTCCTCCGGCTGAAAATATCAAAAAGGAAGAGATAAACCTGGATGAGATAATCATTGCAACTCCGAAGAAAGAAGACGAGGAACCCGTTATATTGAGAGGGAGAGTTGAATTCTTTAATGAGGCAAGAGGCTTTGGTTTTATAAAGGACCTTGCCGGAGTTGATAAGTACTTTTTCCATGTTAATAATGTCGTTGGTAATATCTCGGAAGGTAATATTGTAACATTCGATCTTGAACGTGGTGTGAAAGGAATGAATGCGGTCAATATCTGTCTCGAAAAGAAACCGGTGGAGAATTAAAACAAAAAATGTAAGTATTGAAACTTATTTTTAGATATTCATTTGCTTAAGTGTAATATGATAAAATAAAAATCCCTTGAGTCTCAGAGGTTCAAGGGATTTTTTATGCGTAAAAATAGTATTGCAGGCAGACAGGGGAACGGAGGGTAACCGGAAGAAGAATGCAGCATATCGTACAAAAATGGCAAGAAATAATGATTCATTATCTCTACTATTTCATACCTTTGCCCGCTGAGTCTGAAATATTATTAACTTTTAAACGCAGAAAACATGAAGAACTTATTGATTACGGTATTTTTTCTCAGCTTGACTTTGCAGCTCTCTGCGGAGACAGGGGGAAGCAATCCTGTAATTGTAGAAAAAACTACAGCAAGTCTGGCGGAAAAGACGCCTGTTTATTGGCAGAAAATGGCAGATGGTATGTCGCAAGCCCTTATCAAGCATTTTTGGGGCGCAAACTTCAAAGGGTATGAGAATCGGTTTTATTTTAATTATGGTAGTGATCTTTCCAATATGACTACCAATCATTATTGGCCACAGGCACATGCTATGGATGTCATGGTAGATGCATATATGCGTACCGGAAGCAAACAGTATTTGAATATATACCCGTTGTGGTGGGAAGGTGCACCGAAATTCAATTTTGCGGGCAGAGAGGAAGACCCGTGGTGGAATGTGTTTGTAGACGATATGGAATGGATTGCTCTGGCACAGATTCGCATGTTTGAAAGCACTAAGAATACCAAGTATCTGAAAAAGGCGAGACAGACCTACGATGATTGGGTTTGGTCTACTTGGGGACCGGAAGATGAGGCTCCGTGGTTTGGTGGCATTACCTGGAAGACGGATGTGGCAAAATCTAAGAACGCTTGTTCCAATGGTCCTGCTGCCCTTATTGCTGCCCGGTTGTATAATTTTTACGATGCTATGGGTAAAAAGGCCGGAAAACCCAAACAGGCTTATCTGAATGAGGCCATTAAAATATATACATGGGAGAAGAATAACTTGTTCGACCGTCAGACGGGGGCAGTGTATGACAGCATGAATGGAGAAGGCAAGATTACCAAATGGGTATTTTCGTACAACTCGGGTACTTTCCTGGGAGCAGCTCATGAACTGTATAAGATAACCGGTGATAAGCAATATCTGGCAGATGCAGTAAAAGCGGCCAATTTTGTGATTGACCATTTGTCGACCAATGAAGGTGTACTCTCCGATGCAGAAGGTGGTGACGGTGGCTTGTTTCATGGCATCTTCTTCCGTTATTTTGTGAAACTGATTAATGACCCTGCACTGGATAGTGCCAATTATAATAAGTTTCGCGACTACATAACTCATTGTGCTACGGTTATGGCAGAGCAAGGAGTGAATCAGAAGACTATGTTATATAGCGGTCGTTGGAGAAAAGCACCTGCTGATGATGAGAGTGTGGGATTGACATCGCATCTGACCGGTTGTATGCTGATGGAAGCTATGTGTGTACTTAAACACCGATAGAGTGAATAAGAAAAGAGATAAAACAAAAATCCCTTGAACTTTTGAAGTTCAAGGGATTTTTGTTACTGAGTTGATAGTGGTGCCACCAGGAATCGAACCGGGGACACAAGGATTTTCAGTCCTTTGCTCTACCAACTGAGCTATGGCACCGTAAGGCTAATTCAACTCAGTTGTTTCTCTTTTGCGGTTGCAAAGGTAGTTAAAGTTTTGGATTCTGCAAGGCTTCTATAAATAAAAAACACTGATAAAAAGCTACTTTGCTTATTATCAGTGTTGTATGGAATGAAATATTTTTCAGTATATAACTGAGAAAATCTATTTATCTTCTTTTAGCGGATTCCATCCCTGAGCCTTCAATTCAAATTCTTGTCCGTCACGGGTAATCAATGCGCAACCGAGTTCGGGTTTGGTGATATGCCCGATGAGGCGGATTCCCTCCATCTGTGATACTTTCTCATGATCGGCGATGGGGACAGTGAAAAGCAATTCATAATCTTCACCGCCATTCATGGCACAAGTGGTCAGGTTCATGTTGAATTCTTCTGCCATGACAGCCGTCTGATAGTCAATAGGAATATGTTCCTCATAGACACGGCATCCCGTATTACTTTGTTTGCAGATATGCATTAATTCGGACGACAGACCATCGGAGATGTCCATCATGGATGTGGGGACAATATTGGCAGCCGCCAGTTTTTCGATGATATCTTTACGGGCTTCCGGTTTCAACTGGCGTTCCAGTAAGTATTCTTTGCCGGTGAAGTCCGGTTGGATATCTTTTTCACCCTTCAGTACTGTTTTCTCACGTTCCAGGAGTTGCAGACCCATATAGGCAGCGCCCAAGTCACCGCTGACACAGATTAAGTCAGTGTCTTTGGCTCCGTTGCGGTAGACCACTTTGTCTTTATCGGCATCTCCGATACAGGTGATGCTGATGGCAAGTCCCGTAAGAGAAGAGGATGTATCGCCTCCGATAATGTCAACATGATACTGTTGGCATGCCAGACGAATGCCTGAATAAAGCTCTTCCATGTCCTCTACGCTGAAGCGTTTGGAAAGAGCGAGCGATACGGTGATCTGCCGGGGCGTACCGTTCATTGCATAGATATCGGAGAAATTGACTACGGCCGATTTA
Source organism: Bacteroides sp. AM23-12 (assembly GCF_003434395.1). Classification (NCBI taxonomy): domain Bacteria; kingdom Pseudomonadati; phylum Bacteroidota; class Bacteroidia; order Bacteroidales; family Bacteroidaceae; genus Bacteroides; species Bacteroides sp. AM23-12. Next base: position 87,786 of record NZ_QTLF01000006.1, read on the forward strand.
TATCCCAGATGTTTCAGAGGGACATAAGTCAGGTCGAAATGAACACCTTCCATTAATAAGTCGGTTGTTACTAATAGTTGTTTCTCCGAAGGGTAGGAGAGGACGGCGGCATCATCACCCACTCCGTATTTGGTTGATTCGTTTTCTGGTTTAATTCCCTCGGTGAGGCGGTCGATCAGACCGAACTCGCCGAGAGTTGCTATTTCAGTTCGCATAAATAGAGTTTAGTATTAAGCACGGTTGATAAGTTCACGCATGATAGTGGTCATTTTAGGTTGAGCTGCGTCCGCTGCCTTCTGAACTTCTTCATGCGATACTTCTACAATTTTTCCTTCTACTCCCAAGTCAGTGATGACGGAGATTCCGAATACCTTGATTCCGCAGTGGTTGGCTACGATCACTTCGGGAACGGTAGACATACCGACTGCATCGGCACCCAGAATGTGGAATAGTTTATATTCAGCAGGAGTCTCGAAAGTAGGGCCTTGCGTACCGATATAAATTCCATGTTGTACCTTAATGCCTTTTTCCTGAGCAATCTCGTCAGCTTTACGAATCAGTTCCTTATCATATGCTTCGCTCATATCCGGGAAGCGTGGACCATAAGGAATATTCTTGCCACGAAGCGGATGTTCGGGGAAGTAGTTGATATGATCGGTGATAATCATCAGGTCACCGATTTCAAAAGCTTCGTTTGTACCACCGCTGGCGTTGGATACAAACAATGTTTTGATACCCAGCTCACGCATTACACGTACAGGGAAAGTCACTTCCTTCATGGAATAACCTTCATAATAATGAAAACGCCCTTGCATTGCCATGATGTCTTTGTTGCCCAACTTGCCGAAAATCAGTTTACCGCTATGACCTTCGACAGTAGACACTGGGAAGTTAGGAATATCCGAATACTTTATTTCATACTTCTCGGTGATCTCGTCTGCCAAACTGCCAAGTCCGGTGCCAAGGATGATGGCTGTTTCAGGACTGGTGTGCATTTTCCCTTTCAGAAAAGCTGCTGTTTCTTGTATTTTCTCTAACATAGCCAATAATGTGTTGGTTAAATTTATCTTGTTGATTTTGTAATATCTCAATCTCAATCGGCAAGGCGTAAATAAACGGTTTCAGTTCCTCGCTCAATGCCGGATGATGAATCAGGCGGGTTGCATCTTTCTCGGTGGTGACAATCAGTTTATGTTCACCTTTCAGTTTTCCGAATCGTTCCTTGATCTGTTGTATGTCCCGATGACTGAAATGATGATGGTCGTCGAATGAAAGCGAATCAATCTGATCGGTATACATTTTCAACTCTTCGAGAATAGGCGCAGGTGATGCAATGCCCGTTACCAGCAAAATATCCGTATTCGTTAAAGCACTCAGCGGTAACTCATTCACTGTAGAATCAATCTCTGAATTTGCTGATGGAAATACCGGTTGCAGATTTCCATAACGAAACGATGAGAAGTATAACTGCTGATAAGGATAAAGGTTCAGTCGTTTTGTGATAATATTATAGTCAATCGGCTTAATATCCTGCGGACACTTTGTGACAATGACGATTTGTGCCCGGTTTTTACCGTTGACAGACTCGCGCAGACGACCTGCCGGAAGTAAAGTATCGTCGCAGAAGAGGCGGTGATAATCCGTCAGCAGGATGCTTAGTCCCGGCTTGACGTAACGGTGCTGGAAAGCATCATCCAGCAATACAACTTCAATGGACGGTTCTTTGATGGATAGTAATTGTTCTATGCCATGGCAGCGGTTCTCATCGACAGCTAGTGTGACAGACGGGAACTTGGTATGCATCTGGTAAGGCTCGTCACCGATGCTGCGTGCAGTACTTTGGGGAGTGGCAAGCACATATCCTCGGCTATGCCTTTTATATCCCCGGCTTAATACTGCCACATGATAGTTATCACGAAGCAGCTTTATCAGATATTCGGTGTGCGGCGTCTTTCCCGTGCCGCCTACAGACAGGTTGCCGATGCAGATGACAGGAACACCAAAACTCTTTGACCGGAGGAATCCCCAGTCAAAGAGTTTGTTTCTTACTGTTACCACTGCCCCGTAAATCCATGAGACAGGGTAAAGCCACTTATGTATCTTGATAAAGTGTTCGTCCATGCAGTACAGTTTACTTGATATTTAGTTCAAACGGAATGCGTGCCTGAATCATGGAACGCTCTTTTAAATTTTTCAGCATACCGAATTGTTGATAATACTCTCCTAACTTGTTTTTCAATATTTGTGATTCCACATAATTAGTGGGTTTCGTATTGAGCAGTGAAGAAAGGAGGTCTTGTTTTGCCGGATAAGAAACAACTGTATATCCTTCGATTCCTGCTTTCCTGACAGCAATCTCCAAAGCTGTATCAATACCTCCGAGTACGTCTACCAGTCCAAGTTCTTTAGCAGCTTCTCCTGTCCATACACGACCTTCAGCTATTTTCTCAATGGCCTCTTTGCTCATATGGCGCCCCTCAGCGCAGCGATTGACGAATGTATCATAACCTTGGGTAATCATCATCTGCATCAGTGTCTTCTCATCCTGATTGAAAGGACGCATGATATTTCCAAAATCTGAAAATTTATTTGTTTTTACCACATCGTAGGTCAAACCGATCTTTTCTGATAATTCCTTAACATTCGGTACCATACCGAAAATTCCGATGGATCCCGTCAATGTAGTCGGCTCTGCAACGATTGTATCGGCTACACAAGAGATATAATAACCACCTGATGCGGCATAATCACCCATAGAAACAATTACTGGTTTCTCTGTTTTCAGTTCTTTCACGGCATGCCAGATTTGTTCGGATGCAAAAGCACTTCCACCCGGTGAATTAACACGGAGAACGACAGCTTTTACATCCTCGTCATCTTTTAGCTTACGCAAGTCACGAATAACTTTTGTGCCTACAATTCCCTCTTCAGAAGTTGAAGAACCGCTGTAATCTGTGATTTCTCCGGAGGCATAATAGACCGCTACGATGTTACCGCTTTTATCTTTCGGCATGTTTTTTTTCACATTGATCATATCACTCAACCCTAGCACCGGAAGGCGGTCATCTTCTTTCAAGTCCACCCACTGTTTAAGATAATTGCGAACATCATTGCGGTAAATCAATGTGTCCGCCAAGCCACATTGCACACTTTCCTCTGCCGGATAAAACATCAGCATACGGTCAGCTAAAGCATTCAGTGAATCTACGGGGAGGCTGCGGGAAGCAGATACCCCTTCGGTAACCTGTCCCCAGATCGAGTTGATAAAAGCTGTCACCTGTTCACGATTGGCAGGACTCATTTCTGTAGAAATAAACGGTTCTACGGCGGATTTATAAGTACCTACTTTAAATATCTGCATTTCTACCCCGATCTTTTGCAGTAAGTCTTTATAAAACAGAGGAGCGGAAGCGATGCCTTTCCACTCAATCATTCCTTTCGGATTGAGCAATACCTTGTCCGCTACACTGGAAAGATAATAAAGTCCTTGTGTATAGCTATCTCCGTAGGCTATGATGAACTTTCCGCTTTCTTTAAAGTCGAGCAATGCGTTACGGATTTCCTGCAAAGATGCATACGAAGTTCCGAGCATACTTGCCTGCAGATAAATTCCTTTGATATTTTCATTTTCTTTTGCTTTTTTGATGGAAGAAAGAATATCGTCCAGCCCGTATGTATTGGAGTCGTCGCTGAACAACTGTGATAAGATACCTAACGGACTCTCCTGAGTGCGTTCGACTAATACACCGTTCAGGTCGAGCATCATCACAGAATTCTTTTTCACTATTGTTTCTGTATCCGCGGTTGATACAATGCCGAACAATGTTACCATGCCGATAATAAATAATACAATGCTTGACAGGATGATACCGGTCACAGTGGCGAGCGTAAATTTCAAGAAATCTTTCATTATACTATTGTTTTTTTGAGTCAGCTTGTTTTAAAGCTAACAAAGATAAATAATTGAGTTGATATTTATTCAATAAGTCGTGCGAATTTTTGTTTTGTCACAATGAATCAGGTTTATTTGCTTTTAGAATGCTGCCCGGAACAGGGTAGATATAAATTTTGAATGATCGGACTTGGGGACCATTTTTCTATTGTATTTTAGTGTAGCATTGAGAATTATTCTCTAAATTTGTAGCATTAACTTAACATTATGATTATCATGAAAAGAAAATCCCCTGTGATGGCCGTTGCTTTGGCGGGACTGTTTATGTACACTTCCTGTTCTCCGACGGAGCAAGCGGAAACGAAAGATTACACTCAGTATGTGAATACCTTTATTGGTGCTGCTGACAATGGGCATACATTCCCCGGAGCTTGCTATCCTTTCGGAATGATACAGACCAGTCCGGTGACGGGTGCAGTAGGTTGGAGATATTGTTCGGAATATACTTATCAGGACTCTCTGATCTGGGGCTTCACTCAGACTCATCTGAACGGAACCGGATGTATGGATTTGGGGGATATTCTGGTGATGCCGGTTACCGGTACCCGTGCCCGTGCATGGGATGCTTACCGCAGCCATTTCCCGAAAGACAAGGAAGCTGCTACTCCGGGATATTATACAGTCGAATTATCCGATCCGCAGGTAAAGGCGGAACTGACTGCTTCTATCCATGCAGCTCTTCATCGTTATACATATCATAAAGCGGATTCAGCTTCTCTGCTGATTGACTTGCAGCACGGACCTGCCTGGAGAGAAGAACAATATCATTCACAAGTGAATAGTTGCGAAGTGAACTGGGAAGATGCTCAGACGCTGACCGGACACGTGAATAACACGGTCTGGGTTGATCAGGACTACTTCTTTGTGATGAAGTTTAATCGTCCGGTAATAGATTCGCTTTACCTTCCGATGGGAGAAACTGAGAAAGGAAAGCGAATCATTGCTACTTTCGACTTGAAGCCGGGAGATGAACTGATGATGAAGGTGGCCCTTTCGACTACCAGCGTAGAGGGAGCAAAGAAGAACTTGCAGGCTGAAATACCAGACTGGAACTTTGACGGTGTGAAGCTGGCTGCCCATGACGAATGGAACAGCTATCTGAGTCGCATTGACGTAGAGGGTACGGATGATGAAAAGACGAATTTCTATACTTGTTTCTATCACGCACTGATTCAGCCTAACCAGATTTCAGACGTAGACGGTATGTATCGTAATGCTGCCGATTCGATTGTGAAGGCCGGAACAGGAACATTCTATTCAACCTTCTCTTTATGGGATACTTATCGTGCCGCTCATCCATTCTATACATTAATGGTTCCCGAACGTGTGGATGGTTTTGTTAATTCATTGATAGAACAAGGTGAAGTACAAGGCTTCCTGCCTATTTGGGCATTGTGGGGAAAAGAAAACTTCTGTATGATCGGCAATCATGGTGTATCTGTTATTGCTGAAGCCTACCGAAAAGGTTTCCGTGGTTTTGATGCGGAACGTGCTTTCAATATGGTGAAGAAGACACAGACTGTATCTCATCCGTTGAAGTCCGACTGGGAAGTGTATACGAAATACGGATATTTCCCGACAGATCTGACAAAAGCGGAATCCGTCTCTTCAACTCTGGAATCGGTATATGACGATTATGCGGCAGCTGACATGGCCCGTCGTATGGGAAAAGAAGAAGATGCTGCTTACTTTGCGAAACGTGCAGATTATTATAAGAACTTATTCGATTCACAGACGAATTTTATGCGTCCGCGTAAAGCTGACGGAACCTGGAAATCTCCGTTTAATCCTAGTGATGTAGGACATGCGGAAAGTACAGGCGGTGACTATACGGAAGGAAATGCATGGCAATATACCTGGCATGTGCAACACGATGTTCCCGGTTTGATTGCTCTCTTCGGTGGAGAAGAACCTTTCCTGAACAAGCTGGATTCCCTGTTTACAGTGAAACTGGAAACAACCCAGGCTGATGTGACAGGTTTGATCGGACAGTATGCACATGGTAATGAGCCCAGTCATCATGTTACTTATTTATATGCTTTGGCAGGGCGTCCGGAACGTACACAGGAACTAATCCGTGAAATCTTTGATACTCAATATAAGAACAAGCCTGACGGACTTTGTGGTAATGATGACTGTGGTCAGATGTCCGCATGGTATATGTTCAGTGCAATGGGTTTCTATCCGGTAGATCCGGTAAGCGGTGATTATGTATTCGGAGCTCCTCAGTTACCGAAGATTGTGCTACATCTGGCTGATGGAAAGACCTTTACTGTGATCGCTGAAAACTTATCGAAGGAACATAAATATGTGGATAGTATCACGCTGAATGGCGAACCTTATACAAAGAATACGATTTCTCATGAAGATATTCTGAAAGGTGGTACACTCGTATATAAGATGAAATAGACTGTATACAGAGTAGTATAAAGAAGATCCCTCCAAAGTTTTTTTCTTTGGAGGGATTTTTGGCTTTATATGCTTTAAATTCGAATAATTCTCTAAATTTGTGCTATTAATCTGACTGGTACATTCATGGAGAATACTGAAACTTTAATAGTGGAACAACTGAAGATAGGCAATGAAAATGCTTATCGTTACATATATGATCATCACTATGCCCTGCTCTGTTATGTTGCCAATGGTTATCTAAAAGATCAGTTCCTTTCCGAAACCATTGTAGGAGATACTATCTTTCATTTATGGGAGATACGTGAGACTTTGGATATTTCAGTCTCTATCCGTAGTTACCTGCTGAGAGCTGTCCGTAATCGTTGCATTAACTATCTTAATTCGGAACGTGAAAAGAGAGAAATAGCATTTTCTGCTCTTATGCCCGATGAGATAACGGATGATAAAATCATACTGTCCGATTCGCATCCGTTAGGTATTTTACTGGAACGTGAACTTGAAAACGAAATATATAAGGCTATCGATAAATTGCCGGACGAATGCCGTCGGGTTTTTGCTAAAAGTCGCTTTGAAGGAAAATCATACGAAGAAATTTCCGGTGAACTGGGAATATCTATTAATACAGTTAAGTATCATATAAAGAATGCTTTAGCTTCTTTACACGCTCATTTGAGTAAGTACCTGATTTCTCTATTACTATTTTTTTTCAGGTAAAGCGAAAAAAAATCATTTTCTGACTACCCTTAATTAAAAAACAACTGTCTCCTTTATAGAAAGCATAAATATGGAAGAAGAAAATAAACATATTGATGAACTGATTGCCAACTATCTGACTGAAGGTCTGGATAAGAACGCTTTAGATGAACTAAAAACATGGATTGCCGCATCGGCTGAAAATCAGCAATATTTTATCCGTCAGCGGGAGATCTGGTTTTCAGCTGTAAGTCGTGAAGCCGCATCTGTCTATGATAAGGATAAAGCGTTTGAGAATTTTAGAAACCGTGTCGAAAGTCAGAAGGAAATTCAGAGCACTTCCCGTCGAGGTTTTAGCCTGTCAGCGTTGTGGCGTTATGCTGCGGTTGTTGCAATCATAATAGCGGTGGGATGTATTTCTTATTGGCAGGGAGAGGTGAATGTGAAAGATACTTTTGCAGATATTTCAGTAGAAGCCCCTTTAGGATCAAAAACAAAACTTTATTTGCCGGATGGCACATTAGTCTGGCTTAATGCCGGTTCACGCATGACATACTCGCAGGGGTTTGGTGTCGATAACCGAAAAGTAGAACTGGAAGGGGAAGGATATTTTGAGGTAAAGCGGAATGAGAAGATTCCCTTTTTCGTAAAGACTAAAGACTTGCAATTACAGGTGTTGGGAACAAAATTCAATTTCCGTGACTATCCGGAAGATCATGAAGTGGTCGTTTCTTTGCTGGAAGGTAAGGTCGGATTGAACAACTTGTTGAGAGAAGAAAAAGAAGCAGTCCTTTCACCTGATGAAAGGGCCGTATTAAATAAGGCGAACGGGCTTTTGACTGTAGAGTCGGTTACCGCATCCAATGCGTCTCAGTGGACGGACGGTTACTTGTTTTTTGATGAAGAACTCTTACCGGATATCGCCAAAGAATTGGAACGTAGCTATAATGTGAAGATTCACATAGCCAATGATTCCTTAAAAACATTCCGCTTCTATGGCAACTTCGTTCGTCGTGAACAAAATATCCAGGAAGTACTGGAAGCACTGGCTTCTACGGAAAAAATGCAATATAAGATTGAAGAACGTAATATAACTATCTACTAACCGGTTACCAGAGATTATAATGCTATGATTGTTTAACCTTAAAAATTGAAAAGTATGAATAAAGAGAAAAATACAGAATAATCTTTAGCTGACAAATAAGGAGAGACAAATAAAAAACCGGAAGATTTCGGACATCTCCCGGCTCCTTGAATCTCTTCTTTCAACAATCATCTAGTGTGAATATGTTTTCAAAAGAGAATGTGCAAAGTTAGCAAAATACATCTCTTTTAAAACGAGTTATTCAAGTTTTAATTAATAATTTGTTTATTTTATGAATTACAGGAAGAAGGCCATATTAATGGTCATGGCTCTGTTTTGCCTTAACATAGCAATACTAGCCCAGGCTGTTTCATTGAAAATGGATAACGTTTCAGTGAAAGAAGCAATGACCCAGTTGAAGAATAAAAGCGGATATTCTTTCGTTTATAAAGTCGGAGATCTGGATACAAAGAAGATTATAACTGTAAAGGCGAAAGAGCTGAATGAGGCTATCGATCAGATATTGTACGGACAAGACGTTGTCTATGAAGTGAAAGGGAAGAATGTAATTGTTCAGAAAGGACAAGCCAGGCAGAAAACCTCAAAGGATGGTAAAAAACGTAAGATCACAGGTGTGGTGAACGATGTTAACGGCGAGCCTATTATCGGTGTTACCATCAAGGAGAAAGGGACAACTAACGGAACGGTATCGGATATAAATGCGAAGTTTACGTTGGAAGTATCGCCGGGAGCGGTATTGGAACTATCTTACATCGGTTATCAGCCTCTGGAAGTGAAAGTTGGAAATCAGACAGATTTATCCATCGTTTTGTATGAAAAGCAAGAATTGCTGGATGAAGTTGTGGTAGTGGGATACGGTACAATGAAGAAAAGTGACTTGAATGCTTCGATTGTTTCTGTAAAGTCTGAGAAACTCAATAAAGCAGCTTCACCGAACTTCTCTGAAATGTTGATGGGACGTGCGGCAGGACTTACTGTAAAACAGGGGAGTGCACAGCCCGGTGGTGGTATTGAAGTTCTGATTCGGGGTGCGGCTTCTACCGGTGCGGGGAATGATCCGCTGTATGTGGTCGATGGTTTCCCCATAGTGAATGCCGGTGTCAATCCGGGAAGCGGTAATCAGTGGACGGCAGGAAGCAACAGCCCTTTGAGCAGTATTAACCCTAACGATATCGAATCCATAGAGATTTTGAAGGACGCTTCGGCAACTGCCATTTATGGTGCGCGGGGTGCTAATGGAGTTGTTCTGATTACGACAAAAAGAGGTACTCAGGATACGAAAGTAGAGTATAACATGAATATGTCGTTTCAGACTATAAATAAACGACCGGAATTATTGACGGCCGGAGAGTTAATGACTACTCAGAACAGTTACTATAAAGAACAGTATTTAATGCAGAATCTGGTATATCCTTATGGGAATACAGATCCGGGTGCTGTCAGCCCTTATGTGCCTATGTACACGGATGAAGAAATAGCAAAAGCCGGAAAAGGGACCAACTGGTATGATATGATTACCCGTACAGGTCTTATCCAGCAACATAACCTCACAGTGACTTATGGTAATGAAAAAAAGATGAGATCATTGATTTCGCTGAACTACTTCGATCAGAAAGGAGTGGTGAAAACATCCGGTTATAAACGCTATAGCTTCCGTTATAATCTGGACCATAAAATAACGAAATGGTGGGATTATGGTATTTCTGCCACAGCCTCTTATGTAGTCGATCAGAATGCGACACTGGGGGGAGGATATGACAGTACGGCAGGTATTATTGAATCGGCGTTAAGTTATAGTCCGACAGTGAAGGCGGAACGAGACCCGACGACCGGCAAATGGATGGAAGATCCTAAGCAGGCATTGCTCAATCATCCTTTGTCTTATCTCGACATTGAGGATGAGACAAAGACCAAGCGTTTTCTGGCAACAGCATTCACTAATTTCTATTTTATAAAAGATGTGTTCTGGTTGAAACTGTCTGCCGGTGCGGATATCCGCGACGGGTCCCGCCATAGCTACTATCCGATGACTACGAAATATGGAAGTAGTGTGAATGGAGATGCGAATATCAATTCCGCCAACCGTGAAGACTATGTGGCAGATATGGTTTTCAATTTTCAGAAGACTTTCAAGGAGAGACATAAACTTCTTGCATTACTGGGATATTCGTATCAGGTGCAGAATGATGACGGAGCGTATGCACGTGCTATGGGATTTATGTCTGATGCGTTGATGTATTATAAACTACAGGCAGGTGAAACGCGTCCGGTGGTCAGTTCTTATAAAAATAAACACGTGTTGGCTTCTTATTTTGGTCGTGCCCAATACTCTTTCAAAGACAAGTATCTGTTTACTTTTACTGCCCGTATCGATGGTAGCGACCGTTTTGGAAAGAACAACCGTTATGCTTTCTTTCCTTCGGGAGCATTTGCGTGGAGAATGAATCAGGAAGATTTTCTGAAAGATGTCAACTGGCTCTCCGATGCCAAGTTGCGTGTCAGCATGGGACAGGTGGGTAATGAAAATCTGCCTAACGATGCTGCTTCCGAGTACTTTGCCTTTGACGGCAGAAATTATTATCTGGGAGATACAGAAAAGAGAGGAGTAAATCTGGGAAAGTTCGGTAATCCTGATTTAAAGTGGGAAACGACTACAGAAGTTAACTTCGGACTGGATTTCGGTTTCTTCCGGAATCGTATCAATGGTAGTGTAGATGTTTTCTTTAAAGAGGTAAAAGACCTGCTGAGCTGGCGTTCGCTGCCGCATACAGCTGTCACTACCGGTATATGGTCCAACATTGGAAAAACAAAAAGTACCGGTTTTGAACTGACGCTGAATACAGTGAACCTGGAAGGACCGTTACATTGGGAATCGACATTGACGTATACTTCCTATCGTGACAGATGGAAAGAACGTGATCCGAAAGTAATTCTGGCTCCTTATGTCAAAGAAAACGATCCGGTAAGTGCTATCTATACGCTGATTCCGGACGGTATAAAGCAGGCGGGTGAAGATACGCCGGCTATGCCGGACTTGTTACCGGGACAGCGCAAATATAAAGATGTGAACGGACTCGACGAGGAAGGGAATCTGACAGGAAAGCCTGATGGGAAAATAGATCAGGCAGATGTCGTATATCTGGGGACACGTGCACCGAAGTTTACTATGGGATTTTCGAATGATTTCCGGTACAAAGGATTTGATCTGAATATCTATCTTTATGCTTCGGTTGGCGGATACTCCTATCCTTACACTCAGGTAGAACACGGGGTGTATGGTGGAAACGGCATCCAGAGGCTGAAAGACAATAATAACTTTTTGGCGGATATAAAAAATCGTTGGACTTCCGACAACATGAGTTCTGCTATGCCTAGTGGCGAAGTGAACAGCTATGATAGCTACGGTGCTCCGAACTGGGAGAAGAATACATATTTACGTCTGAAGAACGTAACGTTGGGATATGATTTGAGCAGACTGTTTAAAGCTGATAAGTTGAAAGTAAGATTTTACTTTTCCGGTCAGAATCTGCTGACGTTTACCGGATATAAAGGACTCGATCCGGAAGTTGAAAACGACCGGGCGTCATATCCTCAACAGAAGACTTTTTCATTTGGACTTGATGTGAAATTTTAAACTGGAATGTCATGAAGAAATTAGCTAAAAAACTATTATTACTATTTATAAGCATTCAGTTTGTAGCCTGTGAGGGGAGCTTGGAACCTCACTTGTATGGAGTTGTAGATACTGGGAATGCGTTTAATACTCCTGCAGACCTTTCGGCTGCAACGGTTGCCCTTTATTATGAATTACGCCAAAAAGGCTGGGGACCTTATTTGTTTTGTGATGGAAGTTCTTTTGTAATGGATGAAGTTTCAACCGAAGAATGGACTACCAAGTGGTCATGGGTTGCTTTTCTGAATGGTTCGTGGACGGATGCTGACCAGATGGTGAAAGGATTCTATAACTGGACTGCCCCTAATATCACCCGTTGCACTTATACGATAGCGAAGATGGAAGAGTCTCCGGTAGCTCAGTCGGTGAAAGACTTGTATATTGCGGAGGTCCGGGCGCTCAGAGCCTTTTTCATGTTCGATTTATATCGGCTTTATGGTCCTATGCCAATGATTCTGGAAGCCGACCAGGCAATCAATCCGGACCCGGATTATAAACCTTACAGACCTACGTCTGAAGAAGTCGGAACTTTCCTGACGACAGAACTACGTGCTGCTGCCGACGCACTTCCGGTAGAACAAGCTGAATACGGACGTATCACAAAGGGAGCTGCCCTGCATTATTTACTGAAATATTATATGCATGAAAAGCAGTGGCAGAATGCTCTCGAAACGGCAAATGAGATTATCGGTCTGAATTACTATGAACTGGAGAAGGATTATGCAAGTATATTTTCAGCTCAGAACGAAGGTAATAAAGAACTGATGTTTGTTGTGAGAGCTGAACCACTGGCAGATTATGGTAATCATACATATGCAAATATTTTGCCGGGTGACTACGCTTCACCTTATGGAAACATCGTAGAAGGATGGTCCGGACACCGGATGCCGTGGGAATTCTATGATACGTTTGATGAAAATGACCGGCGAAGAGCTTTGGCACAGGCCGAATATACATCAAAGTCCGGTGCTACAGTTGATTTGAGAGCCAGTGGTGATGTAGGTGCTTTGCCTTTGAAATATGGGATTGATCCTGAAGCTACAGGCACATGGGCAGGCAATGACAAGGTACTCGACCGATATGCAGAAGTGTTGTTATTTAAGGCGGAAGCATTGAATGAACTGAATGGTCCTAATCAAGGGAGTGTCGATCTGATTAATGATATCCGGAAACGTGCTTTTGGCTTTGGCACCTCGCTGCCTGCAATACCCGTTTTTAAAGAGAGCTTTGACGGAGAGTTTGTTGACAATGTTATAGGGATATTCTCGATGAATAACTACGATCAGGCCGGTGGATCTGCCTGGAAGTATGATGTGGATAAAAACAACACGTTGAATAACGGAAACAGCTTACATGTGGAAGTTGAATCTTCGGGTACAGAATTCTGGACTTTGCAGATGCGAACAGAACCTTTGGTTGCAAAAGGGCGTAAGTATTCAATAAAGATGAAGCTGAAAGCCTCGAAAGACATTCAGTTTGAAATACGCGTTGAAGGACCATTGAGCCACATGGAATCCATCTCTTTGAAAGCAGGCGAAGTAAAGGAATTCTCCACACAGACAGGTAAAGCTACGGAAGATCAAAATTGTGCTCTGTTCCTTGCTTTGGGAAATTCCGGAAGCGGATATGAACTTTGGATTGATGAAATCGAGTTTACAGCAATGGAACAGGCTGCTGATGGTGGAGACGCTATCATAAAGCAATTATCCGATTTCCCGGATAAGGAGTCGTTGAGAGACTGGATTCTGAAAGAAAGAGGCTGGGAGTTCTGGTATGAAGGAAAGCGCAGGGAAGATTTGATCCGGATGGGGAAATATGTAGAAACCGGTAAGAAGTATAGTACTAATTTCTCAGAGAAGAATCTTTTGTTCCCGATTCCTACATCGGTTATTATTGAAAATTCTCATATCGAGCAGAATCCTCATTATTGATCTTGAACAATTTATTTATCAGTTTTCAATAGGTATTTTATTAAATAATCATTGATATATGAAAAAGTTAAAGCATTCTATTCTTTCGCTCTTGTTATTGATGGGAGCGTGTATTGTCAGTTGTAGTAATGATGATGGACAGACTTCCTCCACCGATCCGGATGAAGTAGGGGGAGAAAGTTTCACGATTCCTGTATCGAGTTTGCGTTTGCGGGACCCGTTTATTCTGGTCGACAAGAAAACTTCGATGTATTATCTTCATTTCAATAATAACTTGAAAATCAGAGTTTATAAAAGTAAAGACCTGTCCACGTGGAAAGACGAAGGATATTCTTTTATAGCTAAAACTGATTTCTGGGGGCAACAGGATTTTTGGGCACCGGATGTGTATGAATATGAAGGACGTTATTATTTATTTGCTACTTTCAGTAATGCGGGAGTGAAGCGGGGAACTTCTATTCTAGTTTCCGATAGTCCGAAAGGCCCTTTCACTCCACTTGTAAACAAGGCGATTACTCCTTCCGGCTGGATGTGTCTGGATGGATCTTTGTATATTGACAAAGAAGGAAATCCCTGGCTGTTGTTCTGTCGTGAGTGGCTGGAGACCATCGACGGTGAAATTTATGCCCAACGGCTGGCGAAAGATCTGAAAACGACAGAAGGTGATCCGTATCTGTTGTTCAAGGCTTCGGAAGCTCCCTGGGTAGGCTCTATTACAAGTTCCGGGGTGACGGGCAATGTTACGGATGCTCCTTTTATCTATCGTCTGGATGATGGAAAACTGATTATGCTATGGTCCAGTTTCCGAAAGACAGATGGAAAATATGCCATCGGGCAGGCTGTCTCGGCATCGGGTAATGTTCTTGGTCCTTGGGTGCAGGAGCCCGAAACGTTAAATAGTGACGATGGCGGACACGCGATGGTATTCAAGGATCTTAAAGGCAGGCTGATGATTTCTTATCATGCACCGAATTCGCAGACGGAACATCCGGTGATAACACCTATTTATATTAAGGATGGAAAATTTGTAGCTCTGAATTAATGTGGCTTTTTCTTTCTGAACCGTCTATTGTATATAGATTCAGTTGACAGAAATAAATAATCTATTTTGCGGGTATATGTCTCATTATTTAGAAGGAAGTGTTAACTTTGGCGAAATAGATTCTGTTGACCGATGTTGCCGTTATTGTATAGAAGGTAAAGTCAGAAAAGTAAATAAATAATTTGAAGAGCTTATGAAAATAAGAAATCTGGTGTTTGGTGCCATTTGTGGCATTATATTCTTTTCCTGTTCGGAGTCTGGTGGGGGAAAAGAGGTAGAGATGGATCGCTTTGTCACAGACCTGATGGGTAAAATGACGATCCGTGAGAAGCTGGGACAGTTGAACCTTCCTTCCGGTGGCGACTTGGTGACAGGCTCGGTGATGAATAGTGAGCTTAGTGATATGATTCGCAAAGAAGAGATCGGTGGCTTTTTCAATGTAAAAGGAATCAAAAAAATCTATGATCTGCAACGGCTGGCAGTGGAAGAAAACCGATTGAAAATTCCCTTGATAGTCGGGGCGGACGTCATACATGGTTATGAAACGATTTTCCCGATACCGTTGGCCCTCTCATGCAGTTGGGATACGTTGGCTATTCAGCGGATGGCGCGGATTTCTGCCATTGAAGCCAGTGCGGATGGCATTTGCTGGACATTCAGCCCGATGGTAGATATCTGCCGGGATGCCCGTTGGGGACGTATTGCCGAAGGAAGCGGTGAGGACCCTTATCTGGGTTCACTGTTGGCAAAGGCCTATGTGCACGGTTATCAAGGTGACAGTATGCAGGGAAAAGATGAAATCCTTTCTTGTGTAAAACATTTCGCCCTCTATGGAGCATCAGAAGCCGGTAAGGATTATAATACAGTCGACATGAGCCATCTGCGTATGTATAACGAATATTTTGCTCCTTATCGGGCGGCGGTTGAGGCTGATGTCGGTAGTGTGATGAGTTCTTTTAATATAGTAGACGGCATACCGGCTACGGCAAATAAATGGCTGTTGACAGACGTGCTTCGTGACGAATGGGGATTTCAGGGACTTTTGGTCACAGACTACAATTCCATTGCTGAAATGTCCATTCATGGTGTGGCTCCTTTGAAGGAAGCCTCTGTCCGTGCTTTGCAGGCTGGGACGGATATGGACATGGTTTCCTGCGGCTTTCTCAATACGCTGGAAGAATCGCTGAAAGAGGGGAAAGTCACCGAAGCACAGATTGATGCAGCTTGCCGTCGTGTGCTGGAGGCTAAGTATAAACTGGGCTTGTTTGCCGATCCATATAAATATTGCGATACGTTACGTGCGGAAAAAGAACTTTATACGCCTGAGCATCGTGCAGTTGCACGCGAGGTTGCGGCAGAGACGTTTGTTCTACTGAAAAATGAGAATCACCTGCTTCCGTTGGAGGAAAAAGGGAAAATTGCATTAATAGGTCCGATGGCAGATGCACGCAATAATATGTGCGGAATGTGGAGCATGACCTGTACTCCGTCCAGACATGGTACATTACTCGAAGGAATCCGGTCGGCAGTAGGAGACAAGGCTGAAATACTTTATGCCAAAGGCAGCAATGTATATTATGATGCGGAAATGGAAAAAGGAGCTGTCGGCATCCGTCCGTTGGAACGTGGTAATGATCAGCAACTGCTGGCCGAGGCATTGCGTACGGCTGCCCGTGCCGATGTGATTGTGGCTGCTGTGGGTGAATGTGCGGAAATGAGTGGTGAATCTCCTTCCCGTACTAATCTGGAAATCCCTGACGCTCAGCAGGACTTATTGAAAGCATTGGTGAAAACAGGTAAGCCTGTGGTACTGCTCCTGTTCACCGGTCGTCCTTTGATCTTGAACTGGGAAAGCGAACACATTCCTTCTATTCTGAATGTATGGTTCGGAGGTAGTGAGACAGGGGATGCCGTTGCCGATGTTCTGTTTGGCAAAGCCGTCCCGTGCGGTAAGCTGACTACTACCTTCCCTCGTTCGGTAGGGCAACTTCCTTTGTTCTACAATCATTTGAACACCGGACGTCCGGACCCGGACAACCGTGTTTTCAACCGGTATGCCAGCAACTATCTGGATGAGAGTAACGAACCTCTTTATCCTTTCGGATACGGTTTGAGTTATACCGACTTTGTATATGGCGACCTGCAGCTCAGTTCGGAAACCTTGCCGAAAAATGGAAACCTGACAGCTTCCGTTACTGTCACCAACAAAGGGAACCATGACGGCTATGAAACGGTACAAATCTATTTGCGTGATATCTATGCGGAAGTAGCGCGTCCGGTGAAAGAGCTGAAAGGCTTCGATCGTATCTTCCTGAAAAAAGGAGAAAGCCGTGAAGTGAAGTTTGTACTTACGGAAGATGACCTGAAATTTTATAATTCCGGGCTGCAATATATCTACGAACCGGGAGAGTTTGACGTGATGATAGGTACGAACAGTCGTGATGTACAGACAAAGCGCTTTATTGCGGAATAATTATTTTGAAATCTAATATATTAGTTACAACCATGAAAAAACTTACATTTTTATTATTATGTGTCTTGTGTACGCTTTCGTTGCAAGCTCAGAAGCAATTTACACTAGCCTCACCTGATGGAAATCTGAAAACGACAATAACCATTGGCGACCGGCTGACTTATGACATTACATGCAACGGCAGGCAGATTCTGACTCCTTCTCCCATATCAATGACGTTGGATAACGGGACTGTCTGGGGAGAAAATGCGAAATTATCCGGAACTTCCAGGAAGAGTGTGGACGAGATGATACCATCTCCTTTCTACCGTGCCAGCGAATTGAGAAATCATTATAATGGACTGACCTTGCGTTTCAAAAAAGACTGGAATGTAGAGTTTCGTGCATACAATGACGGTATCGCCTACCGTTTTGTGAATCAGGGGAAGAAGCCTTTTCGTGTGGTGACGGAAGTATCTGATTATTGTTTTCCATCGGATATGACTGCCTCCGTGCCTTATGTAAAAAGCGGTAAAGACGGTGATTATAACTCCCAGTTTTTTAATTCTTTCGAGAATACGTATACAACGGACAAACTGTCGAAGCTGAATAAACAGCGCTTGATGTTCTTGCCGTTGGTAGTAGATG
This sequence comes from Bacteroides sp. AM23-12, assembly GCF_003434395.1. Classification (NCBI taxonomy): domain Bacteria; kingdom Pseudomonadati; phylum Bacteroidota; class Bacteroidia; order Bacteroidales; family Bacteroidaceae; genus Bacteroides; species Bacteroides sp. AM23-12. Next base: position 105,694 of record NZ_QTLF01000006.1, read on the forward strand.
CGGGCGATGGAGTGAAAGTCTGTATCACAGAGTCCGATCTGGAAAATTATCCGGGACTTTATCTTTCTGCTTCGGAAGGCGCGAATCGTCTGAGCAGTATGCATGCTCCTTATCCGAAGCGTACGGTACAGGGTGGTCACAACCAGCTTCAGATGTTGGTGAAGGAGCATGAAGACTACATTGCCAAAGTGGATAAGCCGAGAAACTTCCCCTGGCGTATAGCCGTGGTTACTACCACCGATAAGGACCTTGCCGCTACCAATCTCAGCTACCTGTTAGGTGCGCCTTCACGTATGTCCGATCTTTCATGGATTAAACCGGGAAAGGTTGCTTGGGACTGGTGGAATGACTGGAATCTGGATGGCGTTGATTTTGTGACCGGAGTAAATAATCCGACTTATAAGGCATATATAGACTTTGCTTCTGCAAACGGTATCGAGTATGTGATACTTGACGAGGGATGGGCAGTGAACTTACAGGCGGATTTGATGCAGGTTGTCAAGGAGATTGACCTGAAAGAACTGGTAGATTACGCAGCTTCCAAAAATGTAGGTATCATCCTTTGGGCCGGTTATCATGCATTCGAGCGTGATATGGAAAATGTGTGCCGTCATTATGCCGAAATGGGAGTAAAGGGTTTCAAAGTGGACTTTATGGACCGTGACGATCAGGAAATGACTGCATTCAACTATCGTGCCGCTGAAATGTGTGCTAAATACAAGCTGATTCTTGACCTGCATGGCACTCATAAGCCTGCCGGATTGAACCGTACTTATCCGAATGTGTTGAATTTCGAAGGAGTCAATGGGTTGGAGCAGATGAAATGGAGTTCACCGTCAGTAGATCAGGTGAAGTATGATGTGATGATTCCTTTCATCCGTCAGGTTTCCGGTCCGATGGATTATACGCAGGGGGCGATGAGGAATGCTTCCAAGGGTAACTATTATCCTTGTTATTCAGAACCGATGAGTCAGGGAACCCGTTGCCGCCAACTAGCCTTGTACGTGGTGTTTGAATCTCCTTTTAATATGTTGTGCGATACTCCGAGCAACTATATGCGCGAACCGGAATCAACGGCATTTATCGCAGAAATACCAACTGTATGGGATGAAAGTATCGTTCTTGACGGTAAAATGGGAGAGTATATTGTGACAGCACGCCGGAAAGGGGATGTCTGGTATGTAGGTGGAATTACAGATTGGAGTGCACGTGATATTGAAGTCGATTGTTCTTTCCTGGGTGATAAATCTTATCATGCTACTTTGTTTAAAGATGGTGTGAATGCTCATCGGGCAGGTCGTGATTATAAGTGTGAGTCCTTCCCGATAAAGAAAGACGGTAAACTGAAAGTTCATCTGGCACCGGGAGGAGGTTTTGCCCTTAAGATAAAATAATTATTTTAGAGTTGAAACTATGTTTTTTATCGTCACCCGTCACTTTTTAGAATAAAGTATTAATATATAGACCAATAGCGGTGACGGCAAATGCTGATGGCTAAGTGACGGCAAGAGTTTTACGCTTTTTGCCGTCACTTTTTGTGTTGTAAACTGATTCTTGGTCTAGCATATTATTCTCCTAGAGATAATCAGGCTCCCCACGTAATTTGAATGCGTTTTTGCTCTCATGCTCTAACAATTTGTCTGCATCCCTTTATTCATCTTAGTTTCAGGTATGGCAGCAACTGTGGTAGCAGTTATGAGAGCAAGTGTTTGCTCTCACTCTTCCATGTATCATTATCTGTCATTTGTTTGATGTTGTCATTTGATTTACAGTGTATTAATGTCTGAGGTGTCAATTATTAACGATTGATATTTCAGACATTAATAATTGATAAATCATCCTTTAATAGTTGATAACTCCGCTGTTTTTGAGTGATAAATGTTTTATTGTTTCTTGGAAGAGCAGGTTAATCGAACAGTTGGTGCGGTCATGTTAATTGAATCATATAAGTAAGGGATCAGTTTCCTGCCTTGTTTCATTCATTCCATCGGCTGGAACCACTGTTTTCAAGCGTCCGAAACTTTGTTTTCACGGCTTTGGAACTAAAGTTTCAAGCCGATGAAACTTTAGTTCCAAGCAGGAGAAACAAAAGTTTCAAACGGGAGAAACTAAAAAGCTCTATATAGAATGATGTGTACTGGTTTTAGTTGACAACTTCGTTTGTTATAACTGAATTAGTTTACTCAATATACTTTAATATCTAAATAGGTTTACTTTTGTTATTCTTATTCCTATGTTAGTTGTCTTTTGTTGGTGCTTGCAAATTTATGCATCTTCCTTTATTTACGCAAGCCTTCTTCAGGAAAATGTAATGTTGCCAACAACCAAAAACTCTTCGGTCGGGGATCGCCCTAGCGGCAAGGGGCGGGACCACCCGTCCCGACGAGCGGGTATTATGCTGTTAATCCTCCCGTTTCGCTGACCACTTCCATAGGTGTCCTCATGTTTATCCCTTGATGAGGCCGCACATGATTATATACATATACAGCATCTTCAATGCGCTTGCTTACTTGCTCGAAGCTCTCATCATCACAGTCGAATAGCCAACCGTTTTTAATGGTGTTGTTCATTCTTTCAGCCAATGCATTATGTAAAGGATCACCACACTGCGTCATACTGATGTTGATTTGATGCTCTTTAAGCCTCTCTACATATTTATTTGAACAATATTGGACACCCCGGTCGGAATGATGAATAAGAGTGCTCATGTCTATGTGATACTTCTCATAGAATGATATTGCCATCTCCAAAGCTTTCAAGGGCCCCTCCGTCTCAAGAGTTTTGTAAAGCGCATATCCCACGATGGCACGACTTGACGCATCGGTAAGCAACGAGAGGTAAGCCCAGCCCTGACCGGTGTTTACGTAGGTTATATCCGCCACTACCATAGCGCCCAATCTCGTAGCGACAAATTTGGGTGCAACATTCAACAGATCGGGGTAGATATAGTAATTATGGTTCGAATTCGTTGTTCTAGGACGCTTGCGACTTGTACGTTGACACAAACCATTGGAGCGAAAAATGTCATAACAACGATCACGACCGATAACCATCTTTGGTCCAAACTTACTCACGCAGCAGGCGTATAACTCGCGCATACCAGCTTTGGGCATGAGTTCCAACAGTTCTTTGCAGTACAACACGATGCTTGTGGTAAGGATATCAACTTCCAAATGTCGGTTCACATGCTTGTAATAACCTTGTCGGGTTATGCCGAAGTAATCACAGAGGAACTTTATACAACCACGTTTGCGTCGGGGTGAGTGCCTCTGTGACAAGGTGTCGATTACTTGGCATCGGAGTTTTTTCGTACCTTGATATGATACGTGGATTCAGCAAGATTGATGAGTTCTTCGCACGCCTCGTGACGTAAACTCTCATCAGCAAGAGCCCGATGAAGTTTACGGTTCTCAGCACGCAATAGCGATAGTTCTTTCTGGAGCTCAGAAATACTAGAATCAATAGCATCGCTATTTACTGGTTTAGAGGATCTACCCATATCTTTGTCTTCTATTTGATACTTGTTAAGCCAATAAGTAAGAAGCTTGGCACAAAAGCCGTGACGCTTACAAAACTCAGATTTGCTCTCGGGACTTGATAAATACTCACGAATATAAGACATTCGTTCATCATCACTGTAATAGTTGTACTGCTTTTTCGAATATTTCATCTTTATTTTCGATTTTTGAAGTGTCAACTTATTCAGTACACTACACATTGAGATCTAACCACATAGAGTTCTATCGATAATGTTATAGAGTTTATGTTCATGTCCAAACATGTTTTGAGTCAAATGATAGTCAATAGTATCTTAAATCTCCTCCTTCGGGAAGGAGGAGAATAGAGATAGAATCGACTTTTTAGTCTCCCCCCCAATGGAGATACTGCTGTTTGATTCATTTTTCATTCGATTTAGTAATGCTCAATGTTTCGTCTCACCTGACGTAGCGCCCGGCTTCAACTCTTTGCGGTGACAATAAAAAACTAAGTTCCGCCTATTATCACCCTATTGTCACCTCTTATTATCACCCTTACCATTCTAATTTGCAACGTATTAAGTCGCAAAAGTGACAAGTGACAATAAAAACGCTGCATAAAACGTTGTGGCGAATAACCAAAGGAGGTTCAAACTCCTTGATTCGACAGACAACAGCCCTTCACGTTCAGACCTTGATTTCGTCATTTCACCTGTCAATCTTTCCGCTTCATCCTTTCCCGATAATCACGGATAAGGATAGTCCGTAACTTTGTAACATGAAACAATAACACTGTAAAATCATGTTTAAAGCTATCGTACGTTTTTCGATCAGGAAAAAACTATTCGTAGGGTTAACCACCCTCTTCCTGTTTATCGGGGGAATCTATGCCATGCTGACGCTCCCCATTGACGCCGTGCCGGACATAACCAACAATCAGGTGCAGATTGTAACCGTATCTCCTACGCTTGCGCCGCAGGAAGTGGAGCAGCTCATCACCATGCCCATCGAAATAGCAATGAGCAACATCATGAATGTAGAAGATATCCGTTCCGTCAGTCGCTTCGGGCTATCAGTGGTAACGGTCGTCTTCAAGGAAGACGTGCCCACACTCGATGCCCGCCAGCTGATCAACGAACAGATACAGACCGTATCCGGCGAAATCTCCCCCGAACTGGGAACACCGGAAATGATGCCGATCACCACCGGACTGGGCGAAATCTACCAATACATATTGAAAGTAGCTCCGGGATACGAAGAGAAATATGACGCTATGGAACTCCGTACCATTCAGGACTGGATGGTGAAACGCCAGTTATCGGGCATACCGGGCATCGTGGAAATAAACAGTTTCGGAGGTTATCTGAAACAATACGAAGTGGCGGTAGACCCCGACGCCCTGTTTTCGCTGAACATCACCATCGGCGAAGTGTTCGAAGCACTGAGCAGCAACAACCAGAATACGGGCGGAAGCTACATCGAGAAAGCAAGGAGTGCTTATTACATCCGTTCGGAAGGGATGATCACCCGCATCAAAGACATCGAACAGATCGTGGTAGCCAACCGGAACGGGATTCCCGTACACATCAGTGACGTAGGCACTGTCCGCTTCGGCGCACCTAAACGTTTCGGTGCGATGACGATGGACGGAAAGGGCGAATGCGTAGGCGGAATTGCCATGATGCTGAAAGGCGCCAACGCCAATGTAGTAACGCAGGAACTGGAAAAACGGGTGGAAAAGATACAGCACTTATTGCCCGAAGGCATCAGCATCGAACCATATCTGAACCGTTCGGAACTGGTCAACCGGAACATCTCCACCGTTGTCAACAACCTTATTGAAGGAGCCATCATCGTCTTCCTCGTACTTATTATCTTCCTGGGCAACGTCCGTGCCGGACTGATTGTAGCTTCGGTCATCCCGCTGGCTATGCTTTTCGCATTCATCATGATGCGTCTTTTCAACGTGACCGCCAATCTGATGAGCCTCGGCGCCATCGACTTCGGTATTGTGGTAGATGGTTCCATCGTCATACTGGAAGGTATCCTGGCACACATCTACAGCAAGCAGTTCCGCGGACGGACACTGACCCGCAAAGAGATGGACGAAGAGGTGGAAAAAGGCGCTTCCGGTGTAGTCCGCTCGGCTACATTCGCCGTACTGATTATTCTCATCGTGTTCTTCCCGATACTGACTCTGAACGGAATCGAAGGAAAATACTTCACTCCAATGGCCAAAACCCTGGTGTTCTGCATCATCGGCGCCTTGATCCTGTCGCTGACATACGTCCCTATGATGGCGTCGCTCTTCCTGAAACATGCCATCGTAGTGAAGCCGACACTTGCCGACCGATTCTTCGAGCAGCTGAACAAACTCTACCAGCGTTGCCTGCATGCCTGCCTGCATCACAAAGCACGCACCGTAGTCATTGCTTTTGCCGCACTGATCGGCTCCCTCTTCCTCTTCACCCGCCTGGGTGCCGAGTTCATCCCGACACTGGACGAAGGCGACTTCGCCATGCAGATGACCTTACCCGCCGGCAGTTCGCTTTCGGAAAGTATCAAACTCTCCGAAGAAGCGGAAAAGACATTGATGGATCAGTTTCCCGAAATCAAGCACGTAGTGGCGAAGATCGGTACGGCAGAAGTCCCCACCGACCCGATGGCAGTGGAAGACGCCGACGTGATGATCATCATGAAACCTTTCAAGGAATGGACCAGCGCAACAAGCCGTGCGGAAATGGTAGAGAAGATGAAAGAAGCGCTCGAACCCCTCTCGGAACGTGCCGAGTTTAACTTCTCGCAGCCGATACAGCTCCGGTTCAACGAACTGATGACAGGTGCGAAAGCCGATATTGCAGTCAAGTTATACGGCGAAGACACGCACGAACTTTATCAGAGGGCAAAGGAAGCCGCCACATATGTAGAGAAAGTGCCGGGGGCAGCAGACGTCATCGTAGAGCAGACGATGGGATTGCCTCAGCTGGTTGTCAAATACAACCGCGGCAAGATAGCCCGTTACGGCATCAATATCGAAGAACTCAACACGATTATCCGGACAGCCTATGCCGGGGAAGCCAGCGGTGTGGTTTTCGAAAACGAACGGAAGTTCGACCTTGTCGTACGTCTGGATCAGGAGAAAGTGGCAGACTTAAATCTGGACAAGCTCTTTGTGCGTACTTCCGAAGGCATTCAGATTCCGGTCGGCGAGGTGGCAAGCATCGAACTTGTCAGCGGTCCGTTGCAGATCAACCGCGACGCTACCAAACGCCGCATCGTGATTGGTGTGAACGTACGCGACGCGGACATTCAGCAAGTAGTGGCCAACATCCAGAAGACACTGGACAAGAACATCAAACTGCAACCGGGATACTACTTCGAATACGGCGGTCAGTTTGAGAACCTGCAAAACGCCATCAATACGCTGATGATCGTCATTCCGGTAGCACTAATGCTGATTCTGCTGATCTTGTTTTTCGCTTTCAAGAACATTACTTATACATTGATGGTATTCTCCACCGTCCCGCTGTCACTTATCGGAGGTATCGTAGCCCTCTGGCTTCGCGGACTCCCGTTCAGCATCTCGGCAGGAGTCGGTTTCATCGCCTTGTTCGGTGTGGCTGTACTGAACGGTATCCTGATGGTGAACCATTTCAACGAACTTCGTAAACGAAATAAATATGCTATGACTACCAACCGAATCCTCACTCTGGGCACCCCGCATCTGCTGCGTCCCGTATTCCTCACCGGACTGGTCGCCTCGCTGGGATTTGTCCCGATGGCAATCGCCACTTCCGCCGGTTCCGAAGTACAACGCCCGCTGGCTACGGTCGTCATCGGCGGACTGATTATCTCTACCGTGCTGACTTTGCTTATCATTCCGGTATTCTACAAGATTGTCAACTCATTCGCTGTATGGAGACGTCCCGGAAGCAAGTTTCATCTGCCGTTCTTCGTCATCCTGCCGTTGTTACTGCTGATTCCTTCTTTCGCCTCAGCGCAGCAACCGGAAGCGGTCAGTCTGGAACAGGCCATCGAGATAGCCAAACAAAATCATCCGAGACTGAAAATAGCCGCCAACGCCATCCGTCAGGCAAAAGCCACTCGCGGAGAGATTGTCGAGGCAGCTCCCACCTCATTCAGTTACTCATGGGGACAACTCAACGGAGAAAACAAGCAAGACAAGGAACTTGCCTTCGAACAGAGCCTCGGTTCGCTGCTGACTCCGTTTTACAAGAATGCACTGGTCAGCCGACAGGTAAAGACAAGTACTTATTATCGCCGGATGGTGGAAAAAGAAGTGATAGCGGAAGTAAAACGGGCATGGGCTTACTATCAATATGCCGCCAACCTCTGCTCCATGTACCGTGATCAGGACAAGATGGCGGAAGAGTTGAAACGTATCGGCGAAATACGTTATCAACAAGGAGAAATCACCCTGCTCGAAAAGAACATGATGACGACTACCGCCGCCGACCTGCACAACCGCTGGTATCAGGCACAAGAAGAGGAAAAGACGGCACTGGCACGTTTCCAGTGGTGCTGTTATGCCGACAGCCCGATTGTGCCGGCAGATTCGACCTTATCTCTCTTTTATACCACCCTTTCGGACGGTAATCTGTCCGAAGCGCATACCGGATACTTCCGGAGTCAGGCGGAAGAAGCGAAAGCAATGCTTCATGTAGAACGCAGCCACTTCTTTCCGGAGATCAGCATAGGATATACCCGTCAGGACATTCTTCCCTTGAAGAATCTGAATGCATGGATGGTGGGAGTCTCCTTCCCCGTTTACTTCCTGCCCCAGAAAAGCAAGGTGAAGCAAGCCAGACTGGCTGCCGCTTCGGCACAGATTCAGGCGGATGCCAACATCCGCGAACTTCGCAATAAGGTGATGGAGCTGGAAGCCTCTCTCCGGAGATACAACGAGAGCCTGCGCTATTATACTACTTCAGCTCTCAAAGAAGCGGAAGAACTGACCAAAGCCGCCAACCTGCAACTGCAACAGAGCGAAACGGGCATTGCCGAATACATACAGTCCGTGACGACGGCACGGGACATCCGGCGAGGGTATATCGAAACCGTTTATCAGTATAACATTGCCGCTCTGGAACATGAATTGTTTGAATAAGTGGAGAGTGGAGAGTTTTAATGAACAGTTTTCCTGTTAATATAGAAGATTATTTTGCAAGAGTACTTAATATAAAAAAGTTATGAGAAAGATATTTTACCTCATCCTTCTGCTCGCCTTAGTAGCTTGCAAGGGACAACAACAAACGGCGGAATCAGAGTCTGTGGCGGACCCTGCAACAGAAAGCGTGAATCCGGAAATGGGAAAAAACAATAGTCAAAGCGACGCCGATGCCACTGCACAGCCCGAAGTGGATGCAATCACTTCCGCTACTTCCCGCCCCAATCAGGTTTCGTTCAACGGCCGGATCGTCCTTCCGCCCCAACGGCAGGCAACCGTCGCACTGACTATCGGCGGAGTGATCAAAAACACTTCCTTACTCCCCGGACAACACGTTACCAAGAACTCTGTAATCGCCACTTTGGAGAATCCGGAGTTTATCACCCTCCAACAGACTTATCTGGACAGCCACGCACAAACAGAATATCTGCGTATGGAATACGAACGGCAAAAGAATCTCTCTGCCGAACAAGCGGCTTCGCAGAAGAAGTTCCAGCAAAGCAAAGCGGATTATCTTTCGATGAAAAGCCGTCAGGATGCTGCCGCCGCACAACTTTCGCTTTTGGGCGTGAATCCGGAAACACTGCTTCGGGATGGCATCCAGCCGCTTCTGGAAGTAAAAGCTCCTATCAGCGGATATGTGGTCAATGTAGCTATGAACATGGGAAAGTACATCAATCCGGGAGAAGCTCTCTGCGAAGTGATTGATAAAAGCGCACCGATGCTCTGCCTGACTACCTACGAAAAAGACCTTGCAGATATGCAAACAGGCAGTCCCGTACAATTCCGTGTCAACGGCATGGGTACACAAACGTTCAACGGCACGGTCATCTCCATCGGACAAAAAGTGGACGAAGTGAACCGCTCACTCGAAGTATACGCTTCCATCAAGGAGACGAATCCGCAGTTCCGACCGGGGATGTACGTCACGGCACATATCCAAAAACAATAATCTGCCGTGCAGCGACAGCCATTCATCATGCATAATTCGTAATTAACCATTATCTTTGCAACATGGTATTGAAAGCTATCAATAAAGATAAGTATTTCCTGTCCACGGTCATCATCTCGCTGATGGTGGCTGTGCTCATTCATTTTCCGGAATCGGTCTCTCTCTTCGACCGTTTCGAAAGCCATTCGCTTTTCCCGGGAATGAAGTTTATGGATGTGGCAAATGAAATTCTGTTTACCTTCGTTTCGTTACTCATACTTTTTGCCATCAATACGCGCTTGTTCCATTTCAACCAGGCGTCCATTAAAATAACGGCTGCAAAGATTCTGCTTTCCTTCATCCTGACATGGATACTCAGCAATCTGCTGGGACAAGTGTTTGTCTTCCTGCACCGGACATTCGACATTCCCGCCATCGATGCGATGGTACACCATTACCTCCATCCGTTGCGGGACTTCATCATGGCTTGCCTCGTCACCAGCAGTTGCTGCATCATCTACCTTGTCCGCCGCCAGCAACTGGTATTGATTGAGAACGAACAGTTACAGGCGGAAAACATCCGCAACCAGTATGAAGTATTGAAGAATCAGCTCAATCCGCACATGTTGTTCAACTCACTGAATACGCTGCGTTCACTGGTACGGGAGAATCAGGATAAGGCACAGGATTATATTCAGGAACTCTCGCGGGTACTGAGGTATACGCTACAAAGCAACGAATCGCAAAGCGTCAGCCTCCGGGAAGAGATGGAGTTCGCTTCTGCTTACATCTTCCTGCTGAAGATGCGTTTTGAGAACAACTTGCAGTTTGATATACAGATAGCCAAGTCTTTCGAAGACTACCGCCTCCCTCCGATGGCGGTACAAGTGTTGATAGAGAATGCCGTGAAGCACAATGAAATCAGCGACCGCAAACCACTGACTATCCATATCGTCACCAACAACGAGGGATATCTGTCCGTAAGCAACGACATTCAGCCCAAACGGACCGCTGCCTCCGGCACCGGCATCGGCCTTGTCAATCTCGCCAAACGCTACCGGCTATTATTCAAACAGGACATACAAATCACAGAGGACAAAGAGTTTTCCGTTTGCATTCCTCTTATTGATGAAGTACAATGAACGACAAGCCAAGTGTTATGAAAACAGTTATTATTGAAGATGAAAAAGCTGCTGTACGCAATCTGACTTCCCTGCTCAACGAAGTGAAACCGGAAGCTGAAATTATTGCCATACTGGACAGCATCAATTCCACCATCGAATGGTTCGACATCCACCCGATGCCGGAACTCGTTTTTATGGATATTCACCTGGCGGATGGTTCTGCTTTCGAAATATTCGATCATATCAGCATCACCTGCCCCATTATCTTCACCACGGCTTACGACGAATATGCCCTGCGTGCCTTCAAAGTGAACAGTATCGACTACCTGCTGAAACCTATCGGCAAAGAGGACATCGAACATGCGTTTGAAAAATTGGACAACTTGCAGGATACCATCCCCGAAAACGGAAGCAGACGGGAAAATAAGGAAGAGGAACTACTTCACCTCATTCACTCGCTGAAAAAACAGGAGAATTATAAGACGCATTTCCTCATACCGATAAAAGGCGATAAGCTACTTCCTGTCTCGATCGACATGATTCAACTGTTCTATATCAAAGATTGTCAGGTAAAAGCTGTCTTAACGGACGGGGTGGAATACAACTTTTCTCTTACGCTGGATGAGTTGGTCGATTGTTTGAATCCTAGTCTCTTCTTCAGAGTCAACCGGCAGTTTCTGATTTCAAGGGAGGCGATAAAGGATCTTGATTTATGGTTCAACAGCCGGTTGTCCATTAATCTGCACCACTCCAGAATGACAGAGAAGATATTGGTAAGCAAAGCACGGGTAGCGGAATTTAAGGAATGGTTTTCGAGCAAAAAGTAAAACAAGCGGGACTATATTGAAATCCCACTATATGCATTCGTTCTTTATAAGTATCGGATATCAGTTCTAAAAATGGAAAGGATGAAGCCCAGCCTCATCCTTTCCATTTTTATCTTAATACCTAACCTTATTAAAACCCAATTGATGATTTATACTTCAGCGTCTTCTCCGGTAAGGAAATCGAAGGAGGTACAGCCTCATCGGACACCGCCCGTTTGTAATTCGGCTTGCTGCTCATCACAAAACGAAGTTTCACTCCATCACGGATATCATCATACGTCAGGTAGGACTTATCGTACTTTTTACCATTGACATAAAGCTCCTTCACGTACAGGTTCTTCGGCGACCAGTTGTCCGCTGTCATTTCAATGTTTTTTCCATTACTCATCCGGACCGTAATAGCCTCTGCGCATGGCGAACCGATATTATAAATATTGCTGGACGGAGCCACCGGATAGAAACCGATGCAGTTGAACATATACCACGCAGACATCTGTCCGCAATCGTCATTACCACTCAATGCATCCGGTGTATTTCCGTAGAAACGGTCGACGATGGTACGTATCCACTTCTGACATTTCCACGGTTCTTTCAGGTAGTTGTAGAGGTATGCAACATGATGGCAAGGTTCATTTCCATGCCAATAGGCTCCGATACGCCCCTGTATATCATGTGCTCCGGGGATATCATCCGGCAGTTCTACCGTAAAAAGCTCATCCAGGCGTTTGCGGAACAGTTCCTTACCGGCCTCGTTGATATATCCCTGCACATCTTGCGGCACATACCAGGTATATTGCATCGTGAATCCTTCCGTGATATCACCCCAGCCATGTACCGATCCCGGACCCTGATAGGCAACCGGAGTAAACGGAGTGCGCCAGTCACCTTTGCTGTCGCGTCCGCGCATATATTTCGTTTCGGGATCAATCAAGGTCTGATAAGACAAAGCACGGTTGAGGAAATAATGATAATCGTCTTCTTTGCCTAATTTCTTGGCTGCCTGTGCGATGCAATAATCATCATAAGCATATTCCAGTGTCTTTGACACTGACTCCGCTTCCTTATCGAATGGTACATAGCCCATTTCACGATATTCCGGAAGGCAATCGTAGTTCAGATTCATCGCTGTGGTTTTCATCGCTTCGTATGCACGCTCGTAATCAAAGCCTTTCACTTCTTTCACGATCATATCCGCCAATACGGATACGGCGTGATAGCCAATCATACACCAGGTTTCGTTGCCGTAGAAAGACCAGATAGGAAGCATCTTCTCCACACTCTTGTCGTAATGAGCCAACATAGAATTTGCAATGTCCGCATTCACCTCCTGCTGAACCAAGTTAAACCAGGGATGCAAAGCCCGATAGGTATCCCAAAGAGAGAACACCGTATAGTTCGTGAATCCTTCCGCTTTTTCTATGTTCTTGTCTAGTCCGCGGAACTGCCCGTCCGAATCCTGAAAGATAAACGGATGCAGAGCGGCATGATAGGCGGAAGTATAAAACGTTTCCTTTGTCTTTCGGTCAGCAGTCAACGTATATTTTCCAAGTTCCTTTTCCCAAAGGGCTTCCCCTTTCGCCCTTAACTCGTTGAAAGTTAATCCGTCGAGTTCCTTCATATTATTCCGGGCACCGTCTGTGCTGACTGCAGAGATGGCTGTTTTCACCGTCACTTCTTCTCCTGCCTTTGTATCAAAGGAGATACAAGCCATCAGATTCTTTCCCCAGGCTTCGTAAGAACTGCGGAATCGGGAAGTGTTATAAATAACCGGCTTTTTGTCTTGTACAAAGCGCAGTCCGGTCAACTTCTTCGAGAAAGTAGCCGTGAAGTACACATGACGTTCCGGCCCCCACCCTTTCACCAGTTTGTATCCGGTGATAGTCGAATCATTAATCATTCGCAGATTCGACCATTCGCAGGATTGCCAGAGCGTATGGTTCATATCAATCATGATGAACGCATTATCCGACTCTGGATAAGTAAAACGGAACATACCGCTACGCACACCGGAAGTCATTTCGGCTTTGACTCCATAGTCTGCCAGTTCCACAGCATAATAATTGGGGGACGCCCACTCCTTATCATGTGAGTAACGCGAACGATAGCCTTGATCGGGATCTTCATGAGTACCGGGTTCCAGTTTCATTTCTCCCGTTCCGGGGATAAACAGAAAGTCGCCCAAGTCCGGAATACCTGTTCCGCTCAAGTGCGTCAAACTGAATCCCATCAATGTCAGATGATTGTATTTGTATCCGGAAGCTGCATCATAGAAGCGGCTGTCCGTATCGGGGCTTATCTGGATTCCCCCGAAAGGAATCTGTGCACCGGGATAAACATTTCCATAACCATCCGTACCGACAAACGGGTTCACGTAGTCCGTCAGCTTTTCAGTTTGAGCCATGCCCGGCAAGATACTCACCAGACACGACCAAACCAAAAACAACCTTTTTCTACCAACTTTATTAACCATATCCAATCGTATATTACACCTGTATATCACCTACAGCAACCTGATATTCATGCCATAGTTCATCTATGCTATATTCTGTTCCCAAGATATGCTTGATAGCTCCGTCAAACGACCAGGGAATCACCTCCAGTGTGCTGCGGTTAAACTTACGCAGGAATTCAGGATCTTTATTGTCGCGCAACCAGACGAAGAAATAACCTGCTGTCCGATAACCGTCCATGTAGTTTCCTCCTTTCGGACGGGCATTCGGTCCGTCGAATCCGCCGTTGGCTACACGTACGGCATCTGCCATTCCTTCAATAAATGCCCAGAATACACGATTGGTTCCGTAAGAGCCGATGCCTTGCGGTTCCAGCTGATAGGCGTGTGTCAGTTCGTGCAACAGTACCCCACGCGTTTCGAAGAACAGCTTTGCCGTATCGTTTTCCGCAAATGATTTCTCGATATGCCGTGTGCTGTAGAAGATAGTAACGTCTCCATTACCACCGCCTTTGGCAGAAATTCCTTCGATGTCTTCCAGTGTATAATGTATCTTGTTCACCGGAGTTATGCTGTCTTCCGGTGAGTTATAAAGAGTAGCCAATACAGTGCGTGCCTGCTCTTTGATATAAGACTCCGCATCCGGAATGATCCGGTGATAAATGTCCGAACCTTTTGTTTCCGAAGCTTTATCTTCGAACAAGACAGTTCCTACATTGTAGCTTTTCCATACGTCCGGTTTTGCTTCGGCTTGCTTCTTCGCACTTGCCGCACAAGCTCCCATGCCCACAATCAGGGCAATTGCATATACCAAATGTCTCTTTTTCATATTCTTTTCTTGATTATTTATTGATGCTGTTAATTGATTCCATTAGTTAATGAATAAGGTTTGTCCTGCACCGATACTCCACGACGTTTGTTGGGCGATGCCGACATTTTAAATTCCAATACGCCTCCTTTCAGGATATCCTCGTGTGTGATGTACATTTTATCATAAGACTCGCCGTTCAGTTTCAGTGACTGTACATAACGCTTCTTGTCGCTGACGCCCGGCGCTTTGATTTCCAGTGTCTTTCCGTTGGGAAGTGTCAGCTTCAGATAGGGCAGATAGGGAGCACCAAGGACATACTGGTCTGTACCCGGACAAACCGGATAGAAGCCCATCACAGAGAAAAGATACCATGCCGACATCTGTCCGCAATCATCATTTCCACCCAGTCCGTTGATGTCATTCTTATACATCTTGTTCAGGATTTCACGCAGCCAGTACTGTGTTTTCCACGGTTGGGAGGTCCATGCGTACAAATAAGGTACATGATGGCTCGGTTCATTGCCATGTACGTATCCACCTACCAGGCATTCTTCCGTAATATCCTCATTATGTTCATAGTACTTCTCCGGCAGATGCATGGAGAAGAGTTCGTCCAGTTTCTGTACGAATGTCTTTTCTCCTCCCATCAGGTCGATCATACCAAACACATCATGCGGTACATGAAAGGAGAAGTTCCATGAATTACCTTCGATAAAGCCTTCGCCGTAAGTTTGCAACACATCGAACTCTTTTTTGAATGTGCCGTCACTGTAGCGGGGACGGGCAAAACCGATGCTTGTATCATAGATGTTACGATAGTTGAGAGCACGTTTGCGGTAAGTATCCGCTATCTCTTTATTACCGGCTTTCAAGGCTGTCTGATAAATAGTCCAGTCGTCGTATGCATATTCCAACGTAGAGGAAGCTGCCGTACCACTCTTGTCCAGCGGGATATATCCCAGCTTCATATAATCGGCTACACCTTCATAGTAAGGTACCGTAGATGTGCTAACCATCGCCGATAATGCCTCATCCACATTTGAAAAAACTCCTTTGGTTATTGCATCCGCCAGCACAGACACAGCATGATAACCGCTCATACACCAGTTCTCATTTCCCATCAGGCTCCATATCGGCAACATGCCATGCACGCTCTGCTGTTCATGTTTGATCATTGATTCCACCATATCCGCATTGCGTTCCGGTTTCACCAGGTTAAGGAACGGATGTTCCGCGCGATATGTATCCCAAAGTGAGAATATAGTATAGTTAGTGAATCCTTTCGCCTGATGTATGTTATGATCCAGACCACGATAGGAACCGTCTACGTCCATATACACGGACGGATTAATCATGGTATGATAAAGCGAAGTGTAGAACATCGCCTTCTGATCCGGTGTACCTTCTATTTCGAAATGATCCAGTTCATTGTTCCAGTCTGTCCGGGCAGCTTCCGCCAACTGTTCGAAGCTCTTTCCGGAAGCCTCGGCACGCAGGTTCTTTACAGCGCTTTCCGTGCTGACTGCCGACAAAGCTACCTTTACAACCAGTTCGGGATCTTTGGCCGTTTCGAAGTTAAAGTAAGCCACGATCTTTCGGCCAGTGATTTCCGGGAAATTCTTCTCCAGCTTGAAACGACGCCAAAAGCCATTGTACAATACCTTTTCCTTATCCTTATATCCGTAATCCTTGATCGGCTGTGACAAGGAAATGGCAAAATAGGTATAATTCGTACGTGCCCATCCGTTGGTGATGCGGTATCCTGTCAGCAATGTATCGTTTTCCACCCGCAGGTTTGCCCACAATACTTTGCCGTCATAATTATAGATACCATGCACCAGGTCCAGGATCAGATGACCGTCTTTTCCTTTCGGGAAGGTATATTTATGTACACCCGTCCGTTGAGTAGCTGTCAGTTGCGCTTTAATGCCATAGTCGTCCAGCATCACTTCGTAGTATCCGGGTGTCGCTTTCTCTGTGGCATGATCGAAGCGCGAACGGTAACCCTCTTCCGGATGGTCCGCCCGTCCGGGATTCAATTTTACATCGCCGACAGCAGGCATCAGCAATATATCTCCCAGGTCGGAATGTCCCGTGCCGCTGAGGTGGGTGTGACTGAAACCTACGATGGTTTTATCCCGATACTGGTAACCGGCACAATATTCATACGCATTCTTCTGATAAGCTCCATTCACATTATGTGGAATTGTGTCTGTGTCCGGACTCAGCTGTACCCATCCGAAAGGGGTGCAAGCACCGGGGAAGGTATGCCCCATTCCGTTTGTCCCGATAATCGGATTTACATAATCTACCGGTTGCTGAGCTACGGCGGACAAGGTTACCGCCGCCATAGTCATCATCAATACTTTCTTTTTCATCTTATTCATACCTGCTTACTTGTTATCACGAGAGAAGGAATAGGGGAAGTCGGATTCGTTAATACCTCTTCCTTTATTCGGTTTATTATCCATATCAAATACCAGACGTCCGCCTTTCAGCAAGTCGAAATGATTCAGATAATTCTTTGTATAGTTCTTACCGTTATAGTTCAGCGAACGGATGTAACGATTGGCATCACTATTTTTAGGAGCGGAGATTTCCAGTTTCTTGCCGTTCTCCAGTGTGATCGTCGCTTTCTTGAAATAAGGAGCACCCATCACATATTCATTGCTGCCCGGACATACCGGATAGAAGCCTAAAGCGGTAAACACATACCAGGCAGAAGTCTGTCCGTTATCCTCATCACCACAATAACCGTCGGGAGTGGCAAAGTAGAGGCGGTTCATCACTTCACGCAGCCAGTACTGGGCTTTCCAGGGCTCGCCTGCATAGTTATACAAGTAAATCATGTGCTGGATAGGCTGGTTGCCGTGCGCATAGTTACCCATATTGGCAATTTCCATTTCACGGATTTCATGAATCACACCTCCGTAGTAGCTATCATCAAATATCGGTGGAAGGTTGAACACAGAATCGAGCATACTGACAAACATCTTTCTGCCGCCCATCAAATCGGCCAGTCCCTGTACATCATGAAATACAGACCACGTATAGTGCCAGCTGTTTCCTTCGGTAAAGGCATCCCCCCACTTGAACGGATTAAAAGGAGTCTGGAAGGCGCCATCGGCGTTCTTGCCACGCATCAGTTTTGTTTCAGGGTCGAACAGGTTGCGGTAGTTCTGGCTTCTGCTCTTATAGAGTTCCAGTTCTTCTGCCGGACGCCCTAGCTTTTCACCCATTCGGTAGATGCACCAGTCATCGTATGCATACTCTAATGTACGCGCCGCATTCTCGTTAATCTTTACATCGTAAGGCACATAACCCAGTTTATTATAATATTCGTATCCACGGCGCCCTGTTGTAGAAACTCTCGGATGTACACTGTTGGCTCCTTTGAGCAAACCTTCATACATTTTCTCCGCATCCGCTTTGGTCACATTCTTCATAAAAGCATCTGCCACTACGGAAGCCGAATTGTTTCCGACCATACAGCCACGATGTCCCGGACTCGCCCATTCGGGGAAGAATCCGCTTTCAAGATATGTATTCAACAGTCCTTCCTGCATCTTCTCTCCCATTGAAGGATATATCAAATTGACAAACGGGAACAGGCAACGGAACGTATCCCAGAAACCGGTATCGGTAAACATATATCCCGGACGGATTTCACCGTTATAAGGGCTGTAATGTACCGTTTCACCCTTCGCATTCACTTCGTGGAACATACGGGGGAATAATACCGAACGATACAGACAAGAATAGAAGGTACGCATCCGGTTCTCATCATCGTCTTCGACTTTGATACGTCCCAGTACGTCATTCCAAGCTTTACGTCCGGCTTCCTTGGTCTGTTCGAATGTCTTGTTTCCGATTTCTTTCAGATTCAGTTCCGCCTGTTCGGGGCTGATGAATGAGGAAGCCACTTTGGCATGCACCTGCTCTCCTTTCTTTGTCGAAAAACCGATGGCAGCACCTACGTGATTGGATTGCAGTTCAAGATGCGTCTCTACCAGATGGTAGTCCGCCCATACTTTATTAAATGTAAAAGGCTTGTCGAACTCTATCACAAAGTAGTTCCTGAAATTCTGCGGAACACCGCCACTGTTACGTGTCGTATAACCTACAATCTTATTTTCTTCGGGAATCACCTTCACATACGAACCACGGTCGAAAGCATCTACTACCACATAAGCATCGGACGCTTCGGGGAAAGTAAAACGGAAATACGCACAACGCTCCGTCGGGGCAATCTCCGTTGTCATGTTATACTCTGACAGATAAACACTGTAATAATAAGGAGTTGCTTTCTCTGCCTTATGCGAAAACCAGGAAGCACGGCTGTCCTGATCAATCTTCAGCTGTTTGGTCATCGGCATAATGGAGAACTGTCCGTAGTCATTGATCCAGGGACTGGGCTGGTGGGTCTGCTTGAAACCTCTGATTTTGTCAGAAGCATACGTGTAAGCCCAACCGTCCCCCATCTTTCCGGTCTGCGGCATCCAAAAGTTCATCCCCCAAGGCAGTGCAATGGCAGGATAGGTGTTTCCGTTGGAGAGCGAAATCTTGGAGTCGGTTCCCATCAGGGGATTCACGTAATCCACCGGCTGCTTTTGCGCAAAGATAGAGGAGACTCCCAACAATAGAGTCATTGTGATAGACAGTAGTTTCTGTTTATTCATGATATAAGAGTTAAACTATTAATATTAGATTAGCGAGTGTTATTATTCACGTTACAAATTAACGCAATAGAAAATTAATAACTATACTCTAACGTGACAAAAAGCACGTCCGGACGAGAATGTCAGAGTAGAGAACTAGGAGTCAAACAGAGCACAAATTAAATTACTAATAATCAAATAATTGCCCATAAGAAAATACAAATAGAGTACAAACAAAAACAAAAGCAAGAAAGTAATCGAGATTATGTTCTGTTTACTTTCTTGCTTTTTTCAAAGACTGGTTACTTCTTCATTCTAAACCAACGCTCGCCTGTAGCACTTAGCACATACACCATACTGTCATTGTCATCATAACTCCAATAGAAGCCGTCTTCCGAAACACAGAAAGAGAGGAATTTACTGTAATCCTGCTGTACACGGTTATAATCAGCCGGATTATTATTCCATCCGAATAAATCATATGGTTCGCCCAAGCTGATGAATATACGACCAGTAGCATTATCTGCTGTCATAGTAACCGCAAAGCCAATATAAGATCCCATACCACTCCACGGACAAGCAATCAAATTTCTCGGATTACGATCATCAAACTCCACACCAGAGTGGAAGATTCCCTTAAAGTCTGCATGAATCTCATCCTGATCTACTATATGGGTCTTCCAACCATCTGCATACCATGCTGCAATATCAGAGGCCTTCCGAGTATCACATACAACATTAGCATTGTCAGTTTCAATTTCACCATTCAAATAGTTGTAATAGAGTTTATTTAAACTTATTCCATCTACCGTCACATTGCTACCCAAAGTCAACACTGCATTTTCATCATTCGTTGTATCAATTATCATCGGATACTCTGTGTGTTTTACCACACCGTTATCTATTGCAGAAATCTTCACTTTCCAATTATTGCTCTCGTCGCAAATAATCAAATAGTGTGCAAGGAAAGAAGAGGATGACCTACGAAATACACCATTATTCAACTCTCCCTTAAGCAAATCCATGGCCTGTGCTTTATTATAAGCAATAATGGCCAATCGTTTTCTCTCCTTAGCTTGTTGCAAAGCTGCAGTTGAGACCGGAGTCAAGATCATTTCTTTGCCATGCGTCTGTCCTACAGCTGTAATTTGTGAATCAGAATACCCCGTAATGACAAATGTCGTCTCCGAGTTTTCGTTCAAATATTGTAGCATTCCTCCATTCAGCAAGGTAAGCAACACCGCTTTTTCCCCCTGGAAATCCAGAGAATAATCTGTTCCAACCTCATTCTTCAACAACGTTTCGTCTGAATCCGATGCTACATTTCCTTCTTCATCAAACTGAAAGTAGAACGTTACTCCTTGATAAATCATTTTCCATCCGTCTGCCGCACACAGTAGTTCTTTTACCTCTGAAGGACGCAAGCGGTCTGCACTCATGTCACCTTCATGTTCCCAGTCTTTCCAAGGTTCCGTCATGCCACAACTATAAAAAACCAGGCAACACAACGACAACATTATATAAATAAGTTTCTTCATGATGTTTTTCTTTTAAGATTTGAAATTAGAAATTAGGTATATATCCTCCCAAGTCCGGTCCCACTCCATAATTCTTGGCTGCTCCCGGCGCACAAATACGTAAGTCAATCATCGGCGGAATCCGTCCGTCATCCTTCACTTTCATCACACCGTCGGTAGTACCTCCCCAAGGATTCCGCATCTTGAAAAGATGAGTATTATCATCCGGCAAGATAAACGTAAACGCATGCCCACTGGTCGTCTGCCAATTTTGATCTACCTGTTCACCGCTTCTTGTAAAACCACCGATCACCAGTCTACCCTGTTTGAGCGACACTTCCACCGCGCGTTGTAAGTCTTCGGCAATCAATGCATTTGCACCGAAACCTACACTTTCCCCGTCGCCGGTAAAGATAGCAGAAACATATTCAGTACCAATACCACCGACATTAGAACTACCTTGATAGATCTGATTCCACTTAATCATAGCCTTTTCGAGAATCGTAGCCCAAGTGACTTCTTTATTTCTGCCGCCTAAGGCACCTAAATCGCCACTATTACCGATAAAATAGTCGCCACCTACACCAACTGATATTTGTTTTCCTTTCGGGTCATACATAGTAACTGTGTATGTTTTGTCCATATTATCCTTGATAATGTGTTTTACGAAACGGGGATAGAGGTATGCCATCGAAGCAATCACCGCACAAGCACAGCAGTCACCTACCCAACGCTGATTTACATCAGACATCACAGGATTTCCATTTGGATAAATGGATACAACATTGAATGTATTCCAAGCCATCTTCGTCCCACCATCTCCAAATGGTTCAGGTTCTTCAGCAGGATCGGCAAGCCATTTCAAGTCTGCTGCCGTAGCTTCTCTGTCATTCTCATGCTGTCTGCCCATCGGAGTTATCGCACTAAACGTACTGGAACCTTTACTAGCAATCAAGTCGTTGATATTCTCCGTATATGAACGCATGGCCACCAGTTTCCATTCAGCTATCTGCGTGGCAGCACCACCATTGTTCGCTTCAACAGAAAGTCTGTAGTAACGATAGGAAGTTGCATTATCCACTTCATAGCTTTTCTCTTCTTTTCTCGCTGCAAAAAGTTGGTTTGTCTGCGCATCCAGTTCTGTCCACGTAGTATTATCATTAGAACCATAGAGTGTCCAATCTTTCGGGTCCATTTCGGGAGTATCGGCAGCCGAGGTCAACGAATAGGCAGTGACAGCCTTACTACTATTTCCATTCCAAGTGATGTTGAAACTACTATGATAAGTAACATACTTCGTGTCAGCATTATCGTCTACCAAACGTCTGATTTCCGAACCGACAGGAGCATCAGCATATTGCGCTATAATTGTACCACTGGAGGGCATATTCGTGTTACCCGAACCAAGTACATAAGAAACCGGAGCATCTTCGTTCGGACCTTCTCCTCCATTATCTCCTTCATCATCGTCGGACGAACATCCTGCCAGACAAAAGGGAATTAGCAGCACCAAAAGAAAAATGATTCTCTTCACTGCATTCACATCGCTACATCTTATTTGAGGTATCTTCATTGTTTTTCTTTTCATTAATTTCTTTCATTCATTCGCAGATCGGACATCCGGAGTATATTACTCCGTTGTCCATCCCAGATTTTGTACCATCTTCGGATTACGACGTACATCTTCGTCAGGAATCGGGAAGAGGTAATGTTTAGGCAAAAATGTACGTGTTTCTACTACTACCTTCTCAAAAAATGCAGGAGCATCCGAACGGAAAGCCATACCATGAATAGGTCCGCCTTCTCCACCTCTATGATATTTAGGATAAATCCAATCATCGCCTACAGCCATATCGGCTACTTTCCAACGACGTACATCAAAGAAATGATTCCATTCGAACATCAGCTCAACCAAACGTTCACGATGAATACGTTTGTCCACTCCGTCACGTGTATCTTCATAAGGAATGCATGCAAATCCATTATCGTCCTTAGTACCTACCGCACCATATCCAGGAATACCGGCACGGGCGCGTATCTTATTTACATACTTAATCGCTTCATTACGTTGGTCACAAGCGCTCAACGTTTCAGCATACCCCAAGTACATGTCTGCCAAACGAAGCAAAGTTGCACAATGCCTGTTAGCCCCGCTACGTCCTTCTTTTGAAGCCATTTTACGCATACCATAACCCGTGTAAGGGGCATCCCAATTGGCATTAGCATAACCGGAATTACCGTTATAAGTCAGTTCTGTGGTTATTTCTCCACGCGGAGTATCTGTCTTCAACCAAGTAGAACCATGGAATGTAATGTTCGTATAAAAACGCGGTTCGCGATTAGCCCATTGTTTCAATGTTTGATTCGAATTGCTCTTGAAGTAGGTTCTGGAAGGAACTACTTCGTCAGTATAGTCACTCGACCATCCCAAATATTCATTAGAAGGTACCCCCTCATATTCCTTATAGTTCGTATCGTCAACAATCCGGCGACCGTCTTTCATAAAGTACAAGTCCACCATTTCCTGAGGTACACCAAATCCCAGACCACCTCTCAAAGCACCATTATTATCATCGTACCCCTTGTGATAAGGCGTGGTTTCGTAAGCCCGGTAATCATGGTCTGCCAAGCGAATGAAAATCTGTTCTTTATTCTCTGTACCGTACAAAACTCCCGATGTCACTTTTCTATAAGATTCATAGAAATCAATCTTTCCATCGGCTGTCTTCTCCGTATATAAAGAGAAAGTGTTACCGTATTCATCAAAGAATTCTTTGTAAGCATCACGTGCAGCCTCCCATTTCGCTTTTTCCTGCGATTTATCTTGCGGAAAGAGTTGCTTGCCACTTTCCGGATTAACGATGGCGGCATAATCGGGATTACAATTGAATAGCGGACTTGCCGCATACAACAACATTTTCGCTTTGAAAGCTTTACATGCAGCTCTGTCTATACGTCCCAAATTGGATCCGTCATATCTATCAGGAAGCTCATTTGCCGCATCATCAAATTCCTTCGCCATAAAAGCCACACATTCATCTACCGTATTACGTTCTTTCAGCAGTTCAGCAGTAGAAATATCCAATGGAATTGGTTCTTCCCCCAAAATCACAAATGGGCCGTAGGAACGGAAAATCATGAAGTAATAGAAAGCACGCAAAGCTCTGGCTTGCGCTTTCCACTGTTTGCGTTGTGCGGCCGAAGCTTCCAAACAACGGTCTACATTCATGATAAATGTACTGGCACGAGAAATTCCTTTATAATACTCGATGTACCAAAAGTTTATCCATGAGGAACCTGCATAGGTGGCTCCGGAAGCCCATTCGCTACCATTATTTCCGTCCCATGAAAGCTTGCATTCCAACGAACCGGTTGTCCAGATCCCCGACATCGTATTCCTTGCAGAACGTTCTAATGTTTCATCGGGCACATAATTATACACATTATTCAAAAACTGTTCTGTCTTCGAGCGATTAGTAAACGTATCCTCCAAGTCATATTGTTCACCGGGGATTGCATCGAAGAAATCATTGCACGAACTAAGTCCGACCACCAAACACAGCGCCAAAGTTCCTATTTTAAATATATTTTTCATATCCTTCTTGCTAACTGATTATTATTAAAAACTTACATTCACACCTACTGAATAAGTACGTACATTAGGATAAGCAGTACCATTATTGGTATTCAACTCCGGATCCCATAATTTGAACTTAGAGAATGTCAATAGGTTGGTGCCCATCACATAAATACGCGCACTCTTCAGGAATGTTTGATTAATCAACTTCTTCGGGAGTTGGTAAGCAATAGTCAACTGTTTCAGACGCAGGAAACTGACATCTTTCTGCCACCATGTGCTGGTTTTCATATTATTTTGATTCGCATTGTTTCCATGATGCAAACGAGGATAGAATACATCCTGATTAGTCGGATTGTCAGCAGACCATCTGTCAGTAATGTTTGCAAACAAGTTCGTAATACCTGAACCATCATTAAAAGGATACATGGCATTTCCTCCCAAACAACGGTCTGCCTTGGCATTTCCGGCAAAGAGCGCACCGACAGAGAAATCACCTAATTGTAAATCTGCACCGAAACCATAATAAATCTTAGGTACGTCACCCTGACCTATCAGACATTTATCATAATCGTCAATTACTCCGTCACCATTTAAATCCTTATATTTGATATCACCCACTTTCGAAATCTGTCCCGGATGCCCTTCACCAAACTGCTTGGCATGGTCCATGATCTCTTCTTCACTAGTGAATAACCCTTCGGCGATCCATCCCCAACGTCCGTTCACGTTCGTTCCTCTTTTTTCCATCCACGGATACTGTACCCGGGGATCATCGTTCTCTATAATTTTATCTTCATTCCATGAGAAGTTACCACGGACAGTCAGGAAACATTTCTTACCGAGTTGCTGTGTATATTCCAATGTAGCTTCAAAACCCTTATTGTCTACCACTCCCAAATTAGCATAAGGCATTTCTACGAACCCGGAATAATCAGGAATAACGCGTCGGGTAATAAAGATGTCTTTACGATGTTCTTTAAAGATATCTAATGTCAGCGAAAGATTGTCTTTGAAAAATTTTAAGTCAACACCTAAGTCTTGCTTGCGGGAAGTAGACCAACCGACATTGGCTCCGTACTTGCTGAACCCCCAACCACCAACACCGTTATTCTGGTCGCCAAAACGATAACCATCTACGCTCGCCATCTGGTCTAGGTACATAAAACGCCGTCCTGTTACAGCATCCGTACCAACTAAGCCATCTGTATAACGCACTTTAAAGTAAGAAACAGTTTCTTGCAAAGATTCCCACCAAGCCTCATTAGAGATAGCCCAGCCAAGACCAAATGCAGGGAAGAAACCGAAACGTTTTTCTGGACTGAAGTTCTCGGAACCATTATACCCAAGGTTTGCCTCGAAAAAATAACGGTCGTTCCATGAGTAAGTAGCACGGGCGGCCAAGCCTTGTTGCTTATAGGGCAAAGAACCGATCAGATTATCAGAACTCGAACGGTAAATCTTTTGGTTATAAAGCAAAAGACCACCTATCCGATGCAAACCGAACGAACGGTCGTAATTTAAAGAAGCTTCAAAGTAAGTACTTCTAGAGTCGGAAGCGCCCTGGTCAAATGCAAGATCTTTATGTCCTGTATAGGTCAGTGCATACCGATAATTGCCATCTGCATCAAATACATCATCATTCCACAATCCGTTTTCGTCTTTAGTTCCGGCAAAATTGTAAGTATCTTCACGCTTGTTATACTTCAGGTCACGACTGTTATGCACGTCGAAAGCCAACATGGCAGAGGCGGTAAGCCCTTTACTCCACTTCCAGAAACCAAGGTCTTGCGTCAAACGAATGTTGGAGTTCAACTGATTTCTTGCTTCATTTTTGTAACCACGACGAGTCAAATCGGCATACGGGTTACGGAGGTCACCATTGGTAGAGATACCTGGTACAGAACCATCAGGCATCATTAACGGCAAATAGACCGGATTAATCTCCATAGCTGACGCAAACAAGTCACTGGTAGATTGCTGCGGATAGTTACCCATAGAAAGGAAACCATTGAAGCCCAAATCAATAGTAGTCGTTTCTGTTGGCTTCAAGTTCAAATTAGCGGTATAATTGTAGCGGTCGTAACGGATGTTAGCATCATAGTTCTCCATTTCAGCGGTACGTGTCAGACCTTTTTCATTATAATAACTCAATGAAACGTAGTAAGTGGCATTAGGTACCCCACCACGCACACTTACATTTACACGACGATTATGTCCCCAGTCATTGAATAATTCGTTCATCCAATCAACGTTCGGATACAAATAAGGATTGAACATCAGTGGATTATCATTCGGTAGTAATCCATGGGCTTTCTTCGTAGCCTCAATATATTGAGGAGAATATAACATACTGCCTCTAGTATCCATATACGCTTCATTGGCAGCATCCATATACGTAAAGGCATCCGCCATTTCAGGTTTCTTTGTCAATGTCACAAAACCTTCATAGTAGTCTACTGAGAATTGCGGCTTGCCCACCTTACCCGGTTTGGTTTTAATCAGAATTACACCATTAGCACCGCGTACTCCATATACAGCTGTGGCAGAAGCATCTTTCAGCACCGTAAACGACTCAATATCTTCAGGGTCGATATTATTGAAACTACGTTCCACACCATCCACCAATACCAGTGGTTTAGAGTTCTGACCCGCCAGTGTAGAAATACCACGGATCCAAAGATCGGAATCATCATGCCCCGGTTCTCCTGAACGTTGCACAGCTACTACACCCGGCAAACGTCCAGCAATAGCAGAAGATAAATTAGCTGTCGGCATCTTTATATCTTCTATTTTCATAGATGACTGCGCACCTACTACCGATACTTTACGTTGATGTCCGTAAGCCACAACTACCACTTCGTCCAGTGACGATACATCTTCTGCAAGAATTACGTCCAGCACTTTCTGTTTGCCTACTTTTACCTCTTGTGATTTATATCCTATATAGGATACGATAAGAATGGGATTGTTACTCGTCAGTTTCAGATTATACTGACCATTGGTGTCTGTTATGGTACCATTCGTAGTACCTTTTTCCTGAACGCTCACTCCAATGAGCAATTCGCCTTTTTCATCAGACACACGCCCTGTTACAGGAGTACCTTGTGCCCACACTACTGTACTAAATGTTAGCAGTAATGCCAATAGCCACAATGTCTTTGTGTGATGTTTTTCCATTTCAAACAAATTCATGTTACTTTGTTTTTTTTAATTAATACTAAGGTTATCAATCGCCTATATAATTCTTATAAGCGGAAGCAAATTAAAAACTTTTAATATTAAGAATATTCCGCAGAAGTGACAAAATTATGTCAAAATGAAAATGCTCATTTATAGAACAGAAAGGAGAAATAAAGCACATTATAAACATCTATATATCAACACATAGCATTCATTCACGCACAAACAGAGCACAAGTTTGCGCACATTGTATCAAGTTATAATAGCCGCCTTTTCGCCACTTTTATTAAAAAGTTTATTCGTAAGCAGTAATAAATAAAATCTATACAGACATGAATTCAAATATATCTGTCACCCCAAACGACCAAAGAACAGAAGGAATGAAGGAATCCCGAATCATTAACCGAAAGACTTTGAAAAACTAATTTCTTATCAGTCCAAATTCATTCGTTCTACTGTAGTTTCCCTTTCGTTCCACTATAGTTGGACGCAAGAAGCACTATAGTTCCTCTTGCGCCCAACTATAGTGGAACGAATAAATAAGGACCTCGAAAGACTTAATTATCCGGAATTACTGATCTAAGGATTCGGGTAATACATCCATAAAACTCAATTAGTAAAGAATAAGATAGTGGGGATAGCATTATCGGAGTTGCTCCCGATAATCTTTCGGCGTCATTCCGAATCGGCGGGTAAACTCTTTATAAAAATAGGAACGGCTGGAAATACCAACTTCAGCGATAACATCCTGAATAGAAAGTTCTTCATTCTGCAACAATCGTGCAGCCTTCTCCATCCGATAACTCTTTATCAAGTCACTGGGAGCCGCATTGGATATTTCTTTAAACTTGCGATAGAATTGACGCGGACTCATCGCCATACGGTCGGCAATTAAGGTTGATCCCAATTCTTCCTGGTCAAGATTTTGTTCTATCACTTGCAACAGTTTCCGGATAAAGTCCGCCTGTTCTTCTGTAGTACAAACAATGCGTCCGGCCCAGTCACCAAGCTCTTCCATATAAATCTGCTTTGCCTCCCGAGTACCGTAAATAGCTTTATTGACGGCTTCTTTCAAAAATATAATATCATAAGGAAGTACAATATATGAATCAGCCCACATAATCAATTCGCGCTGAATGGACGAACTTACTTTCCAACTTAACATTGGAATAAATGCCGTTTTCGAAAGTTGAGTACGATTCTTATTCACATATTCCAGGAAGTCACTCTCTGCTTTTGCATACATCAACATATCAACTAGTAACAAAGCAGGAGCCGATCTACGTATTTCTTCAAATGCAAGTTGTACACTTTTCACCGGACAAACAACAAATTCATCTGCTAAGAGATCACTTATCAGCCATACCATTTCATCCCTATCCTCCAGCAGAAGAACCGTTTTCTTCCCATGCTCTTCAGTCTCCTTGATGATAGCCGGTTCAAAGGCTAACGTCAATAAATGATCCTTTTCTCTGTCGGCATAGTGAAGCGTAACATTTAGCTGTCTCAAAGCCGCTTGCACAGAAAACAGTAATTGGCGGGTAGTTATCGCCTCTTCTGTTTCCTTACTATCTCTTCTTCCCTCTTCTTCCGAACCGGAAAGTTGCTTATATAATTCCTTCAGAGTATCATCTACAGCAGAGAACTGCAACAACATCCGTCCTTCCTCTTCCTTCACATCCACTACAATATCCGACTTATGTTTTACTCCGCCAATATAAAGGTAACACCAATAGAGCATACAGCGTAAAGCATTCTTATAAACAGGATAAACAAAGTGTTCTGGTATAGCAAGTTTTACAGAAGATATATCAACGCCCTGTCCTTCCAACACATGCAAGACTTCTATAGAGAGCTCTTTCATGCACATACAACCAGTAATCGCATATTCCGTAGGGAAAAATGACTTAAGTTCCTCTACAGCCAAAGTTCCCGAACGGAAAAGAGTTGCAATAACCGTCTCGTGTACCTGCTCCATAATTCTGAGACGCTGTTCATAAGGGAGATTTTCCGCACGCAACTGATCACAAGAGCGATAAATGGACGTAAAACGATTCAGTAACTCACGATTAAGACTGGCGGACTCCGGTAGAGCTTCATTGCTTTCTGCTGTCAACAGCCGCTGCATCATACGCTTCTGGAGAAAATATTTTCTTAATAAATGAATCAGATAACCGGCTATTAATATGAAAAACAGCAAGTAAATGACATAGGCTACCGTAGAAAGATACCAAGGCGGAAGAATGTACAAAGGGATAGAAAATACCTTATATTCCGTATTAAATACATCTTTCTTATAACGGACCTTTAAAACATAGCTACCCGAAGGTATTTCTAGATACGATGCTTCATTTATACTACTAAACGAGGTCCAGTCTTTATCAAATCCGTCCAGCATATAGGAGTACTCCACATCACCTCCAGTAAGAAAGTCTGGAACAACAAAAGAAAGGGAAAAAGAAGCCTTCGCTCCTTTAAAACTTAACGCTTTGCCACCATCGGTATAATAATCCCCCAGATTAACCTCCTTACGTCCAATCATTAGCTTACGCAATAATATGTTCGGATAGAATTCCGGAGCTGTCGCCACTTCCTTATCCAGATAAAGCAAACCGTCAATGCCTCCAAAGAAAAGACGTCCGGTATAAGGACATTGATAATAGGCATCATCACTAAACTCGCCCACCTGCACACCGGCGGCATAATAATAAGCATGCGAAGAAGTGTTTTTGGGATTATATTTAATAAGTCCACGATTAGTGCCAAGCCATAAAAAACCATTTGCATCCTCCAATATGCCATGAATCATATCATTAAGCAACCCTTGTTCTCTACCGATATAGGAGGCACTGATTTGTTCCTTATTAAAGGTCAAACACACTAGTCCCGATGTTGTTCCTACATACATCCTACCATCTTTAGCACGATGCAGGCTAAGTACATCATCAACAGATTTATGCAATATTTCTTTCAAAGAAATGACTTTATATTCTTCTGTCTGTTTATCAAATCGAATTAACCCTTTTTCCCGGCTTCCCAACCAAAGAATGGAATCTCCTTCAGCTAACATAGGATAAAACATGGTTATCTCTTTTTGTTCATAAAAGAAATGATAACGCTTTTGCGATTTGAGGTGAATCTCCCCTTGTTTCCTCTCCAATATCAATTTACGAAATCCGACCCCAGCCGTAACCGCATAGAGTACGCTGTCATTCTCTTCATAGATATCATGTATTTCGATAACAGGATCTGCAGACTTATCCTCAACACAATGCAAGGCTTTATCTGCAAAAGAATAATAAAACAGTCCGGGATTACCCGATCCTACCCAAAAGCCATCCATATAACGGCTTTGTTTTAATGAGTATGCTTGAAACTCTCTATTCCAACGGGTATAAGATGAGGCATCCTGCCTGCCTACTGGAGAGTAAACTGTAGTAGCAGAAGCATCCATACCACCTTCATAATCATGTACATGCAAAAGTCCATCTCCTTTCGTACCAAACCATAATCCGCCATATTTGTCTGTCATGACAGAACGTACCTGCCGACTTAGATTGGATGATAGTTTGCTAAGCATCAGATTAGTGGCTATCGAGTACTTCTTAGCGTACATGACAGCTCCCTGCCCATCAGAAGCTACCCAAAGAATATTCTGATGAGGATCGCGGAAAATATCATATATACGTACATTACGGTCCACCACTTCTTCTTCATATTTTTTCGAGGTGCGCAAACGTACTAAACCATTGGTTTGAAAAGCAATTATAATGTCTTCATAAAAAGGAACAATTCCCACAACTTTCCCATATCGTTGCACCAACGAAGAAAGGTTACGAATATAGATTTTAGACCTTCTGGAAATATCATATACATAAAGATCCCGCTCTGCATCCACAAAACAGAGAATGCCATTCTGATAAAATACATTATCGATAGGTTTTGCATGAAAATCAGAAGATGAAACAGTAGGATGGACAGACAATGTATCCCGGTCAAAGCCATCTAATGAACATTGAATCAGACTACCTGTATTCCGTGGAAAAGTCCATAAGACACCATCATCCGTGACAAAAGCACGCTGATCCATATTCTCGACAGGAGTCTCTATATTTTTGAGATGGACAAACTTTTTATGATAAGTATTATAATAAAAGATTCCTTCATCGCTTACTACCCAAGTATCTCCTTTCGGATTGGAATGCAGATAATAATCACCTGTAAAATCATAATATCCCACTACCTGACGCGAATCTTGCGAAAAACGATTAACTCCCAAATGTGTAGTAATCCACAAACAACTGCTATCTGCCTGCTGAATAGAATGAATGACATTGTTACTCAACGTCTTTTTCATTGAGAAATCAGAACGAAAGACCTCGATACCTTTCCCATCATAACAATTCACGCCATCATAAGTGCCAAACCACATCAGCCCTGCTTTATCCTGATAGAGGCAAAGCACAGCACTATTAGAAAGCCCTTGTTGATAATCGACTTTCCGAAAAAGATAAGCATCTTTACCCGCATCAGCCCAACAGACCAACGAACCAATAAATGTAAAAAGGCATAATATCAGACATCTTCTCATTATATTAATAGCAAGTGTTATTGTTCATGTCTTATTAGATAAAGCGGGAACAAATATACTAAATATAATATAAATGAGACATTAATAAGTAAGAAAAGTAACAAAAGCCATCGGATAGACCATTAGAAAGCTGATACAAATGTTTGGCCTAAATCCAAATATTATTCTACACGCAATTCCCACAAAAAGGGAAGTACGGACGTACGATAAAGAGTTGGATGAAATAGAATCACCATCAAAAAACACGACTTTACCTGATGGTGATTCTATATAAAATCAATGATTTAACTCTAAGATAAATTCATCATCTTCTCTCACAATATACCCCGAACTCTGCAATGGAGGTAGTACCATTAGAGTTTAAGACAGTCATTCGTACCGCATCTCCCCAAACCGTATCGAAACGGTGGATTTTCACACGCAGACCGGTAGGAGCCTTACCTTCGTAAAGGGGTTTCCATGTACCACCCGCACGGTATTCCAGACGGTATTCCTGCAAACGGTCATTGTTACGATCCGTAATAACCACCATATTGAAAGATTTCTCGCGCTCAAAAGTAACCGAATACCAGGGCACTTTCACTTCAGGATTAGAATTCCAGCAGGTCCCGAAATCATCGTCATTGGCAAAGTCCATGATAGCATAGTCACTGCTCCATGTACCTTCGGCAGGCTGATATTTGGCAATGTTGGAAGATATAATAGGAGCATCCGCTTCGGGAACCGTTGCTACACGACCGTCGTTCTTCCACAGTTTACCTATTTCCTTCAGAGCTTTCAAGGCGTTGGCATCCATCAAGCCGTCTCTGTTGGGAGCTACGTTCAGGATAAAGTTACAGTAGGATTTGCCCATCGGGATGATATTATCATTGACCATTTGTGCCGGAGACTTCACAGGGGTAGTCGGGAAACTTTCTTTCCAGAACCAGTTCTGCTGTAACGGCAGGCAAGACAAGGCAGGCAGACGGTTGGTATCTTTCGAGATATGCTGTCCGGCTCCTTGTTCGTAAGACTTGATGTCCGTGTAAAACAAAGCCTCGGCAGGATATTTCGCTGCATTCAAATCCATCACCAGACAGTTGGGCTGGATTGATTTGACCAGACGATAAATATCTTCAAAAGGTACGTCATCGTAAGAGATACGTGACCACGGGGCATCCCAACCGTCAATGATCAAAGCTGTTATTTCACCATAGTTGGTCAACAGTTCGCGAAGTTGCTCCTTGATCATTTCGATATGCTGCGGAGTTATACACTTGGGACGCAGCCGGGCATGCGTATCGAGGATCGAATAATAGAGCATCACTTTCATCCCTTCGGCACGGAATGCGTCGGCATATTCTTTTACCACGTCACGTTTGAACGGGCTGCTCATTACACTATAATCGGTCGTTTTAGTATCCCATATACAGAAACCGCTATGATGTTTCGTTGTCAGACATCCGTAGGTCATGTTGGCTGATTTTGCCGCTTTTGCCCATTGTTTGCAGTCCATCCTGACAGGGTTGAAAAGCTCGGGAGCAGCATCCGGGTCCGGCCAGTCCTCATTAAAGAAGGTCGGCATGTTGAAATGAATGAACATACCACAGCGTAAATCAACGAATTCCTGTTGCAGCTGGTGCAACGACTTAGTTTGAGCATTCAGGCATAACACCGAAGTTACACCCAGGATCATCAGTAAAAACAGTCTTTTCATCATCTATTCATTTATTAATTATTAATTAGTTAAGTACGTTAGCATCATTAGCTTATACTATCTTATTCACATTCATTCTCAGTCTCTCTGATACTTCATCCACATTCCACCTTTCGAAGTGGCTTCCGTATCGGGACACAAAAGATAGATGTAGAATTTATCTCCTGCACTCTGACGGTCGTGACGAACAACAAAAAGCCCTTTCTCATTGAACCAGGTATCTATCAGGTCTTTACAGTAGGCATTTATCTCAGCTACTTCAGTCGCGTTAAGAGTACCGCCGCCGCAAGTCTGTCCGCTGCCGGATATGTTCTTAAACAAGACACGGTCTTTATCGGAATTATTCATCAGGATGCTTGCTCCTTCTTCACTGCTCGGGAAAGCGAGGTTTGCAAACCACCATGTCCAGATAACGAGCGGTCTTTGCTTCGCGCTTCCACTCCATCCGAAATCATAGCTCATGGCATTTATATCGGCGATTGTTCCACCGGAGCTTGTAGCCTGTCCGCCTGTTCCCGCCCATATTTCATCGCAAGCGGCACCATGATCCTGCGCTTTTCCGAGTGTGAATTTTCCTCCGGAAGTCACATAGTCGAAGTCATTGACCGCTCCCTTGTTGGAGGTCAGGGTTACATTTGACATACCGTCTACCGCCACCGCATCACCGGTGCAATCAATGGCTTTGAAGGCATAAGTGGCTCCGTTCACCGATTTAATCTGTTCTACCGGCGTGTCCAGTTTGAAGATTTGCCCTTCTTTCGTCAGTTTAGATTCATAATATTGCGTATGGCCGTTCGCATCGCTTCCATCCTTGTTTTCAATCGTTATTACCTTGACAGAAAGATCATTGACACCATTCAGTACCAAGCCATAATAACCGATAAAATTGCCGGAAGCGTCACAGATGGACTGATTATCCAATAAGTTTTTCTCAAAGAGTTCGGTAAAGTCCGCTTTTGAAGCAACTTTACCATCGATGTATGCCTGTGTAGTCGGCTGCAGTTCAATGGTATTGCCGGTAGATTCACCGTATAAGTTCAGTTGTGGCGCCTCTCCTTCTGCCGGAATCTCTGATACGACAAACTTGGTATCTGCAAATTCACTACCCAGGTTTTGCAGATGGACATCGCAATTCTCAATATCCAGTGCCACTTCCTTGCCTTTGGCAGAGAATGATGTTTTTCCTTCTACCGCCATCTCCAGAAAGTCCGAATCCAGTGTCACTGTTCCGTCTTCATGAAACTGGAAGTAAAACTCGTGCCCCTGATAGTCAGCTTTCCAACAGCCATCAGCTGTGCCATACAATATTTCTTTAACGGAGGAAGCCTTCAGACGGTCACCATCTCCGTAGCCCACGTCATTCAAATCCAAGGTATTGCAACTCCAAAAGCTCGTGCACAGCACAGCTAATGCAAATAATACTTTCTTCATCATAGTTGTTTTTTAAAGGTTGCTCTATTAGTTATTTTGCAGGAACACTTCCACCTCTGTCTTGTATTCGTTCCAGAGTTCTTCCATCGTAAGGTCCGGGTAGCTCTCCTTCAGGATATACTTCACCGCATCCTCCAGGCTCCACTGGTTGGTCAGTTCGTCCATCAGCACCGTCCACGGCAACATACGTACGAAGTCGCCATTATAAAGACGCAGCCAACTCATAAAAGCACCGGAAGTATTATAGTCAACCTGCCAGACAAAGTATTTATCACTCTGCGGATTCCGGTAAGACTTGGCGATAGCAGCCTGATATTCTTCTTTTTGCGTAGCCAGAATATATCCTTTGCTCGCTACTTTCACAGCGTCCGGCCATCCTTCCTGATATCCCTGCCGGTCACAATCCTGCACACCTTCCATGATATATTTTCCTTGTTTGGGCATCCACTGCACGCAGTGTCCCATCTCGTGCATAAACACATGCTGCATGTCCGGCAGTTTCCACCACGCATCGTTCGGATTGCTTTCCGAAGCCGGATAAACAATACCTCTTCCTTCGTTATGGGTGGGGTAATCTATCGCATACGCTCCTCCGGTCTGGTCTTTCTTGATAAAGACACGCAGTTTGCTGTAAGGGTCGAAAGCCAGATTATAGGGGTCGAATGACATAGCCGCACAATCCATATAATACCATTTCCGGAACTCTTCCTGAGTAGCAGCCTCATCTCCGTTACCTATCAGATTATACAATGCAGAAACGGGACGTATCTCCGAATCACTCTCAAAGGAAATCTGAACTTGTGTCGCCTGGCTGGTTTTAAAATACTGCCAGGCAGCATAGTTCATATCCACTTGAAGTTCATACTTATCCGCCTGATCGCTCAGATTCGTCCAGTCACTTGTCTGCCGGGCACCGTCGGCATCTTTGTAGATAGAACGGAAACGAAGTTCCTCTACACCGTAACGGTCTGTAACCACTACTGTACGATATTTACTCAGACGCAGAGTGGTCGGCTCGTTGCCATAATCCCGCCTTTTCACAGTCAGGTTGCCAAAATCACCGACATTCGGGATCATGACGCGCTTTATCTTTTTGCCGGAGAGCAGGGAGTTGAATTCTACTTCCACTCCCACATATTCATCTCTCTTTTCCCAGCCAGAGTTACTGCCGTCCCACGTGAGGTAAAGTTCATTCAGCACCTCATCATATTTCGCCTCTTTGAGAGGGGCAGCCGCATATCCGGCTACGGTATTCCCGTCTTTCAGTACAGGCTGATAATCTTTATAGATGTCAGGAGTTGCGAAGCTGTCTTCCTCACCGTAGCAGGCAGCCAGTGTCAGTGAGACAAACAACCCGAAAGCTATATCTTTCCAATGTTTCATAATCTTCTTGTTTAAGCGTTATTGTTCGAATATCGTATTACCATCCTAAGTTTTGTACCAGTGACGGGATACGACGGAGGTCATCATAAGGTATCGGCATGAAATATTGCTTTTTCGTAAATGCTACACGAGTCTCAAAAGAGGTCCTTTCGAAGAATGCCGGATAATCCTTGTCCATATTCATACCGTATACTTTGCCTCCTTCGCCTCCGGTGTGATATGCCGGATAGATCCAATGTTCGGGATCATTCTGTCCTTCCGCCACTTTCCAGCGACGCACATCGAAATAGCGGTTCCATTCGAAGACTAGTTCAACCAAACGTTCGCGGCGGATACGGTTCAGCAGATCGGTCTGTGTCTTCGGACAGGTTATTTTGCCGGCTGTTGCGGTAAATGTATATTCGGGGATGCCTGCACGGACACGGATTTTATTCAGATAAGTCAGGGCATTGTCGAGATCGCTGCACATACAAAGTGCTTCGGCATATCCCAAATACATATCTGCCAGACGAAGTACCGGAGAGAAGTGTTTCGAGCCGTTGTTGTTAGAAGCTTTCGCACCCCGACGGATCAAGTATCCCGAATCCGGACAGTCGCCGGAGGCTTTGGACTTGCCGCAGGTTCCGTTTGCACCGTTGGTGAAGTCTGTGCGCATTTCCTCATTGTACTTACCTTCGTTCAGCCAGATAGAGCCGCTATAGGTAATATTCACATAAAAGCGCGGTTCACGGTCTTTCCACTGTTTCAGCACTTTGGACTTATCGGCGTCAAAGTAAAGACGGGAAGGGTTATTGGGGTCATAATATCTTCCGGATGTGAAGTTGTTGGCGCTCGGTATGCCCTCGAATTTGTCATAGCCGGGATCTTCTTCGATGGTCAGTCCGTCTTTCGTAAAGAACAGGTCTACCGTTTCCTGTGTTGTATAATAGCCACCGCCGCCAGTCACATCGGTATCCTGGAAGTCGGTAAACTTAGGGCATACCCAGTAGGTATAGTCGTACAAATCTCTCAGTTTCACAAAAATCAGTTCATCAACAGCTTCCCAGGTTGTGGTGAAAAACTCGCCCGCAGCCCTGCACGAAGCATAAGGGTCTAGTTTTCCATTCGTATAGACCTCGGTCAGCTTGTATCCCTGTCCGGTTGCGAAGGTCATAAACCGTTCATATGCATCGCGTGCCTGAGCCCATTTGGAGTTATCTTCGGTCTGAGGGAAAAGTTGTTTGCCGTCTTTATTCTTGACTGACGCCTGATCCGTATTTCCGTTGAAAAGCGGACTTGCCCAATAGAGGTACAGCTTTGCCTTGAGTGCCATACAAGTGGCGACATCCATACGTCCCAGGTTTGCCTTTCCGGCTCTCTGGAGCAAATCGCCGGAATCAATGGCGCTCTGCAATTCCGTAGCAATGAAGTTTACGCATTCATCTACCGAATTACGTTCTTTAATCAGTTCTTCCAAGGAAGCGTCCAAAGGAATGGGATCTTCGCCAATCAACGGAATGGGACCGTAAAGGCGCAGCAATTCAAAATAATAGTATGCCCGCAATGCACGTGCTTCCGATTTCCACTTTCCACGTGTAGAGGCGGCGGCTTCTGTACATTTATCTACGTTCTGGATGAACGTACTTGCTTTGGCTATTGCCTGATAGTACTTTGAAAAGTATTCACTTGCCTGAGCTGAAGCGGAGTTAAAGGAGCCGTTGGTCCATTCCGCATACGTTTTGTTCCAGCGGTTTGCTCCGTCCAACGATGCTTCCGTAAAGATACCTCCGTAGGTGTTCGGATGAATGGCATCTGTCACTTCACGCACGTAGCTGTATACATTGTTCAGATATTCTTCCGTCCTTTGCTTGGAGGCAAACGTTTCGTCCAGTCCAAACTGCACACCGGGAATCGGTTCAAAGAAATCACTGCAAGCAGTCAGTCCGACACACATCGATGCAGCCAACAGGTATTGTTTTATTCTATTCTTCATAACGATTATTTGACTTTAGGGTTAAAAACTAAACTTGACTCCGACCGAATAGCTGGATACATTCGGATAAGCTGTTCCATTACTTGAGTTCAGCTCCGGATCCCACAGCTTGAAGTTAGAGAAGGTAAGCAGATTCGTACCCATGAGGTAGACGCTTGCACTTTTGAGGAAACATCTGTCCAGCAGCTTTTTCGGTATATTATAGGATATGTTCAGTTGCTTCAGACGCAGGAAGCTGACGTCTTTCACCCACCACGAACTTTTCTGAACATTATTCGTGTTGGCGTCACTGCCGACATACATGCGCGGATAGAACACATCTTGATTGGTCGGATCGTCGGGACTCCAGCGGTCGTGGATGTTGGCAAAGACATTGTCACGGCCTTCGTCATCCCAGAAAGGCTTGATACAAATGCCGTCCAGATAGCGGTCGGCCTGTCCGGTTCCCTGAAACAGGGCGCTGATAGAAAAGTCTCCGATCTGTAGGTCAGCACCGAATCCGTAATAGATTCTGGGGACATCACCGCGTCCGATGACGGTCTTGTCATAGTTGTCGATCACCCCGTCTCCGTTCAAGTCACGGTATTTGATATCGCCTACATGTACTGTCCCGAACTGGGTAGCATGGTCTTCAATCTCCGCCTGACTGGTAAAGAGCCCATCGGCTATGAATCCCCAAGTCGCATTTACATTCGTACCGCGTGTCTCCATCCAAGGATAGTCTACCGGCGGTTCGTCGTTCTCTATAATCTTGTCTTTATTGAAAGTCAGATTGCCACGTACCGTAAGGAATGTCTTCTTACCCAGCCGTTGTGTATAGTCCATCGCCAGCTCTATACCTTTATTTTCTACGACACCCAGATTAGCATAAGGGTTTTCGATCCATCCGGCGTAGCTGGGGATTGTACTGCGTTGCAGGAAGATGTTGTCGCGACGTTCCTTGAAAAAGTCGACTACAAAGGACAGATTATCATTCAGGAACTTGATATCGATACCCAAGTCTTGCTTTCTGGATTTAGACCAAGTGACATTCACACCATACTTTTCTTCTCCATAACCGTTGGCACTTGTATAATTGGTTCCGAACATGGTTCCTGTCAGACCGGTGAACACCCCCTGATACATGAAGCGTCTGCCTGTTGCGGTATCACTGCCGACCCATCCGTCCGTATAGCGGAATTTGAGGAAGGAAATGTATTTGCGGACCGGATTCCAGAAAGATTCATTGGAGACTGCCCATCCCAGACCAAAAGCAGGGAAGACACCATAACGCTTGCCCGGACTGAAGTTCTCCGAACCATTGATACCGAGATTGAATTCTGCGAAGTAACGGTCGTTCCATGAATAAGTAGCACGTCCGGCAAAACCGCGTTGCTTGTAAGGCATACCGCCAATGACATCCGTCGCATTCAAATCCCAATATACTTTCTGATTGTAAAGCAACAGACCTCCTACCCGATGAGCACCGAAACTACGATCATAGTTCAAGGATGCTTCTGTATACACCGTGCGGCTGCTCCATTGCTCCGGTGTCTGAAGTGACAGGCTACCATCCGCTTCTTTCAGCACCGAGTAGAGGTAATCGCCTGTTTCTTCATCAAACAAGGTGTCTTCTATCCAGATTCCGTTTTCATCCGTTTTACCGGCAAAGGTGTACATCGGTTCATTCCGGTTATACTTTCTCTTACGTGAATTGTAAGTATCGAAAGCTACCATGGCAGAAGCGGAAAGTCCTTTGCTCCACTTCCAGAAATCCAAGTCCTGCTTCACGCGGATATTAGAATTTAACTGGCTGGAAAATTCATCATAATAACCTCCGCGAGCCAGCAGACCGTAAGGGTTGAACTTTTGCTGTGAGTTGATACCGGACACGGTACCGTTGGGCAGCAACAAAGGATAAATAACCGGATTCACATCCATACAGGCTGCGTACAGCGAACTGGTGCTGCTCTGCGGATAGTGTCCCTGTCCCAGATAACCGGAAAAACCCAGATCAACCGTCGTCTTGGAAGTCGGCTTCAGATTCAGGTTGGAGGTGAAGTTATAACGGTCATACTTCATCTGAGTATTGTAGTTCTCCAGCTTGAAGTTGCGGGTCATACCGGTTTCTCCGTAGTAACTCAATGAAGCATAATAGTTTGCATTAGGTACACCACCACGGATATTAATATTCCCGCGACGGTTGTGTCCCCAGTCATTGAACAGGTTATCTGCCCAGTCGATGGCCGGATACAGGTAAGGATTATACAATCGGGGATTGTCATTCGGCAATAAACCGTTGGCCTTCTTTGTCGCTTCAATATAAGCAGCCGAATATTTAAGTGTACCGCTTGTATTCATCTGCGCCTCGTTGCGTGCATCCATGTAAGTGTAGGCATCTGCCATATCTACTTTCTTGGTCAGGCGGGTAAAACTTTCGTAATAGTCCACACTAAACTGCGGTTTGCCTACTTTACCGGGTTTGGTTTTCACAATCACGACTCCGTTGGCACCACGTACACCATATACTGCAGTTGCGGAAGCGTCTTTCAGCACTGTAAACGATTCGATATCTTCAGGGTCGATATTGTTGAAACTACGTTCTACCCCATCAACGAGCACAAGGGGACTGGAACTCTGTCCGAGCAAGGAAGATAAACCACGAATCCAGATATCCGATTCATCGTGACCGGGTTCGCCGCTACGCTGAACGGCAACCACCCCGGCAATGCGTCCGGAAATAGCAGAAGACAGACTTGCAGCAGGCATCTTAATGTCTTTCACATCCATCGTAGACTGAGCGCCTACCACGGATACTTTACGCTGATTGCCGTAACCCACTACTACCACTTCATCCAGTGACGACACATCTTCCACCAAAACGACATCTACGATTTTTTGCTTTGCTACCTTTACCTCTTGCGGCTTATATCCTATATAAGATATGAGCAGAATAGGATTCCCTGTTGAAAGCTTCAAGGTATACTGACCATTCATATCGGTAATGGTACCATTCGTTGTACCTTTTTCCTGAACACTCACCCCTATGAGCAGTTCTCCTTTTTCATCAGAGACACGGCCTGTGACGGAACTTCCTTGCGCCCATACTGTTACACTACACGTAAGTAACAATAGCAGTAGCCATAATGACCTGATGCGATGTTTTTTCATTCCAAACAAATTCATACTACTTGTTTTTAATTAATAATAATAAGGTTACCAAATACGTTTAATACGTTGACGCAAATTAAAGGAATAACCAAAGAAATGAGATACTCCTGTGCGCCAAAAAACAGAGAAGAGAAAAAATGTCTGTTTAAAGTACAGATGGTAAAATAGAGTACTGGATAATACCCTATATATCAGAATAATAAATAATGGAAAACAAAAGAGAGTACAAAGGAGACCAACCTTAAAAAGCAGCACAGATCAGCATGGGAATTTATTTCTTGGCAACTAATACCAGACCGCTTCCTGGCTGTTCACTCCTGATTTTTATGAGTGTCATTCCCTAAAAGCTTCTCTCTATATACCTTAGGAGTTACGCCAAACTTACGGGTAAACTCTTTGTAGAAGTAAGCACGACTGGATATACCTACATCGGAAATTACATCCTGAATAGACAGTTCCTCGTTCTGCAACAAACGGGCGGCCTTCTCCATCCGGTAATCTTTAATCAAATCGCTGGGTGACATACCCGAAATCTCCTTAAACTTCCGGTAGAACTGACGGGAACTCATCAACATTTGTTCTGCCACAAACGTGGAGCCCAAATCTTCACGATCCAGATTCTGCTCCATGACCTGCAAGAACTTCCTGACAAAATCCGCCTGCTCCGTAGTGGTACAAACAATAGAATCTGCCCAGCCTTCCAGGTCTTCCATATAAATCTGTCTGGCTTCCCGCTTGCCATAAATCACTTTATGGATCGTTTCTTTCAGGAATGGTATATCATAAG
The DNA here is from genome assembly GCF_003434395.1 of Bacteroides sp. AM23-12. NCBI lineage: Bacteria > Pseudomonadati > Bacteroidota > Bacteroidia > Bacteroidales > Bacteroidaceae > Bacteroides > Bacteroides sp. AM23-12. Next base: position 148,445 of record NZ_QTLF01000006.1, read on the forward strand.
GAAGAACAATATAAGAATCTGCCCATAGAATCAACTCCCGCTGCATAGACGCACTGACTTTCCATGTCAACATCGGAATAAACGCTGTCCTCGACAACATAGAACGATTCTTATTGACATACTTTATAAAAGTACTTTCCGCATCGGCATACATAAGCATATCCACCAGAAATAAAGTCGGTGCGGACTTATGCATCTCGTCAAATGCCAACTGCACACTCCGCACTGAACGGACTTCATACTCATCGGAAAGTAACGCACTGATCAACCAGACGATCTCTTCCCTGTCTTCCAACAACAAAACTGTTTTTCTCACTTCATTCTGCTCTGCCACAACAACCGGATCAAATGTGATAGTCAACTGATTATCCTGCCCTACAGGGGTTATATAGCGCATCACACTATTCTGCTGCTTCAATGCAGAAAACACGAAACGTTGCATGGTCCGTATCCTGAACATATCATCCGAATCTTTCGCCCTGATAGACAAGAGTTCTTCTCCGGACAATACATCCTTCAATCCTTTCACTGTTTCATCCGGAGAAACAAATGTCAGCATCATACAACCTGCTTCTTCTGTCACCGTCACCGATACCTTCTCTGTCTTACAACTGGAAATATAAAGGTAACTGAAATAAAGGATACAACGTAACGCATTCTTATAGGCGGGATAAGTGAAATTTTCCGGAATGTCTAACTGTATCGAAGAGACATCATGGCCTTCTTTTTCAAGTACTTGAAGCACCTCTTCCGCCATCTTCAAAAGAGACAAACGCCCCGAAACCGAAAAATGCAGCGACGACAACAAACGGAAACATTCATCACCCAACCCACACCCAAAGAGCAAGGACATCACGGATTCACGAATCTGACCTATTTTCTCTGCATGTCCTTCAGAGGAGATATTCTTGTCGTTTAGCTGATCACAAGCCTGATAAATGAGAGTACAAGTATTGAGCACCTCACGCGCCTGATAACTATCCGCCGCCAGAGATATATTTCGATTTTCCGACTCCAGCAGTTTCTTCATCATCCGTTCATGACGAAAATACTTGCGGAAAAGATGAATCACATACATTACCAATACGATACCCAATAGTATATAAACAATGTACGCATACACTGTGCGATACCAAGGGGGCAGAATGTGTACGGGAATCGTGAAGGTCTTGTATTCTGTAGCAAACACATCTTTCTTATAGCGAACCTTAAACAGATAATCTCCGGACGGGACGCTGAAATAGGATGCTTCATTCACACTGCTGAAAGCTCCCCAGTCCTTATCATAACCTTCGAGCATATACGAGTATTCCACATCGCCACCACTGGCATAATCAGGTACAACAAAGAATAAAGAAAACGAAAGATTGGCTCCCTGCATCCGCAGCCCTTTCCTGTCCGGCAAATAATGGTCTTGCAAATTGACAAATGTCTTTTCTATGATCAGCTTACGCAATAATATTTCCGGATAATATTCCGGTGCTGCCGACACCTTCTTATCAAGGTAGAGCAATCCGTCGATTCCTCCGAAGAAAAGACAACCGGTATATGGACAACGGTAATATGCATCATCGCTAAACTCTCCTATCTGAATGCCTCCGCTGTAATAATAGGCATGAGAAAATGAATTTTCCGGATTGAATTTGATCAGTCCGCGATTCGTACCCAGCCACAGCAGCCCGTTGGCATCTTCCAGAATACTATGAATCATGTCATTAAGCAACCCTTGTTCACGACCGATATAATCCGCTTCCAGTTTGCGTTCTTTAAAAGTAACGCGCACCAAGCCGGAGGTAGTGCCCACATACAATTGCTCTCCATGCCAGTGCAAACAGAGAATATCGTCAACAGATTTATGCAGAATCTCATTCAGGGAATAGATCTGATACTCTTCCGTTTTCCGGTCAAAACGTATCAATCCCTTTTGCCTGCTTCCCAGCCACAACAGGGAATCTCCTTGTGGCACCATACTATAAAAGAGGTTAAGCTCTTGTTGCTCATGGTAAAAACGATAATTCTTCCACGATTTGATTTGAACGTCCTGCTTACTGTTATCTACTATTACTTTATAAAAACCTTTACCCGAAGTCGCCAGATAAAGGACACTGTCACTTTCCTCAAAGATGGAATGCACTTCTGCCACTTCTCCTCCAGTTCCTGTTTCCCTATTTGAAAGTTCATGCAACTTTCCATTATCAAAAGAATAATAGCACAAGCCCGAAGAGCCGGTTCCAACCCAGAATCCATTCCTATAACGGCTCTCCAACATGGAGTATACCTGAAATTCCCTGTTCTGCTTGACATACGACATCGCATTCTGCTTTTTATCCAGCGAGTAAACCTCTGTGTTGGATGCGTGTACCCCGTCCCGATAGTTTTTCACATGCAGCAGCCCGTCTCCCTTTGTTCCAAACCAAAGTCCCCCGTATTTGTCGGTCATTATCGACCTTACCTGACGGGTCAAATTAGGTGAGAAACTGTTTAACATCAGATTAGTGGCAATAGAATACTTCTTGGAATACATAATGGCTCCTTGCCCGTCGGTTCCTACCCACAGTACCCCTTGCCGGGAGTCATTATAAATACCATAGATACGCATATTCTGATCGATAATCTCCTCTGCATACTTTTGAGAAAGACGCAAGCGAATCAGACCATTCGTCTGGAATGCGATAACAATATCCTCATAGAAAGGTACAATTCCCGTTATTTGCCCATATTTATGAACCATCTCACCAATGTTACGGATGTAAATCTTAGACTTTCTTGATATATCATACACAAAAAGATCATAATCCGAATCATAGAAACAGAATACACCATTCTGATAGCAGACATACTGTATCTGCTTGGAGTGAAAATGTGAGGGAGTAGTAGTGAGACGCGTAGACAAGGTATCCTGATCGAAAGAGTTTAAAGAGAAACGATACAGGTCACCGCTTTCATAAGGGAAAAGGTATAATTCACCTTCGTCGGTAACAAACGCGCGAACATCTACTTTCAGCATTTTAATATCGGGCATCGGAATCCGCACAAAACGGCGATGGTGGGTATTGTAATAGGCAATCCAGTCATAACTCAACGCCCATGTATTACCTGCATGGTTGGAATGAATCACGAAATCAGTGTCAAATTCGTAATTGCAGATTACCTGCCGTGAATCCTTCGAAAAACGATTGGCTCCCAAATGTGTAGTTATCCATAAGCAACTGCTGTCTGCCTGCTGAATAGAATGAATAATGTTATTGCTCAGCGTCTTTTGTTCCGAAAAGTCTGAACGAAACACTTCCATACTTTTCCCATCGTAACAATTTACCCCATCATAGGTACCAAACCACATCAATCCCTCATTATCCTGAAAAAGACAAAGTACAGCGCTATTGGACAATCCCTGCTGGTAGTCCACCTTTTGGAAAAGATAGGCATCCTTTACATTGTCAGCTATGCTAATCAATGGACAAATCAATGTGATAAAAACTAGAATCAGGCGTATTCTCATAGCATTTTGGAAAGTAATCAGATAATAATATGCACAAAGGTATATTTTCGGTAGCAAATTACCAAAAGTTTTTTTCGCCTTCAGCGGTTACAAACCTCACATTAACAAATAGGTATCTCAGAAAGACATGAAAAAAGGGAGGACTCGTTTATTAGTCCTCCCTCTCTTTATTATGCTTAAAACAAATTGTGCTGTTACTTGGCTAGTTCATTGATTACATCCATAATCTTCTGACCGATCTCTTCAGCAGCTTCCATAGTCGAAGCCTCGCTGTACACACGGATGATCGCTTCCGTGTTGCTCTTGCGCAGGTGCACCCACTTATCAGCAAAGTCTATCTTCACACCGTCGATGTCATTGATTTCTTCGTTCTTATAGATTTCCTTTACTTTAGCCAGGATAGCATCCACATCGATTTCCGGTGTCAGGTCTACCCGGTTCTTGGCAATGAAATAAGGAGGATAAGTAGCACGAAGCTCGCTCACCTTCTTTCCTTCGTGAGCCAGATGGCTGAGGAATAAAGCGATACCTACCAAGGCGTCACGTCCGTAATGGCTGGCAGGATAGATCACTCCACCGTTTCCTTCACCACCAATTACAGCATTAGTTGCTTTCATCTTGGTGACTACATTTACTTCTCCTACAGCAGAGGCGCTATATTCCATACCGTATTTGCGGGTTACATCACGCAAAGCACGGGTAGAACTCAGATTAGAAACCGTATTGCCCGGAGTATGCTTCAATACATAATCGGCTACAGTAACCAATGTATATTCTTCACCGTACATGACACCGTTCTCGCAGATCATAGCCAGACGGTCAACATCCGGGTCTACAACGAATGCAACATCCGCTTTTCCACCTTTCATCAGGTTCATGATGTCACCCAGGTTTTTTTCAAGTGGTTCGGGGTTATGCTGGAAGTTTCCGGTAGGTTCACAATAGAGTTTCTCTACATGTTTCACACCCAGACGTTCCAGGAGTTCCGGAAGGATAATACCTCCTACAGAGTTTACACAGTCGATAGCTACACGGAAATTCGCTTTCTTGATAGCTTCCACATCTACCAGTTCGAGAGCCAGTACGCTGTCGATATGTTTTTGATTATAAGTCAGGTCTTTGCGGTAAGATCCCAAGTGGTCTACATCGGCATAGTCGAATTCCTCAGCCTCAGCAATACGAAGTACTTCGTTGCCTTCTTCCGCATTCAGGAATTCTCCATGTTCATTGAGTAGTTTCAGTGCGTTCCACTGTTTGGGGTTGTGAGAAGCTGTCAGGATGATACCGCCACAGGCGCCTTCCATCGTCACAGCCAGCTCGGTAGTCGGGGTAGAAGCCAGATCGATGTCTACAACATCCCAGCCCATTCCCATCAGTGTGCCGACAACTACGTTTTTTACCATTTCACCTGAGATGCGGGCGTCGCGTCCCACTACAATTTTGTTGCTTTGTGCCTTACAGGTCTTACGAATCAAAGTAGCATAAGCCGAGGTGAATTTTACAATGTCAAGCGGATTTAGTCCCTCACCCGCTCCTCCGCCAATAGTTCCGCGGATTCCAGAGATAGATTTGATTAGAGTCATAGGTCTTTTAACTAAGATTTATATGGGGGTTAATTCAGTGCTTTGCTGAATGTCCAAATATCATAATAGTATGGATTGACGTATTGTTGTGCTGATGAATGTCCTACCTTGGAAGGAACGATCAAACGTACGTGAGCGTAGTTGCGCACAAAAGGTAGTGCAAGCAGCCAGCCTGCAGGTACTGCTGTTGACTGATAATAACTTGCCCAGTAATAGTCCATTTGTATGAAAGTACCGTACACATAGCTGCCTTCGGCTACATAACGGAATACAGCGGGATTCGTGTAAAGCTGATTTGCATCTCCCCACTCTTCGAGGAAGACATTGAAACAGGTAGTGTCGCGTGTCATTATATCTTCTTCGATATAACGGACGCAGATTTCATTGTTGTTAGCGAAAGTATCCGTTTTGTTCTCGGCACTTCCACGATCTACAATCTGCATATATACACCATCGGAGAGGGCAACGTATTCGTTCCGGATCAAATCGGTGACAGTATCATTCTTCTCAAATTCGTCCTGTGAAATGATCTGGATTCTTTTATCTTTGATGAATTTATTCACCGCATTCTTTTCGTCCTCCAACATTTCAGCGTAAGTCTTTGAATCGTCGCACGCCTGGAATATACCTCCGGCTGCCAACAAAGAGAGAAATAAAAATACAAGTTTCTTCATTATCTGTTATTTAGCTATATTCTGCACAAATGTATCTCAAATTCATTGAAAGATGAAAGGGGAAAGTTGAAAGTTGGTAACTTTTAACCTTTCTCTGTCTACTTTTAACCTTCCATTCTTAGCTTTTGGCTGTCAACAAAGGTTTATATTTCTCCAGTGCCTGTTCGAAAACGGCTTTCGCCTCCTCTATCGTTCCGAAAAATTCACCGCCCGAAGCATTCAGATGACCGCCTCCGTTAAAAAATTCGGCTGCAAGCTGATTGCATGGGAAAGTACCGACCGAACGGAGCGAAATCTTAATCATTGGCTTTTCCGTATCTTCCCGCAAGAAACAGGAGAAACATACGTTCTTAATGGTAAGGGGAATATTCACAAACCCTTCGCTGTCACCTTTTATATAGTCAAACTTACTTTGTTCTTCCTTTGTCAGCGATATCAATGCGGCATTGTAATCTGAGTAAACCACCATATTTGACAACACATACCCCATCAGACGCAGGCGGCTCTCTGAATATGTATTGTATACTTTACGGTAGATATCATCTTTATCAATCCCTTTGGAAAGGAGTTCGCTGATGATAAAATAAATCTCGCGATTGTTGGAATTGTAGGTAAAGCCACCTGTATCCGTCATCATACCGGTATAGATACATTCTGCTCCTTCCTTTGAAATATCACTGAAGTAGCCCATACGACAAATCAGACGGAATATCAGTTCGGAAGTGGAAGATATCTTAGGATAAGACATGGTAATCTTACAGAATTCTTCGGGATAAAGATGATGGTCGATCATCACTTTGCGTGCCGGAGAAGCTGCCACGGCATCCGCCATCTCATCAATACGCTTTAAGGCATTAAAGTCCAGACAGCAAATCACATCAGCTTCGGCAATCAATTTGTCCGCAAAGTCCTTATAGCGGTCATACAAAAGGATATCCTTGCTGCCCGGCATCCAGCGGAGGAAATCGGGGAAAGCGTTAGGAACAATTACATTTACTGTCTTCTCCTGTGAATCCAGGAAGTGATAAAGCCCCAGTGAAGAGCCGATAGCATCGCCGTCGGGCGACACGTGAGAAACGATTACTATTTTGTCAGCGCGCTCAAACCACTTGGTAAAGTGGTCGATTTTTGCCTGTTCTATTACTTTAGTCAACATACCATATTCTTTTTCGAGTTGCAAATGTACGATAATTCTTCGTACTTAGAGCAAAAACCGCACAGAACCTTCTTCAGACAGAGTGATAAAATGCAGATGCAGTCTCTTACATTCCTCCCGGAAGAACTGTTTGCGATCATCGGAAAGGGAAGCATCCAACAGGATACAAGATGGAGAAAAGAGTCCGGTAAGTTCTTCCAGACGACCGTTATAGCCTTTGCATAAGTACATATAATTAATAAATAACGGTGAAGCGGCAGATTTGTTCCGCCATCGATTATCGGTCACCATACAAATACGGTAGCCATGATAAAATACAATCTGCTGATGACGACAGAAGTCAACGTTCTGACAATCAGCCGTTACTTCTATTGGAGGCAGAAGTTGATGACGTCTCCAATAATTAGCCGCTACAGCCTGCAAACGGCGCTTATCAGAAAGGGTATCGGCATAGTTCAGCCAAGAAGTCCCATCCTCAGCAATACAATGAATCGCCGGACAACCACGGACATTGTAAAATACAAGGCTCGGACAAGGACGGTCATACCAGCGCATGACCGTGTGATAAATGCCCAGACACAACAGGCAGGAAAAGCAAACAACAAGATTCCTGAACCTTCGGGTCTTCAAATAATAAAGAAAAAGCAACAAGAAAATGTAGATGCCCAACACCTCCAGACGATAAAGCCAGATACCATCCAAGGAAGCATAAGGAAGTTGCTCAACCCACCGGACAAAATCATTCAACACTTTCAACAGGAATCTGACTGCTCCCGCCATAACAAACTGAACGGCAGGCAGTGGAGTCAGAAGAAGCATAAGAACGGCAGCATACAAAGTTACAGTCACCAAAGGTATGACTACTAAATTAGTCAGCAGAAAATGAGTGGAGAAACGGGAGAAATACAGCATTACAAGCGGAGCAGTTCCTATTTGCGCAGCTATCGATACACTCATCAATCCCCAAACATATTTTCCTATCCTGCTCTTCACAGGCAACAACTGATAGACCGGTTTCTGAATCATCAAAATAGAAAGTACAGCTAGAAAAGATAATTGAAAACCAACATCGAACAACCAAGCCGGATTGACCAACAGCATTACCCATGCGGTAGCAGCCAGTGTATTCAGAGTCAATGATTGGCGTCCGAACAGTTCCGCTATTGCCAAAACCGAGAACATACTTACCGAACGGACGACAGACGGTGACAGACCGGTAAAAAAGGCAAAAGACCATAATAAAACAAGGAGCAGAACGGAACGGAAATATCGCCCTGCCTGCCACTTCCTTGCTAGAGGTTTCAAAAGGAGGAAAAGCAAAGCATACAAAAGCCCTATATGCAGGCCGGATAGAGCCAAGACATGACTGGCACCGGATACTGAATAACTTTCACGGATAGAGTCACTTAAATCGGTCTTCTCACCCACGGTCAACGCTGAAAGCACAGCCAGTTCATCTCCTTCAAATCCCAGCTTCCGATAAAGGTTTATCACCTTTTCCTGACAAAACATCGCAGTATACCTGATAGATGGTGACCATAACGCCCATTTCCCGGATGCTACGTACCCCGTTCCACTAATGCCATGACGCATCAAATAGCGGGCATAGTCAAACTCATCAAAGTTTCCTCCGTTAGCGGGTGGAGCAATGCGGGCAGATACCAGCAGTTCATCTCCTATCTTTAATTGTTTATCCCCCAGTTTCAATAAAGTAAACAATGAATCTTTCTGCAAATAAAGAATAGCCTTTCGCCCTATCGGACATACCCCTGACGAATCTCGCAGCTCTTTAAGCAATACCCTACAGAGCAACGTCCGTTCTTTAGTCTCCGGAGTATCCGTTAGTCGTACCCGATAAACCGCTTCCTTCTCCGGAAAGTCATATACCGTTTGTTTTAATTGACAAGTAATGCCTAGCCACCCGCCTGCGAAACAAAGCACAAAGACAGATATTCCAAAACACCACCGAAGTGAACGCCGTTTCAGAAAATAGAGGGCAATGCACAGTCCGGCAAAGAGACCAAAGTTCAGAATACTCCAAAACAGTTCCGTCGATTGATCAAAGAAGCAATCTCCACAAAAAACGCCTGCTATCCACGGGATAATCAGGCGTATATAAGGATACTGATGTAAAGAGGCAGTATTCAATGTGTCCGTTACAACTTGTGTAACTGGCGGATCATCTCTTCCGGGTCCGGTGCTCCGAAGACAGCATTGCCGGCTACCAGCACATCCGCTCCTGCTTCCACCAGTCGGGCACCCGTTTCCAAATTCACACCTCCATCCACTTCAATCAATGCTTTTGAACCGGTCCGTTCTATTAAAGCACGCAATTCACGGACTTTCTCTACAGAATGCTCAATGAACTTCTGCCCGCCAAAACCCGGATTCACACTCATGATAAGTACCATATACACATCCTGAATGATATCCTGCAATAAAGCAACAGGAGTTGCCGGATTGATTGTCACTGCCGGCTGCATTCCAGCTTCTTTGATTTGCTGAATCACCCGATGAAGATGCGTACAAGCCTCATAGTGAACATTCATCGTATGTGCGCCCAACGCTTTCACTTCAGGGATAAACTTCTCCGGATTGACTATCATCAGATGTACATCCAACGGTTTGTCCGTCAACTTTGCTACATACTTCAACACCGGGAAGCCGAATGAAATATTAGGAACAAATACTCCATCCATTATATCAATATGTACCCACTCCGCTTCGCTGCGGTTTATCATTTCAATATCTCTCGCCAGATAACCAAAGTCGGCAGAAAGGATGGAAGGAGAAATAATCGGTTTCATCATTCTATTGTTTTAAGTTCTAAGTTAGCTTGACCGTGGTCAGTTCATTCTATCAATTCATTTTATATCCATCCGACAAGCGGAATCCACGAAGCAATTCATCGGTCTTCAGACGTTTCTTGCCGGGAAGCTGCAAAGAGAGGACAGAAACAAATCCATCGGGCACAGCCACCTTTATATATTTCTTGCCATCCGTCACAACTGTTCCGACAGGCAACTGATGTGCCTCATAAATCTTCTCGCTCTCAAAAATCTTCATCACCACCGCTTCTCCTTCCGGACTGACCAACTCACTCCATGCAGCAGGATAAGGCGACAGACCACGAATGAAATCATACACCTTTTTCACCGGAGAATTCCAGTCAATCCGGCAAGTCTCCTTAAATATCTTCGGAGCGGGACGTAGTTCGCCCACCACTGCCATATCTTCCTGAGCAATTGGTTTCACCGTATCATTCAAGATCGCATCCACGGTTTCGAGCACCAGCTTACCACCGAGGATCATCAGTTTATCGTGCACCACTTCCACATTATCCGTGTCGGCAATGGGGACACGTACTTGCTGAATCACTTTTCCGGTATCAATCTCGTGTTGCAGGAAGAAGGTAGTGATACCAGTCTCCGTATCGCCGTTGATAACCGCCCAATTGATAGGAGCAGCACCCCGATACTGAGGAAGCAACGAAGCGTGCAAGTTGAAAGTACCCAACCGCGGCATATTCCAGACCACCTCCGGCAACATACGAAAAGCAACCACAATCTGAAGATCAGCTTTCCACTCACGAAGTGCCTGCACAAAAGCCTCATCCTTCAGTTTCTCCGGTTGCAGCAACGGCAAGTTCTGTTCGAGTGCATATTGCTTGACAGGAGAATATTGAATTTTGTGTCCGCGTCCGGCCGGTTTATCGGGCATCGTTATCACGCCTACCACGTTATAACCACCCTCTACCAACTGACGCAGGGCCTCCACCGCAAAATCGGGAGTACCCATATAAACGATCCTTAAATCTTCTTTCTTCATAATCTTCTTATTATCTTCGTAGAAGTTATCTGCATAGTAACCTGGCTCCGGCACCTTGCCGGTTAATCTTCAGAAAAATGTACCAGTACTTGGCGGTATGAGTTAAATATCTTTGATTTGGAGACAAATCCCTGATATCGTCCTTCTTCGTCCACTACCGGCAGATTCCATGCTTTGGTATCATCAAACGTCTGCATCACTTGTTCCATTCCATCCGTATCGAATATCTTGGCAGGAGCAGATGTCATTAATTTATTAACAGTAAAACGGTGATAAAGTTCTTGCCGGAACATGATGTTGCGGATATCGTCGAGCAGGACAATTCCCAACAATTCGCCGGTCTTTTTATCCGTCACCGGAAACATATTACGGTGGGAAGCGGCAATGGCTTTTACCAACTCTCCCAAGTCCATTTCCGGATGCACGGCTACAAAATCTTTCTCCACCACATTCTCCATCTTCATCAAGGTCAGCACTGCCTTATCCTTATGATGTGTGAGGAGTTGACCGCGCTTGGCAAGACGCATGGAGTAAATACTATGAGGCTCGAAAGCTATAATCGTTAAATAAGAACTGACAGACACAATCATCAACGGCAGGAACAAATCGTAACCTCCGGTCAGCTCGGCTATCAGGAACACTCCTGTCAACGGAGCGTGCATAACCCCACTCATAACACCCGCCATTCCCATCAAGGCGAAATTCTTTTCGGGCAGATAGGCGGAAAAGGCAAAGTCATTGCTGAAATGAGAAAACACGAATCCGGCAATACACCCTAGATAAAGCGAAGGAGCGAAAATACCACCACACCCGCCGCCACCGTTCGTCGCACTGGAAGCAAACACTTTCAGCAAGATAATCAGCATCAGATAAACCTGCAACAGATTACCATAGCCGTAGAACATAGAGTTGTTCATAACCGTGTCCCATTCCGCTGCCGAAGTTCCGTTCAGCAGAAGTTCGATTGTATCATAGCCTTCACCGTAGAGCGGAGGAAAAAGGAAAATCAGCACACTCAGCATCACACCGCCAAAAGCAAGTTTCTGATAAGGGTTCTTGAGTTTTCCGAATACCCCTTCAATGGAGTTCATCGCCCGTGTGAAGTAGAGAGAAATCAGTCCGCAGAAGATTCCCAGCAAGATCACGTAAGGGATACGTTCCAGTTCGAAAGCCTGGTCGAGGTTGAACTTGAACATAGCCTCCGTTCCGGTTGTGATATAGGAAACAGTTGCCGCAGTCACGGCGGAAATCAGCAAAGGAAGTAGAGAAGACATCGTAAGGTCGATCATCAGCACTTCCAGCGTAAATACCAGTCCGGCAATCGGGGCCTTAAAGATTCCCGCAATCGCCCCTGCCGCGCCACAGCCGACGAGCAGCATCAGCGTGCGGTGTTCCATCTTGAAAACACTTCCCAGATTGGAGCCGATGGCCGAACCCGTCAGCACAATCGGTGCCTCCGCTCCAACCGATCCACCGAAGCCGATCGTGATGGCACTGGCAATTGTAGACGACCAGATATTATGTCGTTTGATACGCCCCTGACGACGCGAAATCGCATACAGGATCTTGGTAACACCATGACTGATGTCATCCTTCACGATATTACGCACAAACCATCCCGCCAGGAAAATACCGATCACCGGATATACCAAATACAAATAGTTGGCCGATGTCGCATTAAAGTTGTTTGTCAGAAAATTCTGTATCTGATGAATAAGGAACTTCAAAAATAAAGCGGCAATCGCAGTGAAGATCCCGACCAGAAAGCTCAATATCAGGATAAACTGCTTTTCCTTAATATTAGCTTCCCGCCATTTGATGCAACGCTGTAGTAAACTCTGTCTCTCCTCTCTTTTCATCTATTCACGAATTATCTTGATCACTCCGCCTTTATCTAACTTTATAATACTTGAGGGCTTGGGACGGCTCATATCATCCTGTCGGAAGCCGACTATATAGTCCACTGCCGACTTGACTTCTTCGCTGATCTCAGTAAAGTTGGCCGCTCCCGGCTGTCCGCTGATATTGGCAGAAGTGGAAACAATGGCTTTACGAAATTGCTGACAAAGTCGTCTGGAGAATTCTTCATTGGTCACCCGGATACCCACGCTGCCATCTTCCGCCAGCAGGTTCGGAGCCAAATTCCGTGCACCGGAATAAATAATAGTCAATGGTTTATCGGCTACTTCTATCAGGTCCCATGCCACATCGGGGACATCCTGTACATAAAAATCCACCTTCACAGGAGAGTCTACCAGTACCAGCATAGCCTTGCTATCGGCACGTTTTTTTATCTCATACACCCGGTGTACAGCCTCTTCGTTAGTAGCGTCGCAGCCTATGCCCCATACAGTATCGGTAGGATAAAGGATGACACCTCCTTCATTCATCACCTGACAGGCTTTTTTAATATCTTCTATCATTTCTTGAACTATTTCTGTTGAGAATAACACGCAAAAGTAGTACTTTTGCGTCGAAATAAAAAAGATTAAGGGAAAACAATGGAAGAAATCGTATTTCATCATGCACTGCCTATCCAGTTGCGCTTCAACGACGTAGATAAATTCGGTCACGTCAACAACACTGTCTACTTTTCTTTCTATGACTTAGGGAAGACTGAATATTTCGCCTCCGTATGTCCGGGAGTGGACTGGGAAAAGATCGGTATAGTGGTCGTTCATATCGAAGCCAATTTTGTAAAGCAGATTTTCGCATCCGATCATATTGCCGTACAAACCGCCGTTTCTGAAATTGGAACCAAAAGCTTTCATCTCATCCAACGGGTGATCGACACGGAAACCCTAGAGGTGAAATGTATCTGCAAATCGATCATGGTAACTTTCGACCTGGAAAAACATGAGTCGATGCCGCTAACCGAAGACTGGATAGAGGCAATCTGCAAATTCGAAGGGAAGGACGTACGCAAGAAGAAAAACTGAAAGAAATAAGCCTTCCCCGGTGCCAGGACCATTCCTCATCGCTGCCTGACTTCGGAGAGCCAAAACCTGAGCGATAAGAAAAGTTTTATACTGAATCATGTCCGCTATATAATAGAAATTACTTGCTTATACATTATATTATATATAATTCCTCTCTCCAAAAGTGAACAGCAACCATGTGAATACTCTCTTAATGAACATAAAGGAAGTTTGCCACTTTACGCTCTCCTTGATGATCATAGTTTCTGTTATCACAGGGAAAGTTCACAATTCCCTCTTCCGGTGCACCGGACAGCCATAAGGCGGTAGAACCTCCTCCATCCAGATTCAGCGCATCTTTTCCACCCAATACATGAAGCAGATGTGCCAGTTCCGGAATGTTGATTCCGACAGCATTTTCCGGAGATCGCCCATCGACAGTAACAAACAGAATCTTTCCTTCTTCAGTCAGACAAATAGCACTACGCGGATGTTTGGTTTCTATAAAATTGGCATTGCACTGACTCCAGTCATAGTATTCCCCGTCTTTCAGCATCAACGGGCCAGAAGCTAACACAGAACCTTTATTTTTCTTGTAGTTCTTCTCGATCTGCCTGTCCCAAGGAATGAGCTTCACTTTTCCTTTCTTCTCATAAACCGCTCCTGTCACCCGCAACTTCAATTCATCCAACGAAGTAGTGTCCACAACCTGACTTCCCACCTTCAGAAAACAGACGGAGTTTCCTTTCGTCATATCAAAATAGGAGCCGTTGATGGCTCCGATGGCCTGATGTTTCCGGGCAATCCGGCTTATTTTCTCCAATTGTCCGGTAAAGGCAATGCCGATCTTTTTGCCAGTCCTCGGATTTATCTCCAATATATTAATGGACTGAGCGCCTTGATAAAGAAAAGGGATGGAAGCCCGCTTATGTACAATTCCATTTTCTACGGTCACCACTTCCCAAGGAGCTGTCACTATTGCTATAGAGTCAGCAACAGTCTGTGCATTTACGACCCTAACGGACAACAAGATTAGAACAATGATACCAACAAGATTTCTTCTCATAAACAGTCTGTAAGTTTTGGATTCATATTTCGTGTAGCAACTAATCACACAAAGATATACTTCTCCCGTCATATAACTAATATATTCGGATATAAATTAATTCATTTATATGTGATTTGTAATCAGATGTATGAAAGAAGCATGGAGGACTTGACAAACCGCTTTTAATGTTGTATCTTTGTAAGTGAAAACCGGAAGTAAATTCGATAACATTGATAATATAGACGAAATATGAGCAATAATAAGTATTATATAACAACAGATTACAGGCATTCCCACTCCGGGTAATGCTTGTTGGATAGTCTGATACAAGCTAAGGGCTGCGATTCTTTATGGGAATTGCGGCCCTTTTTGTTGCTTAATATTGATATTTATTGCAGGAATAACGAAATCCGAGTTTATAATAAACTTGGAGGACGTTTATAATAAACGATGAAAGAATTTATTAATAAATGATTGGAGGTTACTACATAATTAGTCAAAGTCTTTCGTATAGATGTTGGTGCTGATTTTGAAAAGTTCTTTATTTTCTAGGTAAATCGATGAATTATTGCTACAATACTACCTTTCTCTTTTTGTGTCATATAACTGAATACCTTATGATGTTATGAGGAGAATAATCTTCGGACTTAATTTTTATTTTCGCTTTATTAGCTATTAATACGAATCAGCGGTTGATTCAAATCTGTATGCATTTGCTCCATTTGAATACCAAGCCCGTAAGGAGCTAATTCCACAGGTTTTGAAATATTTTCGTCATATCTACTATACCCTTCCGCTTTTTTTCGTACTTTTACCCCTTGTTGGAAAGTAGCGCCTTTCTGACCCCTGAGAACAGAAAAAGAAAAAACAATATATAAAATGAATCACAAATGGAATTATCAACCCATTACACCCGAACAGGCAGAGACAAGCCAGACATTGGCCCAGGAATTAGGCATTAGCCCGATACTTGGACAACTTTTGGTGCAGCGGGGAATAACGAAGGCAGGAGATGCCAAGAAGTTTTTCCGCCCGCAATTGCCCGACCTGCACGATCCGTTCCTGATGAAGGACATGGACATTGCAGTAGAACGTCTGAACAAGGCGATGGGAAAGAAAGAGCGTATTCTGATTTATGGAGATTATGATGTAGACGGTACTACTGCCGTAGCACTGGTCTACAAGTTTATTCAACAGTTCTATTCGAACATTGACTATTACATACCCGACCGCTACAACGAAGGGTATGGCATTTCTAAAAAAGGAGTTGACTATGCCTCAGAGACCGGCGTAGGATTGATCATCGTACTCGACTGCGGAATCAAAGCAGTGGAGGAAATAACGTATGCGAAAGAAAAGGGAATCGACTTTATCATCTGCGACCATCATGTGCCGGACGATATCCTCCCCCCTGCCGTCGCAATCCTGAATGCCAAACGCCTGGACAACACTTATCCATACACCCACCTTTCCGGTTGCGGAGTCGGTTTTAAGTTTATGCAGGCATTTGCTATCAACAATGGTATTGAATTTCATCATCTGATTCCATTGCTCGACCTCGTAGCGGTGAGCATTGCGTCGGACATCGTCCCGATCATGGGCGAAAACCGTATTCTCGCCTATCACGGTCTGAAGCAACTGAACAGCAACCCCAGCGTCGGCATGAAAGCCATCATCGATGTATGCGGACTCTCCGAAAAGGAGATCACCGTCAGCGATATCGTGTTCAAAATCGGACCACGTATCAACGCATCGGGACGCATCCAGAACGGTAAGGAAGCGGTGGACCTCCTCACAGAGAAGGACTTTTCTGCCGCACTGGAGAAAGCGGGACAGATCAATCAGTACAACGAAACCCGGAAAGACCTCGACAAGAGCATGACAGAAGAAGCTAACAATATTGTGGCCAATCTGGAAGGGCTGTCCGAACGCCGTTCCATCGTGCTTTATAATGAGGAATGGCACAAAGGTGTCATCGGCATCGTAGCATCCCGTCTGACAGAAGTTTACTACCGCCCGGCAGTAGTACTCACACGGACGGATGATATGGCCACCGGTTCCGCACGTTCCGTCTCCGGATTTGATGTGTACAAAGCGATTGAACATTGCCGCGACCTGTTGGAGAACTTCGGCGGACATACCTATGCAGCGGGGTTATCCATGAAAGTGGAGAATGTGGAAGCCTTTACCCGACGATTTGAAGAATATGTGTCACAACATATTCTGCCGGAACAAACCAGCGCCGTCATCAATATAGATGCGGAGATCGACTTCAGAGACATCACATCGAAATTCTTCAATGACCTGAAGAAATTCAATCCTTTCGGTCCGGACAATATCAAACCGATCTTCTGTACGCATCACGTCTATGACTACGGAACCAGCAAAGTAGTGGGACGCGACCAGGAACATATCAAGCTGGAACTAGTTGACAACAAGTCGAATAACGTCATGAACGGCATCGCATTCGGACAGAGTTCTCATGTGCGCTATATCAAGACGAAGCGTTCATTCGACATCTGCTATACGATCGAGGAGAACACGCACAAGCGTGGCGAAGTCCAACTTCAAATCGAGGATATAAAGCCGATTGAATAAGTATCAGGAGATATTAAAACAATACTGGGGTTATGACTCCTTCCGCGACTTGCAGGAGGAGATCATCACCAGTATCGGCGAAGGCAAAGACACACTGGGACTGATGCCTACCGGAGGCGGTAAGTCTATTACATTTCAAGTGCCCGCTCTCGCCCAGGAGGGCATTTGTATCGTCATCACCCCGCTTATCGCCCTGATGAAAGATCAGGTGCAGAATCTGCGGAAGCGGGAAATCAAAGCTCTTGCCATCTATTCGGGCATGACGCGGCAGGAAATACTTACCGCACTCGAAAACTGCATCTTCGGCAATTACAAATTCCTTTATATTTCTCCGGAACGGCTGGATACGGAAATATTCCGCACCAAGTTGCGTTCGATGAAAGTCTCCATGATTACGGTAGACGAAAGCCACTGTATCTCACAATGGGGATACGACTTCCGCCCGGCATATCTGAAAATTGCAGAGATACGGGAACTATTGCCGGAAGTTCCGGTACTGGCACTGACAGCTACGGCCACTCCGGAAGTCGTAACAGATATTCAGGCCCGTCTGAAATTCCGGGAAGGAAATGTCTTCCGCATGAGCTTTGAACGGAAGAATCTGGCATATATCGTGCGCAAAACCGACAATAAAACGAAAGAAATCCCGTATATCCTGCAACGAATATCGGGCAGTGCCATCATCTATGTCCGCAACAGACGCCGCACCAAAGAAATCACCGAACTGCTGATGAACGAAGGTATAACCGCCGACTTCTATCATGCAGGGCTGGACAATGCCGTCAAAGACCTCCGGCAGAAACGCTGGCAAAGCGGAGAAGTCCGCGTCATGGTGGCAACCAATGCCTTCGGCATGGGTATCGACAAGCCGGATGTCCGCATCGTGCTGCATCTCGACCTGCCCGATTCTCCCGAAGCCTACTTTCAGGAAGCCGGACGTGCCGGAAGAGACGGAGAGAAAGCCTATGCCGTCATCCTGTACTCCAAATCGGACAAGACAACACTCCATAAACGAGTGGTCGACACCTTCCCCGACAAGGAGTACATTCTGAATGTCTACGAACATCTCCAGTACTATTACCAAATGGCGATGGGCGACGGTTTTCAATGTATCCGCGAATTCAATCTGGAAGAGTTCTGCCGGAAGTTCAAATACTTTCCGGTGCCGGTAGACAGTGCCTTGAAAATACTGACTCAGGCAGGCTATCTGGAATACACGGACGAACAGGATAATTCATCACGGATTCTCTTTACCATCCGTCGGGACGAACTATACAAGTTGCGGGAGATGGGAAAGGAGGCGGAAGCTCTGATACAGAGTATTCTTCGCTCATACACAGGAGTTTTCACCGATTATGCCTACATCAGCGAAGAGTCTCTTGCCATCCGCACCGGACTGACACGCCAGCAAATCTATAATATATTGGTGACGTTAACCAAACGCCGCATCGTGGACTACATTCCCCGCAAAAAGACACCTTATATTATATATACGCGCGAACGACTGGAATTACGTTTCCTGCATATCCCCCCCAGCGTCTACGAAGAGCGCAAAGCACGCTATGAAGCACGCATCAAGGCAATGGAAGAATACGTCACCACCGAAAACATATGCCGGAGCCGGATGCTTCTCCGCTACTTCGGAGAGAAAAACGAACACAACTGCGGGCAATGCGATGTCTGCCTCAGCAAGCGTGCCACCGACAACTTATCCGAGAAATCTTACGAAGAAGTGAAAAGGCAAATACTCAACTTACTCAGCCACAGCCCTCTCACTCCTGCCGAAACAGCCGATCAGATAAAGGCGGAAAAAGAGGATATCGGACAAGTAATCCGATATTTATTGGACGAAGGCGAGCTGAAGATGCAGGACGGAATGCTACATATTTCAAAATAAGTTATTACATTTGCAGATAAACTCTAAAACAACACTATCATGCCGAACTTTTTTAAGTCTTTTTTCTCCGGTAAGTCCGAAACTCCGGAGAGTGAAAAACAGAAAAACGATCAGAAAAACTTCGAGATATTCAAATATGACGGCTTGCGTGCACAACGCATGGGACGTCCGGATTATGCCATAAAGTGCTTTACCGAGGCGCTTGCCATCGAAGAGGATTTCGAAACGATGGGCTATCTCAGCCAACTTTACATCCCGATGGGAGAAACCGAAAAAGCCCGCGAACTTCTGGAGAAAATGGCAGTAATGGAACCTCATGTGACCAGCACATTCCTCACACTGGCCAATGTCTGCTACATCCAGGAAGATTACAAAGCAATGGAAGAGGCTGCCGGCAAAGCAATCGCCATCGAAGAAGGAAATGCAGTCGCACACTTCCTGCTCGGAAAAGCCCGCAAAGGACAGGATGACGAAATCATGACCATCGCTCATCTGACGAAAGCCATCACTCTGAAAGACGACTTCATCGAAGCCCGTCTGATGCGTGCGGAAGCTCTGCTGAAAATGAAGCAATACAAGGAAACAATGGAAGACATAGACGCCGTACTCGCCCAGAATCCGGAAGAAGAGACCGCCATCCTGCTGCGTGGCAAGGTGAAAGAAGCCAACGGACAGGAAGAAGAAGCGGAAACGGACTACAAGTTTGTAACGGAAATAAACCCATTCAACGAACAAGCCTATCTCTATCTGGGACAGCTTTATATCAATCAGAAGAAACTGGCGGAAGCAATCGCCCTGTTTGACGAAGCCATCGAGTTGAACCCGAACTTCGCCGAAGCCTATAAAGAACGCGGACGCGCCAAACTACTGAACGGTGATAAAGACGGTTCCGTAGAAGACATGAAGAAGTCACTGGAGCTGAATCCAAAAGACGAAGCTAGTCTGAACGGAGAATTCAAGAACCTGGGACCGAAACCGGAAGCACTCCCGGGAATCTTCTAGGCAGACGGCGGTATATACTCATTTTTAACTGAAACATTACTGTCATATCAGGTGACCTTTTCATCTTTTTTAGAGAAGAAAACAAAAAAAGTATCGCTTTTTGTTTGCATCTAACAGAAAATTATTACTTTTGCCCCAGAATTAGAAACCAAAGCAGAAACAAAGATTCGTATGAAATCATTTTCTTATGCATATTACTTCTTTTTTTACTTTTACTTTAGCCAGAAAGTAGAGCGGGAGTTTGTATGTATCAAGTGACATGATGCTTAAGGACTGAGATGAAGAAATTAATCATATAAATCCCGCTTCCATATGGACGCGGGATTTTTTTATATAACCCTATTAGAACAATGAAAAAGATAGCAATTCAAGGAACACTCGGCTCATATCACGATATCGCCGCACACAAGTACTTCGAGGGAGAAGAAATAGAGTTAATCTGTTGTGCCAACTTCGAAGACGTGTTTACTTCGATACGGAAAGACAGCCAGGTCATCGGAATGCTAGCCATCGAAAATACGATAGCGGGAAGCCTGCTGCACAACAATGAACTGTTGAGACAAAGCGGTACGCAGATTATCGGCGAATACAAGCTGCGCATCTCACATAGCTTCGTCTGCCTGCCCGAAGAAAGCTGGGAAGACCTGACAGAAGTCAACTCCCACCCTATCGCCCTGATGCAATGCCGTGATTTTCTGAATCAGCATCCGCAACTCAAAGTAGTGGAAGGAGAAGATACGGCACGCAGCGCGGAAATCATCAAGAAAGAAAACCTGAAAGGGCATGCAGCCATTTGCTCGAAAACGGCGGCAGAACGCTACGGAATGAAAGTGCTCCAAGAAGGCATCGAAACCAACAAGCACAACTTCACCCGTTTTCTGGTAGTTGCCGATCCGTGGCAAGTGGACGAACTCCGCCAGCATCACGCAAAGGCGACCAACAAGGCAAGCATGGTATTCACATTGCCACACACAGAAGGAAGCCTGTCGCAAGTATTATCCATTCTTTCGTTCTACAACATCAATCTGACAAAGATACAATCGCTGCCGATCATCGGACGGGAATGGGAATATCAGTTTTACGTCGATGTATCTTTCAATGATTATCTGAGATATAAACAATCTATAGCAGCAATTACTCCATTAACCAAAGAACTTAAAATATTAGGCGAATATGCAGAAGGAAAGTCAAACGTATAAAATCGCTCCTGCCGAAAGACTGGCAAGTGTCAGCGAATACTACTTCTCAAAGAAGCTGAAAGAGGTAGCACAAATGAATGCAGAAGGAAAAGACGTTATCAGTCTGGGTATCGGAAGTCCCGATATGCCTCCTTCAAAGGTTACCATCGAAACATTGTGCAACAATGCTCACGATCCCAACGGACACGGTTACCAACCGTATGTGGGCATACCGGAACTCCGTAAAGGTTTCGCAGCCTGGTATCAACGCTGGTATGGAGTGGAACTGAATCCGAATACGGAAATACAGCCGCTGATCGGTTCCAAAGAAGGTATTCTTCACGTCACACTGGCTTTTGTCAATCCGGGCGAACAGGTACTGGTGCCGAATCCGGGATACCCCACCTATACTTCTCTGAGTAAAATACTCGGTGCGGAAGTAATCAGCTACGACCTGAAAGAAGAAGACGGCTGGATGCCCGATTTCGAAACATTGGAAAAGATGGACCTGAGCCGCGTGAAACTAATGTGGACCAACTATCCGAATATGCCGACAGGAGCCAACGCCACTCCGGAACTCTACGAACGTCTGGTAGACTTCGCACGCCGCAAGAATATCGTCATCGTGAATGACAACCCGTACAGCTTTATCCTGAACGAAAAGCCGATCAGTATTCTCAGCGTACCGGGAGCCAAAGAGTGCTGCATCGAATTCAACTCCATGAGCAAGAGCCACAATATGCCGGGATGGCGTATCGGAATGCTGGCTTCGAATGCCGAATTCGTACAATGGATACTGAAAGTAAAAAGCAATATCGACAGCGGTATGTTCCGTGCCATGCAACTGGCAGCCGCCACAGCTCTGGAAGCCGAAGCGGACTGGTACGAAGGTAACAACCACAACTATCGCGGCCGTCGCCATCTGGCCGGCGAAATCATGAAAACACTGGGGTGTACCTACGACGAAAACCAGGTGGGTATGTTCCTTTGGGGAAAGATTCCCGCTTCGTGCAAGGATGTAGAAGAACTGACCGAAAAAGTATTGCACCAGGCAAGGGTATTTATCACGCCGGGATTCATCTTTGGCAGCAACGGAGCAAGGTTTATCCGTATTTCCCTTTGTTGCAAGGATGCCAAACTGGCGGAAGCATTGGAAAGAATCAAGAAGCTTTCTTAAAAAGAAAAGACCGATAAAAGTAAATCAGCGGCAGACCAGGAAACGCCTGCCCGAAAGAGTAAGAACAAGAATAAAATAAAAACAATAAGAATATGGAACTCGAATCAATTTTATTACCGGGCATCGAAGCCAAAAGACCGATTGTTATCGCCGGCCCGTGTAGCGCAGAGACTGAAGAACAAGTAATGGAAACCGCCAAACAACTGGCAGCCAAAGGACAAAAGATATACCGTGCCGGTATCTGGAAACCGCGTACCAAACCGGGAGGTTTCGAAGGAATCGGTGTGGAAGGACTTGCCTGGCTGAAGGAAGTGAAGAAAGAAACAGGTATGTATGTTTCTACCGAAGTAGCGACTGCCAAACACGTTTACGAATGTCTGAAAGCAGGAATCGACATCCTTTGGGTAGGCGCACGTACCACAGCCAATCCTTTCGCCGTACAGGAAATTGCCGACGCATTGAAAGGGGTCGACATCCCCGTGCTGGTAAAAAATCCGGTAAACCCAGACCTGGAATTGTGGATCGGTGCACTGGAACGTATCCACAACGCAGGCTTGAAGCGTTTGGGAGCTATCCACCGTGGTTTCAGCAGCTACGACAAAAAAATATACCGCAACCTTCCGCAATGGCACATTCCTATCGAACTGCGTCGCCGTCTGCCTAACCTGCCGATTTTCTGTGACCCAAGTCACATCGGAGGAAAACGCGAACTGGTTGCCCCGCTCTGCCAGCAGGCAATGGACCTGAACTTCGATGGTCTGATCGTGGAAAGTCACTGCAATCCGGACTGTGCGTGGAGCGACGCTTCTCAACAGGTAACGCCCGATGTACTCGACTACATCCTCAACTTATTGGTGATCCGTACCGAAACCCAGACGACAGAAAGCCTGAGCCAACTGCGTAAGCAAATCGACGAATGCGACGATAACATCATCCAGGAACTGGCTAAAAGAATGCGCGTAGCACGTGAGATCGGTACTTACAAAAAAGAACACGGAATCACCGTTCTTCAAGCAGGACGCTACAATGAAATCCTGGAAAAGCGCGGTGCGCAAGGAGAACAATGCGGTATGAGCGCAGACTTTATGAAGCTGATCTTCGAAGCAATCCACGAAGAGTCTGTCCGCCAGCAGATAGAGATTATTAATAAATAAAAAGCCCAAAAGAACTCAAAAATCAAATGGAAACTAACAAATAAGTCAGCAGTAACACAACTGAGACCGACTAGAAAGTCGGTAGTATCTTAACTCTCCTCCTTCTGGAAGGAGGAGAATAAAGATAGAATCGACTTGTTAGTCACCCCAATGTGAGATACTATTAACTTTTAGAGATACTATTGACTTTTGAGAAACTCCCCAATAATAATAGATATGAGAATATTAATCCTCGGAGCCGGTAAAATGGGTTCCTTCTTTACGGATATACTGAGTTTTCAGCACGAGACGGCCGTGTTTGACGTCAACCCGCACCAGTTGCGTTTCGTGTATAACACGTATCGTTTCACCACACTGGAGGAAATCAAAGAATTCGAACCCGAACTGGTCATCAATGCCGTCACCGTAAAATACACGCTGGATGCTTTCCGCAAGGTATTGCCTGTGCTGCCCAAAGACTGTATCATCAGTGACATCGCTTCCGTAAAGACAGGACTGAAGAAGTTCTACGAAGAAAGCGGATTCCGCTACGTTTCCAGTCACCCTATGTTCGGACCGACGTTTGCCAGTCTCAGCAATCTGAGCAGCGAGAATGCGATTATCATCAGCGAAGGAGATCATTTGGGAAAGATTTTCTTCAAAGACCTTTACCAGACGCTGCGCCTGAACATCTTCGAATATACGTTCGACGAACATGATGAAACGGTGGCATACTCGCTCTCCATCCCATTCGTTTCGACTTTCGTATTTGCTGCCGTGATGAAGCATCAGGAAGCTCCGGGAACAACTTTCAAGAAGCACATGGCTATCGCAAAGGGGCTGCTGAGCGAAGATGACTACCTGCTGCAGGAAATCCTGTTCAACCCACGCACCCCGGGACAAGTGGCCAATATCCGTACAGAGCTGAAGAATCTTCTCGAAATCATCGAAAAGAAAGATGCGGAAGGTATGAAAGCCTACCTCACCAAGATTCGGGAAAAGATCAAGTAAATCATCCTCTCCTTCGATAAGATTTAACCATCCCCTGCAAGAAAGTTCTTTGCAGGGGATTTTTTTATATGTACCTTTGTATCCGCAAAAACGGAATCACAGGAGAAAAGAAGAATGATAGATCAAGTTACCATAGACCGAATTTTAGATGCCGCACAGATTGTAGATGTAGTGTCTGAGTTTGTCACCCTGCGCAAACGCGGAGTGAACTATGTAGGTCTGTGCCCGTTCCACAACGAAAAGACTCCGTCATTCAGCGTCTCCCCTGCCAAAGGACTTTGCAAGTGTTTCAGCTGCGGTAAGGGCGGAAACTCGGTCCACTTCATCATGGAGCACGAACAGATGTCGTATTACGAGGCACTGAAATATCTCGCCAAGAAATACAACATCGAAATCAAAGAACGGGAGCTGACCAATGAAGAGAAACAGGCGCAGACAACGCGCGAAAGTATGTTCATTGTCAACAACTTCGCCCGCGATTACTTTCAGAATATCTTAAAGAATCATGTGGACGGGCGCAGCATCGGTCTGGCTTATTTCCGTCAGCGTGGATTTCGTGATGACATCATTGAGAAATTCCAGTTGGGTTACTGTACGGAAAGCCATGATGCCATGTCACAAGAAGCATTGCGCAAAGGCTACAAGAAAGAATTCCTGGTGAAAACGGGAATCTGCTACGAAACGGATGACCACCGTCTTCGTGACCGCTTCTGGGGACGTGTGATTTTCCCCGTCCATACCCTTTCCGGAAAGGTGGTCGCCTTCGGCGGACGTGTGCTCAGCACCGCCACCAAAGGGGTAAAGGTGAAATATGTCAACTCTCCCGAGTCGGAAATTTACCACAAGAGTAACGAGCTATACGGAATCTATTTTGCCAAACAGGCGATTGTCAGGCAGGACAGATGTTTCCTTGTGGAAGGATACACGGACGTTATCTCCATGCACCAGTCGGGCATAGAAAACGTAGTCGCTTCATCGGGCACCGCATTGACGCCGGGACAGATTCGTCTGATCCACCGTTTCACCAATAACATTACCGTACTCTATGACGGTGACGTAGCCGGTATCAAAGCCTCTATCCGCGGAATCGATATGCTGCTGGAAGAAGGCATGAACATCAAAGTATGCCTGCTTCCGGACGGAGACGACCCGGACTCCTTCGCCCGCAAACATAATTCGGAAGAATTCCAGGCATTCATCCGTGAGCACGAGAAAGATTTCATCCGCTTCAAGACCGACCTTCTGATGGAAGACGCGGGAAGAGATCCGATCAAACGCGCGGAACTGATTTCGAATATCGTACGAAGCATTTCCGTCATACCGGAAGCCATTATACGGGATGTCTACATCAAAGAATGCAGCCAACATCTGCGCATCGAAGAAAAACTGCTGGTAGCGGAAGTCGCCAAATTAAGAGAGGCGCAGGCTGAAAAAGCCAATCGTCCCAGCTATAATCATTCATCTTCAACAACCGGAGATACTTCCGGTACAGCTGCCGCTTCCGGCACACCGGCTTATTCCGGTGCTCCGACTTATTCTACTCCATCAAGTCCCTACGCCAATGCAGGAATGCCACCGGAACCCGAATATGATGACGATGGCAATATCGTATCTTTCGCAGATCCGATGTCCGCTGCTACAGGAGGTGCAGCAGGATTTCCTCCCGGCAATGCACCTGCCTCCACTACGGATACCACTGTTCCCGGAGATTCTTATACCTCCTTTATTCCGCAGGAAGGAAAAGAAGGTCAGGAGTTCTATAAGTTTGAGCGATTGATCCTGCAGGCAGTAGTCCGTTATGGTGAAAAAGTGATGTGCAACCTTACCGACGAAGAAGGAAATGAAATTCCGGTAACCGTTATCGAATATGTGGTGAATGATCTGAAGGAAGACGACCTGGCTTTCCATAATCCGTTGCACCGACAGATTCTGACAGAAGCCGCCACGCATATACACGATGCCGGTTTTATCGCGGAACGCTATTTCCTGGCACATCCCGACCAGACCATCAGCCGGTTGAGCGTGGACTTGATCAATGTACGTTATCAGCTAAGTAAATATCACTCGAAATCACAGAAGATCGTGACAGATGAAGAACGGCTGTACGAACTCGTCCCTATGTTGATGATCAACTTCAAGTATGCGATTGTCACGGAAGAACTGAAACATATGCTTTATGCCCTGCAAGATCCGGCACTCGCTCATGACAATGAGAAATGTAATTCGCTGATGCAGCGTTACAATGAGATGCGGGAAGTGCAAAGTCTGATGGCGAAGCGCCTGGGCGACCGCGTTGTATTACGCTAAATTTCTCATCGGTGCCGAGACACCCCTTCATCGGTACCGGAGGCAATCCTCATTGACGGGGAACTACATCGTCCACATTTTGTAAAGCGTATTACACCCTGCCGTGCTGAATCAGATTCATAAACTCTTCGCGAGTCTTGGCTTGATTGAAAGCTCCTGTAAAGTCTGAAGTAGTAGTAATAGAATTTTGTTTTTCTACGCCGCGCATCTGCATACACATATGCTTTGCCTCCACTACCACCATCACTCCCAATGGGTTCAGTGTCTCCTGGATACAATCTTTGATTTGCAGCGTCATGCGTTCCTGCACTTGCAGGCGATGGGAAAAGATATCGACTACCCGGGCAATCTTGCTCAATCCCGTGATATAGCCGTTAGGGATATATGCCACATGTGCTTTTCCGTAGAACGGCAACATATGGTGTTCGCAGAGAGAGAAGAAATCAATGTCTTTCACTATCACCATCTGACTGTATTCTTCCTGAAACTTAGCCGAACGCAACACTTCATGAGGGTCCATGTGATAACCTTTTGTCAGACTCAGCATAGCCTTCGCAACACGTTCGGGGGTCTTCAGCAAACCTTCCCTTCCGGCATCTTCACCCAACAAAGTAATAATACTGTGATAATGACTTTTCAACTCCTCCAGATTCGGAGAGACAATTTCTTCTTTTTCTAACATGATACAATTATAAAGGAATATTGATCTGGTCTTTGACGATAGAGACCTCTTTGAATACACCGGTTGCCTTGAGTTTACGCATCATCGCGTCCGCCTCTTCAATGCTCCGGAAATCACCCACACGACAAAGCCAGCGGGGAGGATTGAACGAAGTGTAAATCGTCAGTTCGGGGAAATACTCTTTGATGCGGGAAGCTACACGATAAGCATCATTCTTTGCCTCACGGGTATTATTACCGGCATACGCCTGTATTCTGAATCCGGCTGCCTTCAACACTTTCTGTTCGCCCATAGAAGGACGTTCCACGCCTATCAATGCCTCTATCTTAGGGTCTTGATGAATCGTCACCTTTCCCTGTCCCGGCACTGTACGTTCCAGACTCTTGATGATGTTCTGCGCCTGTGCACCAACAGCGGTAAAAGCCAGCATCCATAAAAGTAAACCTAGTTTTCTCATTCGATAAAAGTTTAATTTCAGGAAGTGGCTAAAAAGTCGATACTATCTGCAATTCCCCTCCTTCTGGAAGGAGGAGAGTTTAGAGTTACTATCTACTTTTTAGTCAGTTCCCGAAAGATATTCTAATTATGCATTGAACGCATCGATGATACCCTTGAAGTCAGAAACTTTCAGAGCAGCACCACCAATCAGTCCACCGTCTACGTCGGGGTTAGAGAACAGTTCTTTAGCGTTAGAAGGCTTGCAGCTACCACCGTAAAGGATAGAAGTGTTGTCAGCGATTTCCTTGCCATACTTGTCAGCTACGATTGAACGGATGAAAGCGTGGATTTCCTGAGCTTGCTCGGGAGAAGCTGTTTTACCTGTACCGATAGCCCAAACCGGTTCGTAAGCAAGGATGATCTTAGAGAAGTCTTCAGCAGACAGAGAGAATACAGATTCCATCTGAGCAGCTACTACTTCGTTCTGCTTGTTAGCTTCGCGTTCTTCCAGCACTTCACCGATACAGAAGATCGGAGTCAGACCGTTAGCCAGAGCCAATTTTACTTTTTCTTCGAGGATAGCAACAGTTTCACCGTAGTAAGCACGACGTTCTGAGTGACCCAGGATTACATATTTTGCACCTGTAGAAGCTACCATTTCAGCAGAAACTTCACCTGTATATGCACCGGATGCCTTGTCTGCACAGTTTTCAGCACCTACACCGATCTTAGCAGCGTCTACCAACGGAGTTACAGATGCCAGGTGAATAAACGGAGTACAGATGATTACATCACAGTTAGGCTTTTCGTTAGCCAATGCTTCGTTCAGTTCTTTTGCCAAAGCGATACCCTCTTGAAGGGTTTTGTTCATTTTCCAGTTTCCTGCAACAATGTTCTTTCTCATTTTGTTCTTTATTTAAAGGGTTAATAAATTTATTATTCTTTTACTTCCTGTTGCTGCTTCCGCTTTTCGTTCTTCCGTTCGCGTCGGCGGACAATCAGAATGTCCACTCCCAACACCAGCAACAGCGGAATGACAAACCACAAGAAAACATATCCAATCGTATGTACGTCACTCCGGACCTTCTGCTGACCGAGTTCCAGATTCTCCAGTTTGTCAGTCAGTACATATTCATCCGGAATGTCTTCATCACTCCATTTGTTCAGAATCGTACCGTTTTTTATCAGCATCAGTCCCGGATTAGAGCGAATCATCGTCTTCAGCGTAATGTCATCCATCTGGCAGAAAGGATATTCCGCACCGGTCTTGTCCTTCCACAATTCTATCTGCTCTTCCGGTGAGGAAGTGAGGCAGTAGAATCTGTAACCATGCTCTACCGAGTAGTCATATATCTCATTAATCAAATCAATGTTACTGTCGTCCGCCTCTTCGATACGATGTGCCACCAGCAGGAAGGTATATCCCATATCCGTCAGCACGTCTTCCGTGATATCATCACCCGTGCTCATATCCATCATGGAGAAGTCGTGGATCGAAGGCTCGTATCCTTTTTCTTTCAGAATGGTATGCGTATCGACAAAGGTCCATGTGCTGTCCGGATAATTGTCCAGTGTAAACTCTTTCTTTTCCCCGTTCTTTTCCAGGATAAAGACACTCTCATATACACTCGGTTTCGCTCCTTCGGGAATACTCATGCCTTTCATGATATTCTGTCCGATCTTGTAAGGACGGAAGTCCAGCACAGGCAGACGGTCCAGACAGTAAAACGACAGTGTAAATACAAAGAATATCGTGTACAGAGAAATCAGCCATTCCATCTTTCGGGTAACGAATCTGATCAGCATTTTCCTCCACTGGAATGTAGCAATCGCGGCAAGCAGCAGTACGATGTTCTTTGCAAATGTCTCCCAGTTAGTCAACACCCAGGCATCGCCAAAACAGCCGCAGTCCGACACCGGATCGAAAATCGCCAGATACAGCGTCAGCGGTGTCATGAAAATCATCAGCACCAACGCCAATGTGGTAGAGATTGTTTTCTTGATACCGAAGAACAGGAAGATACCGATTGAAAATTCGATGGCGGATAATATAATGCCTCCCAACAACGGGAAGAAAGAAGGAAACCATGAAATCACCCCGAAGGCGGTCAGATAGTCCTGTATCTTATACTGGAAGCCCAGCGGGTCGACAGCCTTCACAAAACCGGAAAAGATGAACGATGCCGCTAAAAGGAAACGGCAGACATTCGCTCCTGTCTTCTGGATGATATGTAAGTTCTTATCCTTCAAATTCTATCTTGATCAATCCGAATACTGAATAATTAATCATATCCATATAGTTAGCATCGATACCTTCCGACACCAACGTGTTCCCTGCCAGACTTTCAATCTGCTTGGTACGGTATATCTTCATCAGAATCAAGTCTGTGTAGGAACTCACACGCATACTGCGCCAAGCCTCATCATAGTCATGATTTTTGGCAAGCATCAGCTCCAGCGCTTCCTTTGCATGCTTGTCATATAAAGCCAAAGCCTCCTCATTGCTGATGTCGGCAGATTCGGCATAGCCCAGTTCCAGCTGGATCAGACCGATAATGCCATAATTGACTATCGCAATAAATTCCGAACGGATTCCTTCGTCAACCAGAGTCACCCCTTTGGTTTCGATACTACGAATCCTGTTAGCTTTGATAAAAATCTGGTCAGTAACCGAAGCCGGACGCAGGATACGCCATGCAGGCCCGTAATCGTGCAGCTTCTTGGAGAATAAGTCACGGCACAAGGCGATGACATGTTCAAATTGTTGCTTGGTATCTTTCATCTTCTTCCAAATAGTGCGCAAAGGTAACAATAATTAAGTAAAAACAGAAAGAGGGCACTCTAAATTATATTAAAGTGCCCTCTTCCAAAGCTATTATTGTATTACATCTTTACGAACAACGTAAAACTTGTCCGATACGCAAGGTGGTCGTCGGCTTGATACGGTTCAGCTTACAAAGCGTGCTGACCGATACTCCACGCACTTTAGCGATACGTGACAATGTATCTCCGCTCTTCACTTTATGATAACGGATCGTTCCGTCGGCTACCTGAGTGTCGTGAGAACCGGCACTACGCACACCTTTCGTCTTGCGGAAAGTATAAGTATCGGCTACGATATCCTGTTTCGGGAAGTCGAACATATAAATCGGGTTGATGGCGATTCCCAGGAAGCGGGTTTCAAAGTGGAGATGAGAACCGGTAGAACGTCCGGTGTTACCACCCAGACCGATCACTTCACCGGCTTTTACCAATTGATTTTCTTCAACGAGTTGTTTGGACAAGTGTCCGTATATGGTTTCCAATCCATTGTCATGACGAATCACTACATATTTACCATATCCTCTGCGTTCATACTTCACGATACGTACTTTACCGTCAAAGGCAGCTACAATCGTGTCACCGATGTTCACCTTCAGGTCCAGACCATTGTGCATTCTTCTCCAGCGGGGACCGAAAGGCGAAGTAATCTTCGTACTCGGAGTCGGCATACAGAAGCCTGTGAGGTCGATGGTATAAGTGTCGGGGATGATAGCATTGCCGTAAGCATGTGCATACTGGTTGTTCCAGTTTGGATAAAGACTTAAGGCGGGATATTCCGACTGTTCGGCACGGATCTGTTTCTGCAGTGCCAAAGAGTCTACGGTTTTTAATTTCTTGTCTATCGGAGCTTGGCGGGCAATCAGGTCTTGAGAGAAAGAGCTCAGGCTGACCATAGCTGCTACAGCTACCAATCCTGTTTTAATAATGCAATTGAAATTCATTCGTTCTTGTCAATTCAATTAATATTCGTCGTTCGCATACAGGTAGTCAAAAGTCGCCTGTTTGTAGTCGAATATCTCTTCAGGTTTAAAAAATCTCGTTAATTCGATAGCCGCAGTTTCCGGAGAATCGGAAGTATGAACGATGTTTTCTTGAAAACTCATACTATAATCCCCACGAATGGTTCCCGGCGCAGCCAGACGTCCATTAGTTGGTCCCGCCAACGTACGGACTGCTTGAATAGCATCCACACCTTCGTAACAACAAACAATGACAGGAGTTGCCATCATCGAATCTTTCACGCGCTGAAAGAAAGGCTTGCTGCTCAGGTGGGCATAATGCTCGCTTAATAATTCATCCGTCAGTTGCATCATTTTCATGCCGGCCAACCGTAGTCCTTTACGTTCAAAGAGATGAGTGATCTCACCAACCAATCCCCGTTGAAGGGTACACGGCTTCAAAATAACCAGCGTTTTTTCGATCATGATGTGTGACTTTCAAAAGATTAAACTATACATTTACTATAAAAAATTCCCCCAAAGATAGTATTTTCCGATGAAAGGGCAAGTAAGTCATTAACTATTTTTCAGAAGTACGGAGATGAAAAGAACAGAAAAAGCAGCGTTAAAGCCCTATAAATAGGAGGAATAGAAACGAAACATGTTTTGCAACACATTCCCGCAAATAAACTGCATGTTTAACCGTTTTTCAACTTATAGCCGCCCAGTTAACATTCGTTTTCCGGAGAGATTTCAGTTGCCGCCACAGAATCTCATTCTCCGGACTTTGAGCCGACGGGTCGTTATCTACGATATCTTCGGCTATCGAACGGACGTACTGTAACAACTGACCGTCACGGGCAAGGTTCGCAATCTTCAGATCGAAGGCAATGCCGCTTTGCTGCGTCCCCTCCAAATCACCGGGACCGCGCAGTTTCAAGTCTGCTTCCGCTATTTCAAAGCCGTCGTTGGTGCGCACCATTATTTCCAGCCGTTTCCGCGTGTCTTCGGTCAGTTTGTAGTTCGTCACAAGGATACAATAAGACTGTTCAGCACCCCGTCCCACCCGACCGCGCAACTGATGGAGTTGCGAAAGTCCGAAGCGTTCGGCATTCTCAATGATCATCACAGAAGCATTGGGCACATTCACCCCGACTTCGATCACGGTAGTGGCAACCATAATCTGAGCTTGTCCGGAAATAAAGAGCTGCATCTGCTCATCTTTCTCCGCAGACTTCATCTTGCCGTGAACTTTGGCAACGGTACAGCCGGGAAACTCTTCCAGGATATGCTGGTAACCTTCTTCCAGGTTCTTGAGGTCGATCTTCTCGCTTTCCTTTATTAAAGGATAGACGATGTACACCTGCCGTCCTTCTTCTATCTGCTTGCGTACGGCGCGGTACATACTTTCCCGACGGTTGTCAAACTGATGAATGGTGGTTATCGGTTTCCGTCCCGGCGGCAGCTCGTCAATGACAGAAACATCCAGATCGCCATACAACGTCATCGCCAATGTACGCGGAATAGGCGTGGCGGTCATCACCAGCACATGGGGCGGCTGTATGTTTTTCGTCCAGAGGCGGGCACGCTGCGCCACTCCGAAGCGGTGTTGTTCGTCAATAACGACCAGTCCCAAAGAAGAGAAGTTCACCGTGTCTTCAATGACCGCGTGCGTACCTATCAGGATTTTCACGTCTCCCGTCAGCAGTCCGGTCAGGATCGCTTCCCTCTTCTTTCCTTTGATAGATCCGGTCAGCAGTTCGACACGGATATCCATACCGAAAAGCAGCTCCTTGATTGTCTCGTAATGCTGGTTCGCCAAAATTTCGGTGGGAGCCATCATGCACGCTTGAAAACCGTTGTCCAGTGCAAGCAGCATGCTCATCAACGCTACCAGGGTTTTACCGCTACCCACGTCCCCTTGAAGCAGACGGTTCATCTGCCGCCCGCTTCCCACATCATTCCTTATTTCTTTCAGTACCCGTTTCTGTGCACCCGTCAACTGAAAAGGAAGGTTCTGCGAATAGAAAGTATTGAAAACATCCCCTACCCGTTCAAAGATATATCCACGATATCGTCTTTGGCGGTCTTTCGCATAGCGGAGGATATTCAGCTGCACGTAGAACAGTTCTTCGAATTTAAGACGATACTGAGCCCTGCGCAGCGAATCGGGATTCGTCGGGAAATGGATATTCCGGAGTGCCTCCGTCAGAGGCATCAGATGATGGTCCGACAGGATTTTGGGAGAAAGCGTTTCCGGCAGGGGTTCCTGTATCTGCTGGATCACCGTAGCCATCATCTTCTCAATCGCATGCGAATTGAGAAAACTCCGTTTCATTTTCTCCGTCGTATTATAATAAGGTTGCAGTCCGACGGAAGAAAGTTTCAGATCATCCGGCTTATCGATGTCGGGATGTGCCACATTGATACGCCCGTTAAACACGGTAGGCTTACCGAAGATGATGTATTCTTCGTGAAGTTTATACTTACCTAATATATATTTGATGCCTTGAAACCACACCAGGTCGACGATTCCCGTTCCGTCGGAGAAATGGGCCGTCAGCCGCCGTTGCCGCCCTTCGCCTATCGTCTCGAAGCCGAGAATCTCTCCTTTCAGCTGGATATACGGCATATTGCCATCTATTTCGTGAATGTAATAGATGCGGCTCCGGTCAACATATTTATAAGGAAAATAATAAATCAGATCGTACAACGAGTAGATTTCCAACTCCTTGTTCAATACTGCGGCCTTCTGAGGCCCTACACCGGAGATAAATTTGATGTCGCGTGTGGTTAAATCGAACATTTACAAGAGAGCACTCCCGATCTTCAGGTCAAAGGGAGTTGTTATTTTTATGTTTTCACGATTACCTTCTGCCAGATGTACGGGTACGCCCATTGCTTCGACCACCGAAGCATCGTCCGTAAAGAACGGAGTAAACTCCTGTCCATAAGCCTGTTTCAGCAGCTCCACCTCAAAGACCTGAGGAGTCTGCACTAACTTATATTCAGTACGGCTCACCGTTTCGCTTCCGGCATCCGTCAGATGGCGCAGCGTTTCGACTACATCCACCACCGGAATCACTGCTTTATATTGCTCCGCCAGCTCGTAACACCGGCGAATCACTTCTAGGGTTACAAACGGACGAACTCCGTCGTGCACCCCTACCAAGCCGGGAGCCTGCACAAGTACCAGCCCGTTCTTCACCGAATGAAAACGGGTCTCGCCGCCATCTGCCACAAGATGTTCCACCGAAAAATGATGTTCTTCGCAAAGCTGTTTCCAAAAGTCCTGCTGTTCACGGGGAAGTACCAGAATGATCTGAAGCATCGCATCGTACTTGCGGAATGCTTCCAGCGTACGCATCAGCACAGGTTTGCCACCGACAGGAAGAAATTGTTTGGGAAGATCGCTTCCCATTCGCAAGCCCTTTCCACCGGCGACAATAATCACAGATTGTTTCATAGACAGCTTAGCGTTTTACACACATCGCTTCTACCAGTTCGTCTACTTTTTCTTTGCCGACCAACAGATCTACGATGGTCAGAGCAAACTCCATAGCAGCGCCCGGCCCCATACCTGTGATGATATTTCCGTCCCGAACTACGGGTTCACTGACACATTCCGCACCTTCCAGATATTGTTCAAAGCTGGGGTAGCAAGTTGCTTTCCGACCTTTCAGCAAACCTAATTTGCCCAATACCATCGGAGCCGCACAGATCGCTGCGATCGGTTTTCCTTTGGCTGCAAAGTCAAGAAGCAGTTTTCGCAGCCCTTCATGTTTATCGAGCGTAGCCGCTCCCGGCATTCCTCCGGGCAACAACAGCAGATCGGCATCAAAAAAATCGCAGTTTTCAAAGTTTATATCACAGAGCAATGACACATCGTGAGCGCCCATTACAATTTCATCCGGAGTGACAGATACAATTTGCACATTCAGTCCGGCACGTCTCAAAGTGTCGACAGCAGTAAAGGCTTCTATTTCTTCAAAGCCATCTGCAAAAAAAGCATATACAGTTCCCATAATCCTATATTTTTGATTAGTGATACTATCTCAGGTTAAAATAATAAGTGATGGTTCCAGTCTGGTTGTTCGGTCCTTCCACGGTGTTGAAGCGAGCCTTCTTCGCCGCGTCTTCCGCTGCCTTCCGCAGGGTGGAGTTCACGGTGTTCGTTTGAGGATTGATACTGGTTCCAATGACTACTCCCGCCGGATTCACGGTGATATTGACTACCACACGTCCTTCTTCGGGCACATTATAGGCAGGCTTTGGCAGACTGCCCGTACCTAAAGAACGTCCGCCAAGGTCAAATGTTCCGTAACCTCCGGTTCCGGTCTTCGCTCCGGTGGATGAATTGCCGTCCTTGCTGCCTTCTGTTCCCGTGCCGCTGGCGGAAGTACCTTTGCTGCCTCCCATCTGCGCTCCCTTTCCGAAAGCGTTGGCAACCTTTTTCTTCGCAGCTTCTTCGGCGGCTTTCCGTTCACGTTCCGCTTTTTCTTCGGCAAGACGTTTCGCTTCGGCAGCTTTCTCCGCCTCTGTCTTTTCGGGTTTCTTCACCGGTTCTTTGAGCTTCACTACCTCTTTGGGTTTCACGGTCTCCTTTTTAGGTTCCGTTTTCGGTTTCAGCACTACCGTTTCTTCTTCGGTCTGTGTCAGCAGATCCTGTTCCGAGGGCAGTTCCGGCTGCGTTTCCGCAGGTGCAGGTGCTTCCGGTTCTTCGGGCAGTATATCCACGTCCACCAGCGAAGGGTCGTCAAAGCCTCGGGCAGACTCCACATTTCCCAGCATCACAGGTACGCCGCCTGCGTCTTCATCCGGCTGGGGAACCGTAAAGCTCACCAGAATCAAAAGAGCTATCACTGCCACGTGTACCAACAGTGCACCCAGCGCGCCGACGAATTCACCCTTTTTTCTTCTGTCGTCCATAATTGTTTCTTTTTTTAGTAGTTAAGTAGCAACTACTTACTTTATTTGTTTTCCGGCGGGCGTGTAGCCAGCACCATTTTAAAATGATTCTCATTCGCAATGTTCAGCACCCGCACGATTTCACGGTAAGGCACCGACTCATCTGCATACAATGCCACATACATCTCCGGTTCTTTCTCCGCGCAACCTTGCAGGAACGGAGTCAGTTCGTCCAACGACAGCGGCTTTTCCTTCTCATTGCCGAAAGCAGCGTAGAAGTTCAGGTCTTTATCGATCACGACTCTTGTCAGCGGTTTGGCCGAAGTCTGCTGTTTGCCTTGCGGCAACAACACCTTTATGGCATTGGGCGACACCACCGTAGAGGTAATCATAAAGAATATCAGCAGCAGGAAGATGACGTCCGTCATGGATGCCATACTGAAATTGGGCGATACTCTATTTCTTCTTTTTAATCCCACTTTATTATTGATTAGTGGTTAATGATAGTGATTAACGTCTCAGGGTTACTTTTGGGCAGGCTCGTTCAAGAGGTCCATAAATTCCATCGTACGAGCTTCCATTTTGTTTACTACACGGTCTACCAGCATCACCAGGTAGTTGTAAGCAAACATGGCAATGATACCCACGATCAGACCGCCTACGGTGGTGATCATGGCTTCGTAGATACCGCCGGAAAGCAAGGTTATATCGATGTTTCCGCTTCCCGCATTCGCCATTTCGTAGAATGCGCGTACCATACCGGTCACCGTACCGAGGAATCCGAGCATCGGAGCACCACCGGAGATTGTTGCCATGACGGTCAGGCCTTTTTCCAGTTTGGCAACTTCCAGATTACCGACATTCTCGATGGCTACCTGCACATCGTTGATGGGACGTCCCAGACGGCTGATTCCTTTTTCAATCATGCGTGCCGAAGGAGTGTTCATCGTGCGGCAATACTGGATAGCCGCTTTGATTTCACCGCTATGGATATAATCCTTGATCCGTTCCATGAACATCGGGTCTTCTTTTCCCGCTTTACGGATCATATAGTTACGTTCAAATAAGATGTAGAAACAGACTACAGACAGTACACCCAGTACAATCATAATCCAACCACCCTTGATAGCCATATCAAGCATATTCATCTCGGGAGCGCTGACCGGAGTCAGCACCGGGTTGGCAGTTGCCAGCGAGTCGGCCATATTCATGGCACCCTGGGCCAATAACATCAATACATTCATTAGCGTAGACAGTTTTTATATTCCTGAATAGTACGTTCC
This sequence comes from Bacteroides sp. AM23-12, assembly GCF_003434395.1. NCBI lineage: Bacteria > Pseudomonadati > Bacteroidota > Bacteroidia > Bacteroidales > Bacteroidaceae > Bacteroides > Bacteroides sp. AM23-12. The sequence goes on from NZ_QTLF01000006.1 coordinate 186,526, forward strand.
AGTCCCAGATACAATGCGTCGCTGATCAAGGCATGACCTATGGATACTTCGTCCACCCAAGGAATGTTTTTATAGAAATAGTTTAAATTCACAAGACTCAAGTCGTGTCCGGCGTTCAAGCCGATGCCCAGCTTGCGGGCTGTTTTGGCTGCTTCCACAAATGGGGCAACAGCCGCTTCCGGATTCTTCGGATATGCCGTAGCATAGGGTTCCGTATAAAGTTCCACACGGTCGGCACCTGCTTTTGCCGCATATTCCACCATCTCCGGGTCGGCGGCAACAAAGACGGAAGTACGGATGCCCGCGCTGTTGAACTGATCGAGAACTTCCGACAGAAATTCCAGATTTGCTTTTGTATCCCAACCGGAGTTGGAAGTAATCTGCGAAGGATCGTCAGGAACCAGCGTCACCTGATGAGGTTTCACTTTCAATACCAGGTCTATAAACTCCGGCGACGGGTAGCCCTCGATATTGAATTCGGTCCGCAACAACGGACGCAGATCATATACATCTGCCCGGCGGATGTGGCGTTCGTCGGGACGGGGATGAACCGTAATACCGTCAGCCCCGAAAGCTTCACAATCAAGTGCTACCTTCACCACATTGGGGATATCCCCTCCGCGTGCATTTCTCAATGTAGCAACCTTGTTTATGTTTACACTTAATTTAGTCATAGTTTTACGCAATATTTGCCGCAAAAATACAAATATTATTATTAGTTGCCTAATAATACGAAACGCATTCTCAGTTCTTTTTTGGTTATTTAAAGTAGAAATCCAAGAAAAAATGCCAATTTTGCAACCGAAACTAATGAAACAGCTTATGAAATTTGCCATTTTCGGAAATACGTATCAGCCTAAAAAGTCTTTGCATGCACTCAGACTGTTCGAGCTTCTCAAGAAGCAGGGAGCGGAAATCTGTATGTGCCGGGAGTTTTACCAGTTCCTGACGGCAGATTTAAAAATGGAAGTGCCTGTCGACGCCCTGCTCGAAGGCAACGACTTCACAGCCGATATGGTTATCAGCATCGGAGGTGACGGCACATTTCTGAAAGCTGCCCGCCGGGTGGGTAGAAAACAAATCCCCATTCTCGGCATCAACACAGGGCGACTGGGATTTCTTGCCGATGTTTCACCCGAAGAGATGGAGGTGACTTTCGAAGAGATTCAGGCAGGCAGATACAGTGTGGAGGAACGAAGTGTATTACAACTTATCTGCAATGACAGAAATCTTCAGGAATCGCCCTATGCCCTCAACGAAATTGCGGTGCTCAAGCGGGACAGTTCTTCCATGATCAGCATCCGCACTGCGATCAACGGTGCTTATCTGAATACTTATCAGGCAGACGGACTGGTGATTGCCACTCCTACCGGTTCTACTGCGTATTCATTAAGCGTAGGCGGCCCGATCATCGTTCCTCATTCCAATACGATCGCCATTACCCCGGTAGCTCCGCACAGCCTCAACGTCCGTCCTATCGTCATTCGTGACGACTGGGAAATCACGCTGGACGTGGAAAGCCGCAGCCATAACTTCCTCGTTGCCATCGACGGCAGCAGCGAAACGTGCAAGGAGACGACTCAGCTGACCATTCGCCGGGCAGACTACAGTATAAAAGTAGTGAAACGGTTCAATCATATTTTCTTCGATACCCTCCGCAGCAAGATGATGTGGGGAGCGGACGGAAGGCGTTGATCTTCCGACCGGACCTTCGCGACTATCAGATTCCGGACCTTCGGACGCAAAAAAGTACATCCTTCCTCACCAGGACAGAATGTACTTAAACAAAAACAAACAATTATATAAAACGGACATCCAAGAGACTCCGTTTATATAAGCAATAAGCATGTTGTGGGAAACATACACATGCTATAAAGGGTTTATCCCCGTTCGGGTACTTCACAGTAACCTTTTTAGAAAAACATCTCACCCCATATTTTATAATTATTCATATTTCTGTCGGACACATAATTAAATATGTTCAAGTATTTTTCAGGCAATTATCACCAAGGGTAAATATGCGAAATAACTCCCTGCCGCTGTAACGCTTCCAATATCTGCATGTCTTTGAGCGACCTGCACCTGCCTCCATGTCCTAAATAATACACCCGCCACGGAGTGGAACCATATTGACGGGCTATCCGAACATACACCTTTCTCCTTCTGGAGAACCAGACTTTCCATAAACTTTCCATTTCTTCTTTTACTTTTAAATAAGTAAACTAAAAACCCTTTTTAAGACATTGCCCACATCGAAGCAATGTTCATTCTCTTTATTTTGTCACTGTGTGTGTACCTTTACAAGCATATATCCCAATGGATAAATTCAGAACCAAAGTAAATAGAAGGCATGCAAAATGAGCTTGTTGTTTGAATTGCGTGTCACAATTTACTACTTACATTTATCTATTACTTCTTAGGTAACGGAAGTCCATTACCGGACTTTACACATAGGGGAAAAGAAGCGAAAAAGGCAGCGGCCTTTGCGAGAAGCACTGTATAAAAGGGTTATGAAGGAGATTTTGTCGGATGACAAACAATAAGGGTTCGGAACATGAAGTCAGTGGTATTCGTGTTCTCATAGTGTTATTTTATTTTCTTAAGTCAGAGAAATAAAATAATGTATAATAAGTTTGGGATATGAGATTCTTTTTATATATCTTTGCGTCGTATTTATTTCCGTTACCTAAGAAGTAATAGACATGATAACACACTAATAGTCAGCACTCTGATTATATTCTATTCTAATTATTGCAGTTTTCAACGTAAAAACAATTCAACCGATTTGCTTCTGTTCTCTTTTCCAGTTCAAAACCTTTCAGGTAGATTTGAGTCGTCTTAATAGATTTGTGTCCCAATGATTCACTGATCATTTCAATAGGTATACCCTGGTATTTGGCATTCGTTGCCCAAGAATGACGGATGGTATATGAGGTGACAGCCGACTTTAAGTGAAGTTCCCTTGAAAGACTTTTCAGCTGATTATTGAACCGACGAAGCGCCGACTGGTATTCTTTATACATGCTTTCACCTTTTGGGCTTTTATTCCCTCTCAGAATACTGAATAAATAATTCGTTCCATCTTCCCGAACAGGGTCATTATTGCGAAGTTTACTGATCGTTGGCAGAGATGACTCCAGCACCTCAAGACTAACAGAAGTGCCTGTCTTGATACGGTTATATCTCAATACCCCTTGTGCCAATGCCGACTTTTCCAAATGCGCAAAATCCGCAAAAGGCATTCCGCAGAACTGGAACATCAGTCGGGCAATCTCCTGAGTACGCCGCAAGTGCTTAGACTGGGGTGTTTTATAAAGAAGTGTATGCAGTTCCTTTACGGGCATTGCCTTTTTCTGCCGGACATCCACACCGGTATATACATCACGAAACAATCGGGGGATAAAACGGGCGATACCAGCTTCCACACCACGATTGTAAATACAGCGCAGCATTCGCATATAGGTAGAGATCGTATTGAGTTTCAGTTTGCAATCGTACAGATATTGTCCGTAACGTCGCAAAGACTCGCGAGTGATCTGCTCGAATGCAATATACGTACTGCCATGAAATCTCGTAAATGAAAGAACCGCATTCTTATACACATGTGCCGTAGAATAGCGCCCTTCTTCCTGCAAACTCCGGATATACGCTTTGGCACATCCGGTAAATCCAATTTTAGCTCTTTTCTGTTTCATAATCTTGTTATTTTTATTTGGTTACTTAGGGAATATAACACAATCAGCCACTTGTTTTGTCGTTAAGGCACCTAAAAAGCTCTTAAACGATTATCAATCTGATAAATCCTATCATAATAGATGTATCAACCGGCTTCTCTCTCTATGTATTGTTTATCCAATTATTGCTGTCACCCATCACAAAAACACAAATAACACACTCATAGTCAAGGCTTAACGCTGTGACGGCAACAGGTGACGGCACGGTGATGACAACTATTGCCGTCACACGCACATCGACTACACTGAACTCGCTACTATTGACTTTTGACATCATACACTCTAGTATAACTAGTTTCCATACGCTGGAACCAATGTTTTCAAGCGTCCGAAACTTTGGTTTCAAGGCTTTGAAACTTTAGTTCCAAGCTGAAGAAACAAAAGTTTCAAACGGGAGAAACTAAAAAGCTCTATATAGAACTACAAACAGACCATAAGGAACCATTGAAAACAAGGCAGTGTGACAGCAAAATTTGCCGTCACACTGCCGTCACCTACTGCCGTCACCTCATTAATCACTCATATTCAAGATATTATACCCAACAAAGTGACAGATGACAGCAATTTATAGTTTTTATTTTTATAGAGAGACTAGCTGACACGTAAGTATATCATAAGAATGTTAATCCAATTGTTGTGAATGGCAGAGTTTTTTCTTTTTCAAACTTTGTATAAAGGCTAAATTCTATTCGCTCATCATTGCAAAGAAATGATTAAATGGCTACTTATTTCCCGGAAACAACCCGTATGTTTTCCGTTTCTGTTCCATTAGCTGCCTGGTTCTTTCTCTATGCGATGATTTTCTATTAGTCTTTCTTCCCAAATAAAAAGGGAATCCGAATCCGACACTTACATTCAGATCACGGGCGAATGTAGAACTTTTATAGACTCCTCTCTCCACCTTTTCTCCCGTATAAAGGTCTGTTACATATTTACGATAAGTAAATCTCCCCAATGGCTGTATATAATTGACATTCAACAGTAAAAAACAATTTCGACTGAGCTTATAGTTGGCGGTAATACCTGCCGAAAGAATAAAAGCATCGATACTCTCACTACCATAGTTACTTTCATCATCTCCTCTATACTCTATCTTATATAATTCATTTCCTCCTTTTTTCTTTAGTTCCGCACAAACACGCTGATAGGAAATGCTATTCACACCAATCCCCAAACGAGGATAAAAAGCCCAATGGGAATTTTCAAAGCGATAAGCAACACCAAAATCCAGACAGGGATTAACGTCCGGTTTTTGCGTTCCCGGTATGAGATTATTCACATAGTAATTCGCTTCGACTGCATGGACTAATTCAGTATAACAATCCCGCCTATATTTCACGGGAATCCCCAAACGGATATTCGTATACCATCCCCATTTACGCGAAAAGAAATGTTGCAAACGAAGGTTGATAGCAGGAAACACAGATTTCCGGTCCGACATTGCAGTGTACATATTTCCCTTCCCCCGATAAGCCAGGTCAAAACAGGTTCCCACATCCAAGTCTAACTGTAGCAACTTATTCTTGGTAGATGGATCTTTAAGAAACAGGCTTTCCTGCGCCTGCGATACAGGCACAACACATGCAGTAAACAATAGCATGGCTAATAAATGTATTTTCTTCATAGACAGCAGATTTAATAGAAAGTAACCGGATCGCTCAGCCGTTCAACCGCTTCACCGCTTTCCATTGTCAGCACTACACGAAAACGGAACTCTCCGCCTGATTGGGGAATGGTCAATAACGCCTTATATATCTTGTTTACTTCATCTATCATGGATATAACCCCTCCATTAACAGTATAATCTGTCTGCTGATCTTTAACAAACGTCTTTGGATAGTCATAAAAGCAGGAAGTGACTTCTGCTCCTGCGGGAAATTCTTCATTAAAAGCCGTTTCCGTAAATATCTGAATCTTTTTGATGCCATCCGATAATACATGGCGAAGATAATGATCGGCGTCATAAGATTCCGGATCTTTTTCCCCCGCATCTGTCAGCAAACGAATCTCCATCATATAAGCTTCTTTGAGAACTTTGTTATCAAGAGCCTCCTTAGGTTTCTCACCTGCATTATCCCAATGATATAACTTCACTTCTTTCAAAGTACAGGAGATGTCTATCGGTTCAGCCAAATCCTGTTCATCGCAAGTCATGGCTGTCACCACCAAAAACAGTAATGATAGCAGTAGCTGAGTCAAGTGCTTTTTCATACGTATTATTCTATTAGTTTTCACAAAGTTAACCTTTTTCTAATAGAAAAATGCGCCAAAAAGCCTTTTACTGCTTATTGGCGCATTTTTTTCTTGAATTTATATCGGTTAGTCCAGCGTAAACTTCTGAGAGCCGATCAGATTTCCGCCCTCGAAGATATCCAAACGATAGTTTCCGGCATACAAAAACTCTTCCACATCCCAGAATACATTCACGTTCTGTTCCTCACCGTTGTATTCGATATACTTTTTGATGGAGTAAGTCAGTGTACGGTTTTCGTAAGAGAAAGTGTTGGATGCACTCTTGGTCAGTGCGTCATTATCCGGTTTGGTGATACGTATATAGATGGTACGTTCGCCATTCTCTGCCGTAATATTCTTCACGACTGTAAAGCTGATAGCCAGCTTCACGATGTCTTTCACTTTCTTTGCAACCTTCCCCCGTTTATTGCGCGGTTCGATACGGATATTGGTCACATCGAGCTGGGCAGCCAGTGTCACCTTCTTATCCAGATTCTCCTTTTCTTTGGAAAGTGTACTGATTTGCTGTGAAGCAGTGTTGTATTTCTGAGTAACGTCTGCAATCACCTGTTGCTGGCGCTTATTGATTCTGTCCAGTGAGTCTATCTGATTGACGTAGCCTACCAATATCTTACGCAAAGTGGCAAGCTCCTTTTTCAAACGACGGATTTCCGTTGCATTCGAGCTTTTCACGGTACGGAGTTCTTCGAGCAATCGTTGAGTTTTCAATTGTTCCTGCTCCAGCAACAGTGCGAGAGAGTCATTAGTTACCGTAAACTTTAACTCATCATACTTTTGCACAAACTGGCTATATTCATTCTCCAAATCTTCCTTATCCAACTGAAATTCCTGTACCAGCTCGCGATTGGCTTTCTTTTCAGTAAACAACAAATAAGTGATGCCGATAATCGCTATCACCAAAACAGCTACAGCTGCAATAAGAAGGCTTTTTTTGTTCATAGTTCCAATTGTTAATCGATAACGGGCACAAAAGTAATCATTTCGTAACAGAGTAACATAGTCTTGGGCATTTTCTTTAACGAAAATTATTACGGAAAAATTTCTTTAATTAGGATTATCGTTGTAATTTTGTCGCGCTAAAAAGCATGAAATAAATTATCAACTTTTTAAATATATAGTATTATGTCAAAAGTAACCGTAGTAGGCGCAGGTAACGTAGGTGCTACATGTGCAAATGTACTTGCTTTCAATGAAGTAGCAGACGAAGTAGTAATGCTGGACGTTAAAGAAGGCGTTTCAGAAGGTAAAGCAATGGATATGATGCAGACAGCTCAACTGTTGGGTTTCGACACAACTGTAGTAGGCTGCACTAACGACTATGCTCAGACTGCTAACTCTGACGTTGTTGTAATTACTTCAGGTATTCCTCGTAAACCGGGTATGACTCGCGAAGAACTGATCGGTGTAAACGCTGGTATCGTTAAATCAGTGGCAGAAAACATCTTGAAATATTCTCCCAATGCAATCCTTGTTGTTATCTCTAACCCGATGGATACAATGACTTACCTGTCATTGAAAGCTCTGGGCTTGCCGAAGAACCGCATCATCGGTATGGGTGGCGCACTGGACAGCTCTCGTTTCAAATATTTCTTGTCTCAGGCTTTGGGCTGCAACGCCAACGAAGTAGAAGGTATGGTTATCGGTGGTCACGGTGATACTACTATGATTCCTTTGACTCGCTTCGCTACTTACAAAGGTATGCCTGTAACTAACTTCATCTCTGAAGAAAAACTGAACGAAGTGGCTGCTGCTACTATGGTAGGTGGTGCTACTCTGACTAAGTTGCTGGGTACTTCTGCATGGTATGCACCGGGTGCAGCAGGAGCATTCGTAGTTGAATCTATCCTTCACGACCAAAAGAAGATGATCCCTTGTTCAGTATATCTGGAGGGAGAATACGGTGAATCAGACATTTGCATCGGTGTTCCTGTAATCCTTGGCAAGAACGGTATCGAAAAGATCGTTGAACTGGATCTGAACGCTGACGAAAAAGCTAAGTTCGCTGCCAGCGCAAAAGCTGTTCACGGAACAAACGCCGCTTTGAAAGAAGTAGGCGCTCTGTAATTAGCAATCCCCTTACATTTATATAAGCTAAGAAAGGCTGTCCTTCGCTATGAGGGACAGCCTTCTTTCTTTTCTATCCAATAGTTGTCATTCACTCTTTACATTCTGAGAAACCCACATTCCAATGTCCTGTTTACTCAAAGCAGCCGCCATAAGGTCCGGAAACTTATCGGGAGTACAGGCAAATGTCGGCACCCCTATGGAAGCGAGAAACTCAGCATGCCCCTTGTCGTAGGACGGAGCACCGTCATCGTTCAACGCCGGAAGGGCAATCAACTGCACACCGCTATTGACCAACGAGACAAATTTCTTTCTCATTTCTCTGGAGTCTCCTCCTTCGTAAAGGTCAGTCACCAACACCATCACCGTGTCCTGCGGACGGGTAATGACTCCCTGACAATAAGTCAGCGCACGGGCTATATCGGTTCCTCCCCCGAGCTGTACCCCGAAAAGCAGATCCACGGGATCTTGCAAATCATCCGTCAGATCAACGACTGCCGTATCAAAAACCACCATACGGGTAGATACCGCCGGAATGGATGCCAACACAGAACCGAATATGCCGGAATAAATGACCGACGTCCCCATAGAACCGCTTTGATCCAGACACAGGATAATGTCTTTCATCGCTTTCCGTTTACGCCCATAACCAATACGGATTTCGGGAATAATCGTCTTATAGTCCGGTTGGTAGTTTTTCAGGTTCTTGGTAATGGTCGTTTTCCAATCTATCTCATTGTAACGCGGGTTCCTGCGACGGCTGGAACGGTTCAAAGCACCGGTTACCGCCTGTTGCGTAGGAGCCGACAGTTTGCGAAGCAACTCCTCAACCACCTTGCGGACTACCTGGCGTGCCATCTCCTTATTCTTTTCAGGAATCACCCGGCTTAACGACATCAGGGTGGCAACCAGATGAACATCGGGGACGACCGTTTCCAGCATTTCTTTTTCGGTAAGCAGACTGGTCAGATTCAGACGTTTTATAGCATCCCGCTGAATCACTTGTACCACTGTCTGCGGAAAGAACTCACGGATATCTCCAAGCCATCGGCTTACTTTGGGAGCCGAGGAACCCAGCCCCCCTCTTCTGTCACTATCATATACAGCTTCCAGAGAATGGTCTATCCGCTGTTCTTCCAGATTCAATGTCACGCCTGTACCGTCAGCCTCATCGCCGCCCAGTATCAGACGCCACCTTTTCAGTAATTCTTCTTCCATCTTCTTTCCTTTACTTTGTTTCCAGTCCCAATAATTGACGAATCACGGGGATTACCTTCTTTGCTTCTTCCCGATTCAGACACTCATTCTCCGTTACCGAAGCTCCTACGGCAGATGATGTGCCCGTAGAATCCGTACGACGGGCTTTCTCACCCAGCTTACGGCGTTCGGCAGAGGTAAATTCGCTGAAAGTACGCCTCAATACAGGCAACAATTCCATAAATGTTTCTTTGTCCTGCGAACATACCCAGTTATTCACCAAATTCCAGAGACGGTCGTCCAGCAACAGGATCGAACCGGATGAACGTAAAAAGCCTTCGAACCAGTATACCATATCTGCCGGAGCATTGCCAACAGAAGAATAAAAACTAAGTGTCGTCTCCATCTCCTCTGCGGAGATTTCCCCTTTGTCATTCAGCAGACGGGTAGCATAACCGGACAACAACGGATGCACATTGGCAGAAGAACGTACCTGACCGATGAAATTGCGCCACATCAGGTTCAGTTCTTCCCGATTCAGAATGGAGAGCGCATAGTCCGTGGCAACCAATTTATTCAGAAGATCACCGGCAGCCTCTTCATCGATATTGATACACACCAATACACCACCCGCAAGAATACGAGCAATCATGGCTTCGAGCATATCACCGACCTTCGAGAAATCAAGATCACGCACGTTTCCGTAACGGACGATATTCACCAGATCGGGGACCGCCTCCATCATTTCCAGAATATCGGTAGAAGCAGCCGAAAGACGGTCCAACTGTACGGTCATCGCTTCTACCAGCGCCGGAAGATCGGCGGGGAGGACCGTACTCAACAAAGCTGTCAGTTCCGGGATATGCTGAATCTCCGCCATCTGTTTCAACAGATATTTCTGCGTAGCTTCCATCACCGTGTTTCCCCAGATAGCCTGTTCAATGATTTGGATGATTTGTTCCGGTTTGTGATACAAGGTCCATTTTTCCTTGAAAGTACCTTTCCCGTCTATCCGTCCGAGGATAGTCCAGTCGATGCCCAGCAGTTGCAGGCGATGGAAGAAGATACTTCGCTCCAGATCATTCGGCTTGCGGAGGTCTAATATCAGTTCTTTGATCTCGGCGGTGAACGGAACACGCAGACGTTTCTGTATTTTCTCCACGTCTACCAGCAGAGGTACTTTGGGAACGTCATCAGGTACACTTCCCAAGCGGTTGCTGATGATCAGTTCTTCTTTGATAATCTGCAACAAAATATCATCTCCGAAGCCCATCACCGTAGTGACAGCTTCGTTATATTCATTCAGAGAAGGATAAGGCAGATCTCTCAAAGCAGCCGTCACCTGTGCCAGACGGACGGTTTCAATAACATGGGCTACCGAGATATCCATATTCTTCTGCCGCAACAGAGAGGCGATCCGGCTCACCCAAAGCGTGCCATCATCCTCCGGATGATGCCAGAGATAATGATACCAGCCCGGAGATTCGATTCCCGCACCATACCCGCTGCGGAAAGCAAGCCGGTCATACGTCCACGGAATCCATGTACATTCTACCTTTACTTTGGGAAGTCCCTTCAGTAGTTCATTATCGTCCTTTACTTTGGGCATATCGTCCAGTGCGGGTACATGCCATGCACCACAGACGACGACAATGCGTTCGAAATTCTCCTTCTGTGCCGCACGTATCATTTTACGCATCCACGCTTCACGTATCAGGTCACGCGGAGAGGTGTGCCCCGGAAGTTCTTCCCGGAGAGCAGTCACAGCCTCTTGTACCGCCTGAAAAATATCGGCAGGTTCTTGCCGGTGTTCAATCATAGTTTCCCACCAGGATTCACCATCAGTAAATCCTGCGGCATGAGCCAGCCAGTCGAACGGGTCGCCGGCTTCTGCGACTTCAGCGGTCGTTTCCGTCTCCTGTTCAGAGGTCTTTTCTGTCCGAAGAGCCAGCGAATAGATCAGAGGCAAGTCGAAAAAGCGGAAAGGTATCCGGTTCTGTACGGCATAACGCATCGCCTGCCACTCGGGCGAGAACTCCGCAAAAGGGTAGAACACTGCATTCTGAGGCTCGTCCGGCTGGTATGCCAGCAAAGCTACCGGAGGCGTCATCTGCGGATTTTCCACACAGGCCAGCAGCGCTTCGGCTTCTGCCGGACCTTCTACCAGAATCAGATCCGGTTGCAGTTCCTGCAAGTAGTTCAGCACATTGCGGCACGAGCCGGGACCGTGATGCCTGATGCCTAGTAAATGAATAGCCATTTCTTCCTTTCTTTTTAAATCATATCCCTTGAAGCACGGTAAATATCTTTCCAGCCGTCCCGATTCTTCACGACCGTTTCCATATATTCCTGCCAAACGACTTTATCCTGTACGGGGTCTTTGACCACTGCACCCAAAATACCGGATACGAGATCTTCGGCATGAATTTCTCCGTCACCGAAATAACCTGCCATCGCCAGTCCATTGTTTACCACCGAAATAGCCTCTGCCGTGCTAAGCGTTCCGCTCGGAGTCTTCAGTTTCGTCTTACCGTCGGCAGTGGCGCCCTGACGAAGTTCACGGAAGATAGTAACGACACGGCGAATCTCCTCCAAAGCAGGCTTTTCAGCCGGGAGCTGCATTACTTTCTCAAAGCTCTCTACCCGTCGGCGCACAATATCTATTTCTTCATCAATAGAATCCGGCAAGGGAAGAATGACCGTATTGAAACGGCGTTTCAAGGCGCTTGACAGATCATTGACTCCCTTATCCCGATTATTAGCAGTAGCGATGATATTGAAACCGCGGATTGCCTGTACTTCTGTATTCAGCTCCGGAATGGGCAATGTCTTTTCAGAAAGAATGGTGATCAGTGTATCCTGCACATCGGAACCGATGCGTGTCAGCTCCTCAATACGGCCTATCTTACCTTCCTGCATAGCTTTCATTACCGGAGTTTGCACCAATGCCCCCACACTCGGACCTTCCGCCAGCAAACGGGCATAGTTCCACCCATAACGGATCGCTTCTTCACCGGTGCCGGCCGTCCCCTGCACTATCAAAGTGGAATCACCGGAAATAGCAGCGGCAATATGCTCGCTCACCCAGCTTTTCGCAGTTCCGGGCAGTCCGTAAAGCAGTAGCGCACGGTCGGTGACAAGGGTTGCCACAGCTATTTCCATCAGACGACGGTTACCTATATATTTAGGAGAAACTTCAAATCCGTTTTTCAATTTACCGCCCATCAGGTAGGTAACCACTGACTGCGGAGACATCTCCCAATTCTCCGGAACGGGATTTGTTTCATTCTGTTTCAACTCGTGAAGTTCTTCTGCAAATTGCTGTTCAGCATGTTGCCTTAATAAAGTGCTCATATCTTCTTTCTGTTTTTATTAGTCATTATTTAATAAGGTATCTATTCTCTGCTTCAAATCCATGTATTCCATCATCAACCGGGAAAAACGGGTGGAGGTATTATTCTCTTGTGCGGCCATTGAAAGCGCTGTCTGTTCGATGGGTTTTCTCATCTCGGACGGGAAGTATAATGCCAGTCGTTCGGCTGTCTCCTTAGGGAGATAGTAATTATTCCGAAGCATCCGCTGGAATACACGGGTGGAGAATTTCATTCCCCATCCAGTGCCGTCTTCGTTGAACCAGCTATCCGGAATATAGCCGCCTCTCTCTGACTGAAAAGCTATTTCCTCACGTTGGGAGGAAGGCAATAAACCCATCAACGCGTCCGCCATTTTTTCATCCGCATTCTCCTTCAAGGTATGATATGCCCAACCGGAGTCGCTGAAATTCAGGATCGGTTTCGACAGGTCGAACAGTTTCTGAAAAGGAGGGTTCTTCGCCAGTTTGCTAGCAGCCTTCTCCGGCGGACAGTCATAAAACTCACTCCAGAAACTTAATGGAACACGTTCCGCCAACTGGCGTAACAAGAAACGATCATCCTTCTCGTTTTTATTGGAACTCACCTCTTCAAGTCCCAGTTTCTTCATTTCAGGGGTAAATTCAATCTTATCATACGACCATCCCAAAAGGAAATTGAAATGTAATTTCCCCCGCAATAATTCTTCGTATATTTTCACCAGTTCGGAGTCCGGCAGGCTACACAATAATCGCCGGGCCGTTTCTTTGACATTACTGCTCCGATCGGTCGCCACGATCTCTTGCAGGAATGCTTCGTCTGATTTACTCAACCCCCACCGCAAACACTGAATCAGTTCATCCCGATGGGCAGCCGACTCATTCTTCAGTTCGGTCTGCAATAAGGCAAGCCCCTGCTCCGGACTATTTTTCCGCAGGTTAGTCAACATTCGTTTCCGTTCTTCGTGAGAGGCAGTTTCCCAAGTTTCGTTGCCGGATTCTCCCCATACAGGAAATCCCATTTGCGGAAGAAGCCAACGTCCTCTTTGCCCTGCCAGCAGAGACAGCCAGTGCTGTTCCTCATACCTGTAGGGATTATTCCGGTCAAAAGCTCTTCGCAATAAAGTTTGCAGATAGGCAGGAGGGATCAATTTTCCTTTGTCGGCAGCTCTCCGGTAAGCATACAGCAAAAGATACTGATTTTTATTGAGATACAGGGAAGTAAGCAACTCTCCCACTTCACGGAGGAAGTAAGGTTTGTCTTCTTCCGGAGCTTCTGTCACATTTGTAACTCCTGCAATGGATTGCGCCTCCACTCCGGCACGTGCAAAGGCAAAGCCCAAAGCGGACTGCTGATAGAAGAGAGCTTCCGCATCCTCTGCTTTCGCCTGAATGTCGCGGAGGGCTTCTTGCAACTCTTCCGGAAAATCAGTCGTTATCAGTTCACGGGTGGCAGTGCCAAGCAATGCCACATTGATGATATGATCAGTTAAGTTCATCTTTCCAAAAATAAAATTCAGATTGATACCAGATTGTTTTCAATTCACAGGAAACGGCGTCTGCCAGCAAAAAAGCCGAGAAGGGTTTTCCGCCTGTTATAGCCAGTATATCAACACGTGCAGTCTCTTCGATATGCACCGGAACAGCCACGCCTCCGGCATCCTGCAGATAGTGCGTATTTCCGCTTGTTACCAGTCTGACATTGTCCACCAAGAGAGGAACTTCCTCCGCAAACGGATGAGTCTGTATAACTGCTCTGTAAGATTGCATGGCAACCGGTATATCGGCACACAATGAAGGCAGGAAGGTACTATCCAGCCATTTCATATTTTGGGGTAGGGCACGCAAGGCAGCAACGCCCTGATAAAAATACAACTCTCCTTCATAGACGCCACCGGGAACCAGATTAAATTCCGGCAACGCTCCGGGAGCCAGAAAGTTTAAATAGAGGGCCATACGGTGACTGGACTTCCCGTACAACCAGAAAGTTTCTGTCCGCAGCTCATTTATCTTCCGGCTTCTGGTATGCAAAACGATCCATTGGTCTGCCACCGGTACGCCGGACATCACTTCTTCCTTCGCCTGCGGATATCCAACCTGAGTACGGATTTCCGTTTGCCACTCAGCAGAAAGAGAATCCAGATTTTTATAACTTTCTGTCAGAAGATACAGTTTACTCAATTTGTCGGTAAGCTCATATTTCCAACTGTCTGTATAGTAATTGATTTCCTGTAGCGATCGTAACCTGCCCGCCAATCCGCCAGCCTGTGCATCAATCATCCTGCGGGATATGGGTTCAAATAGTGTATGTGCTCTTTCCGGGATATTCAGCAGCCCGTTGCGGAGCAAGTCTTTCATCCAGATCTGAAGATCATCAATTCCGGCCAATACCTTCTGATGACGCACGGCCTGCCTCTTGGCCTGTGCCGCTTCATCCACCGGAGTTTCCGATTTCTCTTTCTGCTCTTTCTTCTCCGCCTTCTCTTCACGTTTGGAGAGCCATGCCGTTACCCAGTCCGGTTCCTCCGCTTCCTTGAAAAGATCAGCATGGGAAGCATACATAAATAAAAGCCCCAACCCATGTTTACACGGAAACTTACGGCTGGGACAAGAACATTTGAATGCAATATTCTTTGTATCAACTACTGTTTGATAAGGCGTTTTTCCACTTCCTTGGCAGTGTCCCCAGATGGCGCGGTCACTATGCTCCAGAAGTACCCACTTAGTCCGGTTCGCCAGCCCTTTTCCTGCTTTGACAGACGCAGCGTCCGGAGCGAGTTGAGTGATTTGTTCTTCTGTCAGATTTAATAACATTATAGTATGTTTATCATGTTTCAAAATGCAAGTATAGCATATTTTCCAAAGAGAAGCATTTAAAAAAAGCTAATTCATTTTGCGTTTTCACAGAAAGCACATACATTTGCATCGTTGTTTATGCAATTATTGTTTAAGTCAACAAGTACAAAAAAATGAACTATTTCAATAAACAATTTATATGATAACGGGGTTATTTAAAAAAGAAGTATCACCTTATTAATATGTAAGATGCGATGAAAAAACTATTTCTTCTGACAATTCTGTTGAGCCTGACTTTTATAGTAAAAGCGCAAAGCTTCCTAAGCCTAGATAGTTGCCGCGCATTAGCTCTTGCCAACAACAAAGATCTGTTGATAAGCAATGAAAAAATAAATGCCGCTCATTATCAGCACAAAGCTGCATTTACCAACTACCTGCCCAGTTTCTCGGCTACGGGAACTTACATGAGAAATCAAAAAGAATTTTCATTATTGAACAATGACCAGAAAGCGGCGCTTTCGGGATTGGGGACCAATTTGGCCGGTCCGATACAACAGACGGCTACAGAGATTGCTACCGCACACCCGGAGTTGAGACCGCTTATCGCTTCTTTAAGTGAAAAGTTAGGAGCTGCCTTGCCCGCCCTCGACCAGGCAGGAAACTCACTGGTGAATGCGCTCCGCACAGATACAAGAAATGTATATGCAGGTGCCATCACGCTGACACAGCCATTATACATGGGCGGCAAAATCCGTGCATATAATAAAATCACAAAGTATGCCGAAGAATTAGCGCAACAGCAACATCAAGGAGGCATGCAGGAGGTTATCATGAGCACTGACCAGGCTTACTGGCAAGTCATATCCTTAGTGAACAAGAAGAAACTGGCCGAAGGCTATCTCAAACTTTTGCAGCAGCTGGACAGCGATGTGGAAAAGATGATTGCCGAAGGAGTTGCCACAAAAGCCGACGGTTTGTCCGTACGTGTGAAAGTCAACGAAGCGGAAATGACACTGACTAAAGTGGAAGACGGATTAAGCCTGGCCCGAATGTTGTTGTGTCAACTATGTGGCATTGATCTCAGCTCTCCTATCACGTTGGCAGACGAAAATATGGAGGACATTCCACTGCTCACACCAGAGACCCACTTCGACATGTCCACCGCTTACGCCAACCGTCCGGAGATACGCAGTCTTGAACTGGCTACTCAGATTTATAAACAGAAAATAAATGTTACCCGCGCCGAACATCTTCCGTCCATTGCGTTGATGGGAAATTATATGGTGACCAATCCTTCCGTATTCAACAGCTTTGAGAATAAATTCAAAGGAATGTGGAATGTGGGCGTTATGGTACAGATACCTATCTGGCATTGGGGGGAAGGCATTTACAAGACCAAAGCCGCCAAGGCAGAAGCACGAATCGCACAATATCAGCTTCAGGATGCGAGAGAAAAGATCGAATTGCAAGTTAACCAATCCGCTTTTAAAGTAAAGGAAGCCAGCAAAAAACTGGTAATGGCAACCAAGAATATGGAAAAGGCTGACGAAAATCTCCGTTATGCCACCTTAGGCTTCAAAGAAGGGGTCATTGCCACCAGCAATGTCCTGGAAGCACAAACAGCATGGCTGTCCGCCCAATCGGAAAAGATTGACGCACAAATCGACGTGAAGCTGACGGAGATTTATCTGAAGAAGTCTTTGGGAACGCTGAAATAATGGACAGTTGACTATTGACAATTAAAGACTGAGGTATTCAATCAATTTATTATTCGTAATTTATAATTCATCAATAATATGGCACCTATAAAATCACAAAACAGCAATATGCTGCTTGCATTTCTTACTTTACTGGGAGTTATTGCAATCGTTGCAGTCGTTGGCTTTTTCATGCTCCGCAAAGGTCCTGAAATTATTCAGGGGCAGGCTGAAGTTACCGAATACCGCGTTTCAAGCAAAGTTCCGGGACGTATACTGGAATTTCGTGTGAAAGAAGGACAAAGCGTAAATGCCGGAGATACACTGGCTATTCTAGAAGCCCCCGATGTAGTGGCTAAAATGGAGCAGGCACGTGCCGCCGAAGCTGCCGCTCAGGCACAAAACGAAAAAGCAATCAAAGGTGCACGTGAGGAACAGATTCAGGCAGCCTATGAAATGTGGCAGAAAGCTCAGGCCGGTGTTACAATTGCCGAGAAATCATACAAGAGAGTCAAGAACCTGTATGAACAAGGAGTGATGCCCGCACAAAAGCTGGACGAAGTAACCGCACAACGCGACGCTGCCATCGCTACTGAGAAAGCTGCCAAAGCACAATATACTATGGCAAAGAACGGTGCGGAACGTGAAGACAAGATGGCTGCCGAAGCGTTGGTGAACCGTGCCAAAGGAGCTGTTGCCGAAGTAGAATCTTACATTAAGGAAACCTATCTGATTGCTCCGGCTGCCGGAGAAGTTTCCGAGATTTTCCCGAAAGTAGGCGAACTGGTAGGCACAGGTGCTCCTATCATGAACATAGCCGAACTCAATGATATGTGGGTAACTTTCAACGTACGCGAAGACTTGCTCAAAAACCTGACTATGGGAGCAGAATTTGAAGCTGTTGTCCCCGCGCTGGATAATAAAACAGTCAGACTCAAAGTATACTATCTGAAAGACTTAGGTACTTACGCCGCCTGGAAAGCAACCAAAACTACCGGTCAGTTCGACCTGAAGACATTTGAAGTCAAAGCTTCTCCGATGGAAAAAGTGGAAAATCTTCGTCCGGGTATGTCCGTTATCATTAACAAATAATCATGAAAGAGAGAAAGAAGAAATATGTAGCCTTATGGCAAGTCATGCAGAGGGAGTGCAGGCGGTTAGTATCACGCCCGCTCTATCTCTTTTGCATGGTCATCGCTCCATTGTTCTGCTACCTATTTTTCACGACCCTGATGGATTCGGGACTTCCGCAGAATCTTCCGGCGGGCGTGGTAGACATGGATGATTCGTCTACTTCACGCAACATTGTCCGCAATCTGGATGCTTTCTCGCAAACAGGTGTCGTAGCTCATTACAGCAATGTGACGGATGCGCGTATCGCTGTGCAGGAAGGCAAGATCTACGGTTTCTTCTATATCCCGAAAGGCTTGTCGGCAGAGGCACAAAGCCAACGGCAGCCCAAAATCTCTTTCTACACCAATTACTCCTATCTGATTGCGGGTTCTTTACTATTCAGAGACATGAAAATGATGGGAGAACTCACCGCCGGCTCTGCGGCAAGGAGCGTACTATATGCCAAAGGAGCTACGGAAGATCAGGCAATGGGCTTCCTGCAACCGATCGTGATTGACACGCATCCACTGAACAATCCGTGGCTGAACTATTCGGTATACCTCTGCAATACACTGATACCGGGAGTACTCATGCTGCTCATCTTCATGGTCACCGTTTATTCTATCGGTGTAGAAATCAAAGACCGCACTGCCCGTGAGTGGTTGCGAATGAGTAACAATTCCATTTACATTGCTTTGGCAGGCAAACTGCTTCCGCATACGGTGGTCTTTTTCATAATGGGGATATTCTATAATGTATACCTGTATGGTTTTCTGCATTTCCCCTGCAACAGTGGCATCTTCCCGATGATATTCGCCACGCTCTGCCTTGTATTGGCATCCCAGTGTTGCGGCATCGTCATGATAGGTACACTGCCTACACTCCGCCTCGGATTAAGTTTTGCCTCCTTGTGGGGAGTGATTTCATTCTCCATCTCTGGTTTTTCTTTTCCGGTGATGGCAATGAATCCTGTTTTGCAGGCCTTGAGCAACCTGTTTCCGTTACGTCATTATTTCCTGATTTATGTAGATCAGGCGCTCAACGGATACAGCATGGCTTACTCATGGTCCAACTATATGGCATTATTAATATTCATGATGCTTCCCTTCTTTGTGGTTCACCGCTTGAAAGAAGCATTGGTTTACTATAAATACATACCCTGATGAAAGATATAAAATTTAAAGACAAGATAGCCCAAGGCATCAACGACCTGTTTTATATCTGGAAGCGCGAGTTTCAGACAACTTTCCGCGACCAGGGGGTACTGATTTTCTTTATCCTCGTCCCACTGGGCTATCCGTTACTGTACAGCTTTATCTATGACAATGAAGTGGTACGAGAAGTTCCGGCCGTTGTAGTCGATGACTCTCATTCATCCCTGAGCCGCGAATATCTCCGGAAGGTGGATGCCACACCGGACATTCAGATTGTTGCCTATTGTGCCGATATGGAAGAAGCCAAACAAATGCTGAAGAACCGGCTTGCATACGGCATCATCTATATCCCATCTGATTTCAGCGACAACATCGCCAAAGGGAAACAGACGCAAGTCAGTATCTATTGCGACATGAGCGGATTGCTGTACTATAAATCCATGCTGATCGCCAATACGGCCGTATCACTGGATATGAATAAAGATATAAAGATCGCGCGTAGCGGGAACACGACCGAGCGACAGGACGAAATCACCGGTTATCCGATAGAATATGAAGAGATTTCCATCTTTAATCCTACAGCGGGTTTTGCCGCTTTCCTGATTCCTGCCGTATTGGTGCTGATCATACAGCAGACGCTATTGCTCGGAATCGGACTGGCAGCAGGAACTGCCCGGGAAAACAACCGGTTTAAAGACCTTGTACCCATCAACCGGCATTATAACGGAACGTTGCGAATTGTACTTGGCAAGGGGCTAAGTTACTTCCTTGTGTACGTACTGGTATCATTTTACGTGCTGCATATCGTGCCAAGACTATTCAGCCTCAACCAGATCGGGCAACCCGGTTCACTAGTATTATTCGTCGCCCCCTATCTGGCAGCCTGCATTTTCTTTGCAATGACCACCTCCATCGCCATTCGCAACCGGGAAACCTGTATGCTGATTTTTGTATTCACCTCCGTACCGTTGCTGTTTATTTCCGGTATTTCGTGGCCGGGAGCTGCCATTCCTCCGTTCTGGAAATATGTTTCTTACATTTTCCCGTCCACATTCGGCATCAATGGCTTTGTGAAGATCAATAATATGGGAGCTACCTTAAGCGAAGTCGCCTTTGAATATAAAGCTTTGTGGATACAAGCAGGCATTTATTTCCTCACCACTTGCTGGGTATACCGCTGGCAAATACTGATGAGCCGGAAACACGCCATAGAGAGATATAAAGAACTGAAAGAAAAAGAGAATCTGGCCAAACAGATGACCGATTGAGACAATTAAGAGAGAGAGTTTAGTACGATGTGTGCTTCTTCGGAAGTATACATCGTTTTTCTTTATAGGAAGAGAAGTTTCTTTATGGGAGGAAATGAAAAAGTCCTCCGCTCCATCTATTGGGCAGAGGACTTTATGAATGGTATTATAAAGAGAATATAATTCAATTAGAATTTGTAACCTACTCCGATAGAGAAGTTGATGTTCTTAGGAGAGCCGTCACCATCGTACATCTTAACTAATCCGAATTCACCGGATAAGTCAACAAAGAACCGATTGATTTCATAAGCAACACCCATACCTAGACCAAAATCAAATCTTTTCGCTGCATCATCACCAAAGAAATCACTTTTAACGCCAGCTATCTTGTATTTACCGGCAATACCACATGCCAGATACGGACCGGCTTTTACAACTACATTTTGTCCGTCTACCACAGCAAATCTTGCAGCAGCCATTACCGGCAGTTCCAGGTACATCGGATTAGCCTTGATATCACCCAGTTTTGCACCTTTCTGAGTAAACATCAACGAAGGCTGAATAGACCACATATCAGTAAACTGATACTCCATTCCCACTCCAACATTAAAACCTACTCTCATGTCCGTATCAGCGTCTCCTGTGAAATTACTCATGTTCATACCTACTTTAGCATTCCAGGAAATCTGAGAATAAGAAACGATAGAAACAAGTGCAAACAGCACAAAAATCAAACCTTTTTTCATATCAGTCATTTTTTAGTTCGCCTCCCTCTTCCCTCCGGGCTGCATAGTTAATAGCTTCATTATCGAGTACGGGGAATCTTTCAAGCTTTGCCTTGTGCTGAAACGCACTCTCCTTTTATTAACATACGTTTTATACTCTACAAAAGTATTTCATTTATTTTATATAAAAAAGCCACGATAGGCTTTTTGTTCACCTAAATGTCCTAAAGATTGTTTATTTGGATGAATATAACGTTTATCCACATTATTTTCATGCTTACGAGAATCAGGGGCTTTTACCCACAAATCACCCCATCCCAAACAGGCATTTACAATATTTAACCGACTAGCTATTGCTTTATTACGAAATATTCGTAGCTTTGCGAAAGAATCGTAATTAAACATCATCTCCATGGAAAAGTTAACTATACAAGAAGAAGAAGTAATGATCTACATTTGGGAGTTACAAGACTGTTTCGTAAAGGACATCGTATCCAAGTATCCGCAACCGGCACCACCTTATACCACCGTTGCGTCCATCGTGAAAAATCTCGAACGGAAAGGATACGTTAAATCGAAACATATAGGAAACACCTACCAGTATACTCCCTCTATTCGTGAAAATGAATACAAACGCCACTTCATGAGTGGAGTTGTCCGCAACTATTTCGAGAACTCCTATAAGGAAATGGTTTCTTTCTTTGCAAAGGACCAGAAGATATCTACGGATGACCTTAAGGACATTATCGACCTGATAGAGAAAGGAAAAGAAAAATAAACTGAAACTTTATCGATATGACTCCGGAACTTGCCTATTTCTTAAAGATAAACGTAGCCATCGCATTGTTCTACGCTTTCTATCGGTTGTTTTTTCATAAAGACACCTTCTTCCACTGGCGACGGACCGCTCTGTTATGCTTCTTTGGCATCTCTCTGCTCTATCCCTTACTGAATATTCAAGAGTGGATAAAGGAGCAGGAGCCGATGGTGGCAATGGCAGATCTTTATGCTACGATCATACTTCCGGAGCAAATCATCGAGGCACCACAGGAAACAACGGCCAATTGGCAGGAGCTAATCCCACAAATTCTGGGATTTATCTACTGGACCGGTGTATTACTTCTTACCCTACGCTTCCTGATCCAGCTGGGCAGTATCATACGATTGCATTTCCTATGCCCGAAAAGCACGATACAAGGATCACGTGTACACATATTGAAGAAAGGTACAGGACCCTTTTCCTTCTTCCACTGGATATTCATACATCCGGAATCGCATACAGAATCCGAGATCAGCGAAATAATCACGCATGAAGAGACTCATGCCCGCCAATATCACTCAGCAGATGTACTCGTCAGCGAGATCATATGTACTTTCTGCTGGTTCAATCCCTTCGTCTGGCTGATGAAACGGGAAGTCAGAGGTAATCTGGAATACATGGCAGATCACCGGGTATTAGAGACGGGACATGATAGTAAATCATACCAGTACCACTTGCTGGGACTGGCACATCACAAGGCTGCAGCAAATTTATCTAATAGTTTCAATGTTTTACCACTTAAAAATCGTATCAAAATGATGAATAAACGAAGAACCAAAGAAATAGGAAGGACTAAATATCTGATGTTCCTTCCCTTGGCTGCCCTGTTGATGATTATCAGCAACATCGAAGTAGTAGCTCGTACAACGAAAGAATTTGCCAAAGAAATGATGGCAGCACCGGAAGAACAAGGTGTTTCGCAAACCGAACTCGCCAATGGTCCGGAACTTCCCGATGGAATGACGGGAGTAGCAACATTACAGGATAAAAAAGGAACGCAGAAAACAAAAGAGGTAGCTCCTCCTCCCCCTCCGGCAGCCGTTAAAAGTGCTACTGTAAACGATTCTGTCGTATTTGAAGTTGTAGAAGAAATGCCCGACTTCCCCGGTGGACAATCAGCACTGATGGAATATCTCGCCAAGAATATCAAATATCCGGCAACAGCTCATGAAAATGGAAAGCAAGGACGTGTGATTGTCAGTTTTGTCGTTAAAAAAGACGGAAGTATCAGCGATACTAAAGTAGTTCGAGGCGTAGACCCCTATCTTGACAAGGAAGCTGAACGTGTGATTACCGCCATGCCTAATTGGAAACCCGGCAAGCAAAGAGGACAAGCTGTGAACGTAAGATTTACGGTTCCCGTAACTTTCCGTCTGTCCGGTCCGGAACCTGCAAAACCAGCGGAAACTCCCGAAGCAATAGCGATAGAAAAGTTTGAAGAAGTCATAGTAACCGGCTATGGTCCTAAAGAAGATACGCCCAATAATGAACCAACTTTCAAAGTCGTAGACGAGATGCCTAAATTCCCAGGAGGACAGGAAGGATTAATGCGCTATTTAGCCAAAAATATAAAGTATCCGGTTATGGCCCAGCAGAATAAGGAACAAGGAAAAGTGCTGGTACAAATTATTATAGGAAAAGACGGTAACGTGTCGAATATAAAAATATTAGAAGGTGCGTCGGCATGGTTGGACGCTGAAGCGATTCGTGTAGTGCGGGGTATGCCTAAGTGGGAACCGGGAAAACAGAACGGACAAGCCGTTGCCGTAGAATATACATTCCCTATTACATTCCGACTTCAATAAGCAAAACCGAAAATATCATTATTCCCCTAACAAATAAATAACAGAAAAAAGGAGCAATCGTAAACGATTCTGCTCCTTTTTCTGTTTTCGCATAGATAATTACAATAATATGATTACATTTGTTGGAGATAAAAGCCTAATCGTATGAAAAGATTCGCATTAATGATAAGTTTGCTGCTAAGCATACTTTGTATGACACAAGCTAAAGACAGAATCGTAGAACGTCCTCCCTTTTTAGCTCAGAGTTCCTCAAGTATAGAGATAGACAAAATTGTCATGAGTGACACAGTCACCACTGTGTATATCAAAGCTTTCTATCGGCCCAAATACTGGATAAAGATCGCAACCGGCAGTGTACTGAAAGACAACAATGGCAACCTATACCCTGTCCGGAAGGGAATCGGCATTACGCTGGACAAAGAGTTCTGGATGCCCGAGTCCGGCGAAGCCGAATTCCAATTAACTTTCCCCCCCATTCCTCAAAACGTGACTTGCCTGGATTTCTCTGAAGGAGACTTTGAGGGTGCATATAAGATATGGGGCATACAGCTGGACAAGAAAACATTCAGCAAGTTCAAACTGCCAAAAGACGTTACAGTCACCAAAGCAGACCATAAAACGACGCTGCCCGAACCAGTCGTTAAATACGCCAAAGCAATTCTCAAAGGAAGAATCCTTGACTACCAAAAAGGGATGCCCAACAAAGGCAGTCTTTATTTTCAAGACGTAATAAGAGACGAAGCTCAGGAAGGAAAAATCCGCATCCAGGATGACGGAACGTTTTATCATGAGATGAATGTCTTCATGGTCACCCCATGCATGATCAGGTTTCCTTTTGGAGCTGTCAGCTACTTATTAGCACCGGGGGAAACCACTTCGGTCGTTATCAATCTTCGCGAAAATGCCCGCAAGCAGTCACATCTCCGTCAAGCAGAAAAGCCATACGGAAAAGAAATCTATTACGGAGGATATTTAGCCGGAGTACAGCAAGAGCTGGCAGATCATCCTATGAGTTTCAGTTTCACTGAAGGCAATAGTTATGAAGAATACCAACAACAGATTAAAAAGCTGAATGGTAAAACAGCTGAAGAATATAAAGCTCAAATACTTGCCCGACTCCCTGAGTTCAGAAAACAAATCACACAGTCGAAAGGAAGCCCTGCATATAAGGAGATTATTAATACAGACCTCGAATTGTCTGCCGCACTAAAGATTATCGAAACAGAAAGGAACTTGAAATTAGCTCATATCATGACGAATGGGCTGGAAGGAGAAAAAGCAAATAAATACTATGCCGAGACTAAGATTGATATTCCGCAAGGATATTATGAAAGTCTTCAGGACTTCACGTATATCCTTTCACCTAAAGCCTGTTACAACAGCAGATACCCGATACTATTTGACATCATACGCCGTATAGGCATAGATGATAAGATTCTTAAGAGCCTGAGCAATCATACAGCTGCCAGTTACTTAACGCAAAATCTGAAGGCACAGATGATTGGAGTCTCCATGAGAGATCTCAATCCACTTAACGATAAGCAAAAGGCAGAACTGGCAACGATGCCCGCAGCATACAACGACATGGCTCTGGCTATGAACAACGACCTGCTGAAACAAATAGAAATCAACAAGAAGAAAACAGGCTTCACCGTTAATGAGACAGGAGAAGTATCGAATGAAGATTTATTCCCTTCCATTATCTCCAAATTCCGGGGACATACGCTGTTAGTTGACTTTTGGGCAACGTGGTGTGGTCCATGCCGGTCTGCCAACAAACAGATTCTTCCGATGAAAAAAGAACTGAAAGACAAAGACATCATCTACCTTTACATCACAGGTGAAACGTCTCCGCTGGGAACCTGGAAAAACATGATTCCTGACATTCACGGAGAACATTTCCGTGTGACGGATGAACAGTGGAGCTATCTGCGCGAGAAGTTCAGTATCCGGGGCGTTCCTACTTACTTTGTCATTGACAAAGAAGGAAACATCACTTATAAACAAACCGGATTCCCCGGAGTGGATACCATGAAAGAACAATTGATGAAAGCATTGGAAAAGTAGAATCACCAATCGCAAGGTAGCAACAAGCTATACCAATATATACCATAAGATAAAACAACCTCCCGATGACAGACAAAAGTACATCATCGGGAGGTTTCATATTTAAAGTAAATAAGAGCACTTATTTGTGCATCTCTACAATCTTAGTCGGAGCCATCTCCACATTCCGGCGATCTACCTGACGAACTACGCTGGCAGCCAATGACAAGAAAGCGCGACCGGTTACCGTATCTTCATCCAGCGCCACCGGAGTACCATTGTCCCCACCTTCGCAGATACTTTGTACAATAGGAATCTGACCGAGCAGAGGCACATTCATTTCTTCCGCCAGTTTCTTGGCCCCTTCCTTACCAAAGATATAGTACTTATTCTCCGGCAGTTCGGCAGGCGTAAACCAAGCCATATTCTCAACCAGTCCTAAAATAGGCACATTCACTTTATCATTCGTAAACATATTGATTCCCTTGCGGGCATCCGCCAACGCTACCGCCTGCGGAGTACTAACAACAATTGCCCCCGTCATTGCCAACGTCTGGACAACAGTCAGATGAATGTCACTTGTGCCGGGAGGAAGGTCAATCAGGAAATAATCAAGATCCCCCCAGTCGGCATCGCCAATCAGCTGCTTCAATGCGTTGCTCGCCATACCACCACGCCAGAGTGTAGCCTGATCCGGATCAACGAAGAAACCGATAGAAAGCAGTTTTACACCGTATTTCTCTACCGGAATAATCAAGTCACGTCCATTGATCTTTTCCGCATACGGACGGGCATCTTCCACCTGAAACATCTTCGGCATGGAAGGACCGAAAATGTCAGCATCAAGCAAGCCGACCTTGTAGCCCAATTTAGCCAAAGCCACCGCCAAATTTGCAGATACGGTAGATTTGCCTACCCCTCCCTTACCGGAAGAGATACCAATTATATTCTTTACTTGCGGAAGCAGTTTGCCCACTTCCGGACGGGCTGCCTGCTTGCTTTCCGTTGTTATAGTTACCTGTACATCTGGTGACACATATGTATGGATAGCTGTTTCAGCAGCCTTCAACATTGATTTCATGAACGGATCGGTCGGCTTTTCAAATATCAACGAAAAGCTGACTGCCATGCCATCAATGCGGAGATTGTCGGCGACCATCTCCGCTTCCACCAGATTCTTTCCCGTACCGGGATAACGCACCGTTGCCAGCGCATCCAATATTAATTTCGGATAAAGAGCCATAATTAGTTCAGAATTGAGAGTGGAAAGTTAAGAACTCCACTCAATTACTATTTATTACTTATTACTTGTCACTTATTACTTATCATTTGCTCGTTTGCAGTCCGCTCCGCTTGCTACGGTTATAGCTACGGTACGGATCAAGTTCTATTTCCACATCCGGTTCCTGCAAAACTCCCTCTTGCGGAAGGCGGAACTTGATATATTTGATATTTAAACCACGATCAAGCCATTGTTGTTCATAGTAAGTCTTAATACTCAGGATATCGTCTACCAAATCCGAATGATACAAATCTTCGGTGATAAACTCGACAGGAAACTGATTGGCTTCTATCATGTACTTTGTATAGGTGAACATAAAGTTACTGTCGGTTTTCAGATGGATGATTCCATCCGGTTTCAGGAATTTACGGTAGCGCTCCATGAAGTAAGTGGAGGTCAGACGCTTGGTAGCCTTTTTCATCTGCGGATCGGAGAAGGTCAGCCAGATTTCACTGACTTCACCTGCTGCAAAAAAGCGTTCGATAATCTCGATATTTGTACGCAGGAAAGCGACATTCTTCATTCCTGCCTGCAAGGACTCCGTGGCGCCTGTCCACATTCTGGAACCCTTGATATCAACTGCTATAAAGTTCTTATCGGGAAACATCCGGCCCAGTCCGACGGTATATTCACCCCGTCCGCAACCCAGTTCGAGCACGATCGGATGATCATTTCCGAAAAACTCCTGATGCCATTTTCCCTTCATGTCAAAAGGCACATTATCCACCGCCGAATAAGGATATTCGAACACATGCGGGTAACTCGCCATATCGGCAAACTTCTCTAATTTATTCTTTCCCATCTCATTACTGATTAGGACGCAAAGGTACTTACTTTTGGCGTAAACTACAAAAATAAATGGAGTACAGATTGCTCCGTACTCCATTCTATAGAATGATATTTATTCGCTTATCAGTTTTCTACAGTTACTTCTACATTGATATTAATACCACCCTGCTGAGCTTTCAAATCTTCATAGAAAGCAGCGTGAGATACTTGCATGTAGGGTTGCAAAACGAAGAATCCGATACCGAAAGTAAAGAGGCAAAGGATAGCCCAACCGATGAAGCTCAAATCAAGCAGGAACAATTTCATCTTGTTGCCTTCCATCATTGCCATACTTCTTTCAATGGCAGCATTGTTACACAATTCAGATTCGTCTTTCAGAATATAGTCCGTCATCGCATAAGAATAATGCTTAATGATACCCGGAATCAACAACAGCAATGACCACAGGAAAGTATAAACAGCCTGCAGCAGTTTAGTAGTCAAGATACGACTATATTCCTGAAATCCTGCAAACAACACTCCCAGATCAACCTCTTCCGCTCCTCTGAATACAGCCAGCATCAAAATAGCAAAGCCGTATGCAACAGGCAGTCCGACCAACAAAGACCCGATCCATCCAATAAAAGGAATGGAAGACAAACCACCGGCGATAGCCGAATAAATAAGAGCAGCAACGGCTGCCATAGGCCACTTTCCACGAAGGGCTTCACGTGCTTGAGCACGCAACTCTGAATTTTGTTTCAACATAGTAATTACGCAATTAAAAGAGATTATACTTAAAGATCAATTATTCCACAATCGTCACCCAACCATGTGTATCCGGTTCGTCACCGTACTGAATGCCACGCAACTTATTATACAGTTTCGTGCAGACCGGTCCCGGCTTGCCGTCCTTAGAGATAACATATGACTTTCCGTTCTCCAGGTCATCAATACGCTGAATCGGGCTGATTACCGCAGCCGTACCGCAAGCGCCCGCTTCTTCAAACGTTTCCAGTTCTTCTTCCGGTATCGGACGGCGTTCTACCTTGATGCCCATATCTTCTGCCAACTGCATCAGACTCTTGTTGGTGATCGAAGGCAGGATAGAAGATGATTTCGGAGTAATGTACGTATTATCTTTAATTCCGAAGAAGTTGGCTGCGCCACACTCGTCGATATATTTCTTTTCTTTTGCATCCAGATAAAACTCGCAGGAATAGCCCAGATCGTGCGCTTTCTTGTTGGCACGCAGACTGGCCGCATAGTTACCGCCTACCTTGTAGATACCCGTTCCATGAGGAGCGGCACGGTCGAACTCGCGGATAATCACATACGGATTGGTAGAGAAACCACCTTTGAAGTAAGGGCCTACCGGAGTTACAAATACCACGAACATATATTCTTCGGCAGGATGTACGCCTACCTGGGCACTTGTTCCGATCAGTAACGGACGAATGTATAGAGAAGCACCGGTTTCATAAGGCGGAATGAAACGTTCGTTCAGCTTTACAACTTTCAGAATCGCTTCCTTGAAACGTTCGGTCGGCAGTTCGGCCATCAGAATGCCCTGACAAGTAGATTGCAGACGTACCGCATTTTCTTCCAGACGGAAGATACGTACTTTACCGTCTTTGCCGCGGAAAGCCTTCAAACCTTCAAAAGCTTCCTGACCATAGTGCAGACAAGTAGCTGCCATGTGCAGATTGAGATGTTCATCACTGCTGACTTCCAGTTCGCCCCATGCGCCGTTACGGAAATTGATTCTCACATTGTAATCTGTCTTCATGTATCCGAACGACAGATTCGCCCAGTCTATTTCTTTCATATCGTTATGTATTAGTTTATTTTACGCTTTGATTCGCAAAAATAACTTTTATTATTCAGACTGCCGCCTTTCTTGCAACAATTTTTCGACTTCCCGATCCGCTTTTGTCAGTTTCTCGGTGCAAAAGGCAATAATTTCATTGGCTTCTTTTATTTTTTCGCTCAAAGTGTCGATATCCAGTTCGTTGTTGTCTATCTGACGGACTATCTTCTCAAGACGCTCCATTGCCTGAGAGTATGTTTCTTTTTTAGCTGCCATATTTATTGTATTTAAGATGAATAATAATGCTCATCGAGCCGGACTTCGGAAGTGAAACTTCCCTTAGCCAGACGGGTCACTAACTGGTCTCCGGGGTTCAGCGAAGCGGCATCCGTGACCGCTTTTCCGTCTTTCAGCGTGATGCTATATCCACGACTCAGCAGTTTGTCGGGAGAAGCATCCGCCACACGTTGCCGCAAAAGTTCCAGTCGGTGACGATGACGGGACAACAGGGTCTGAGTGGCTTGCGCCAAGTCTTTTCCGGCTGCCAGCAAGGCAAAGCGGGCATCTGTAAGTTTTCGGTGAACAAGGTTCGGGATGCGGGTCTGAATCATTCCCAGCCTCCGTCCTTCCTGTTCGAGCAGGGCATACGCCCCTTGTTGCAGACGGGCGGATAACTCTTCCAGATGATCTGCCGATTCGGTGATCCGGTGAATCAGAAGTTCGGCAGCAGCTGTCGGAGTCTTCACCCGGGTATGTGCCACAGAGTCGAGCACCGTATCGTCCCGCTCGTGACCGATACCGGTGATGACGGGCAACGGGAACTGGGCACAAGCGGCCGCCAAGAGGTACGTATCAAAACCGGATAAATCCGAAGTCGCCCCTCCGCCTCGTATGATAACCACTACATCAAACTCGTTCACCCGGTCATTGATGCGATCCAATGCAGCCAATACGGACTCTTCCACCTGATTGCCCTGCATCAACGCCGGAAACAGTTCGGTATAGAAAAAGAATCCGCCAGAATTGTGCTGCAACTGATGACAGAAATCTCCATATCCGGCTGCGGTGGCAGAGGAAATGACCGCTATACGTTGAGGAAGAACCGGCATTTCCAATTCTTTATTCAAAGTCAGTACTCCTTCTTCTTCGAGTTGCATGAGTATCTCACGACGGCGGCGGGCCATATCGCCCAGCGTATAGGCAGGGTCGATATCGAGAACAGTCAGACTGTAACCGTAGAGTTCGTGAAACTGGACTGTTACTTTCACCAGGACTTTGATGCCGGAAGCAAATAACTGTCCGGTAGTTTCCTCAAAGTAAGGTTTCAGCAAGCGGTAGATATTACTCCAGATCATACCCCGTGCCTTGGCTACGAGATTGTTGCTGCGCGGGTCTTTCTGCACAAACTCCAGATAGCAGTGTCCGGTAGTGTTGGAACGGACATCGCTCAGTTCTGCCTGTATCCAATATTCATCGGGCAGGCATTGCTCCAGACTTCGCCGGACAAGCGCGTTTAGCTCTAGTAGGGAAAGAGAATCCATAGGCATAATTAACGATAAATGAATGACACATTTCTATAATGAGATGCGAATTTGATATAGCCTAACAACGAAGAATAGCGGACCGTTCGTTATTCTTTGCTCATTTGGTATGCTTTCCAGAGATCCGGAATGCCATAACCGTAGATGTTGTCCGGAAAATCGGATCTGTCGCCTACGCTGCGCACCAGTTCGATCACTTCTTTGGCGGTCAACCTCGGGCAGGCCTGCCACAGGCAAGCTACCATTCCGCACATGATAGGAGAAGAGAAAGAGGTTCCGTTGGCCAGACGAAGATTACCGTCTGTGCCCACTATATCCGCCTTGAGGCCGACTGCTACGACATCCGGTTTCACACGTCCGTCGGCAGTATTGCCGACAGAAGAGAACGGGGCCAGTAACTTCTTCTTATCAATAGCACCCACAGTCAGTACATTCTCGGCATCGCCCGGAGGAGTGATTTTCTTCCATGAGCCGCTGCCAGAGTTACCGGCACTGCAAACGAGGACCATACCCTTATCTGCCGCCTTCGAAGCCTCCCTTGACATCAGTGCATAGTGTCCGTTCAGGTCACGGTAACGATAGTTCTTGGTCGGGTCGTCAAAGGTATAATAACCCAGTGAGGTATTCACAACATCCACGCCCACACTATCGGCAAATTCGATGGCTGCCGCCCAATAATCCTGCTCTACCAAATGCTCGGAAGCCTCATCCTCACTGCGAAGCAACCAGTAGGAGGCTTCCGGTGCGGTGCCGACCATGACATTCGGCTGATTCATTGCCATACAAGACAGCACTGACATACCGTGGTTGCTTTCGGCATAGATGTCCGCTTCGGGGTTCACAAAGTCGCGTGTTCCGAGTATGCGGATATTCTTCATCGCTTCGATTCTGTCCGCATTATGAAATCCGGCGTCGATAACGGCAATCGTCATGCCCTGCCCCTTGAATCCGGCATCGTGGAGAAGGTTGGCTCGGCTCATTTCAATCTGAGTGATAGCGGGCCCATACAGGCTGTCCGAACGCTGCGGATCATTGATCAGCGAATCTCTTTTGGTAACTGCCGACACTTTTCCCTGCCACACTTTCTCGGTGGAACGGACAAAAGGCAGTTTGGCTATTTCATCGATCAGCATACTGTCATTGCAGGAGACTGTAACGAAATTATCCCATTTTCCAGTGACAAGCACATGGACGCCTTTCTTTCGTATGGCATCTACATACTTCTTGCATACCGGCAAGTCGGTAGAGTCGATAGCCAGCTTCTGTCTCAACCTGCGGTCGATGGATTTTCTGGAAAGGAACTCCTCCGGTTGCTGGATGGAATAAGTGGTTGCAGCCTTATCTGTGAGGCTGATCCGATATTTCAAGGTATCGGTAGAGGTAAATTGAGCAGATGCTCCCACCGCTGTAGTCAGGATCAATGCCGCTAATACTAATCTTTTCATCTAAATCTCTCTATTTATTTTATTCTACAATTTGTCTTTATTCTCTATGATCACCAGTCCGATCCCCCGCTGCGAAGCGATAAACGCACCGCCAAGTACCCGCCGTCCATCGTAGAACACGGCAGACTGACCGGGGGCAACAGCCGAAGCCGTCTCAAGGAAACGCACCAACAAGCGTCCGTCTTCGAGGCGTTTCACCCGACAAGGTATCGGTCGGCTGCGGTAACGGATTCTCACCGCAAGATTCTCACAAGAGAACAATTCTTGCTCATCTACTATCCGGTCTTGTTCCGCCAGCATATATTCCGTCTGCAGTTGTTCGGCATCTCCCAGCATCACTGTATTCTTCTGCGGATTGATTTTCAGCACATAAGCGGGCTTTCCCAAGGCTATCTCCAGTCCTTTCCGCTGACCGATGGTATAATAAGGTGCTCCCTTATGCTGTCCCAACTTCACTCCTTCGGAGTTGACAAACCATCCCGGACCGATCTCCGTATCCAGTTCCGGACATTGCTCGCGCAGAAAATCACGGTAATCTCCCTGAATGAAACAGACTTCCATACTTTCGCCTTCCTTAGACTTAGCTTCATATCCTTTCTCCGCCAAGTACTCACGCACCTTTATTTTCGTATAGTCGCCCAACGGGAAGATACACCGCTTCAGTATATCCTGCCCCAGCCGCCATAGGAAGTAGGACTGATCTTTTTTATCATCATCTCCCGCTACAATATAGATGTGCCCGCTCCGCTCTTCCAGCCGGGAGTAATGTCCGGTCGCAATGTAGGCGCAGTCCAGCTTGTCGGCCCATTCCGCCAATACACGGAATTTAAACAAGGGGTTGCACATCACGCACGGATTCGGGGTACGTCCTTGCTTGTACTCATCGATAAAATTCTTCACGATGGTCTCCTTAAAAGGTATACGCTCGTCAGCCACATAATGTTCAATTCCCATTCGTGCAGCCAGTTCGCGGGCATCCTGAGGCTCGTCTCCCCAAACACGCATCGTGACTCCTACTATTTCATATCCCTGCTCTTGTAGCATCAGACAGGTAGCGGTACTGTCTATACCGCCACTCATGCCAACCAATACTCTTTTATTTCGTTCTTTCATCCGAATTTCCAATCATTAGAAGAATACAAAAGTACAAGATTATAGTCAGACAGCCATAAAAAAGGAAATGAAAAGTTTGTGTCCCCTAATGAATGAACAGGCAACAGCCCCATTGCCATCATCAGACAATCATTTCCTACTGTCTCTTTAATTATTCAAAACGGTTTAAAAATGATTCAAGATACTACTGACTATCATTCGGCGCAAATCCGTATGATTTGTAATCAGATGTATGAAAGAAGCATGGAGGACTTGACAAACCGCTTTTAATGTTGTATATTTGTAAGTGTAAACCGGAAGCAAATTCAATAACATTGATAATATAGACGAAAAATGAGCAATAATAAGTATTATATAATAACAGATTGCAGGCATTCCCACTCCGGGTAATGCTTGTTGGATAGTCTGATACAAGCTAAGGGCTGCGATTCCTTATGGGAATTGCAGCCCTTTTTGTTGCTTAAAATGGATGTTTATTGCAGGAATAACGAAATTAGAGTTTATAATAAACTTGGAGGACGTTTATAATAAACGATGAAAGAATTTATTAATAAATGATTGGCGGTTACCGCATAATTAGTCAAAGTCTTTCGTATAGATGTGGGTGCTGATTTTGAAAGATTCTTTATTTTCTAGGTAAATCGATGAATTATTGCTACAATACTACCTTTCTCTTTTTGTGTCATTGATCTGAACACCTTATGATGTTATGAGAAGAATAATCTTCGGACTCAATTTTTATTTTCGCTTTATTAGCTATTAATGCGAATCAGCGGTTGATTCAAATCTGAATCGGAAACGAGTTAACTTCACCAACAGGCTTTATTCGAAGAAACTCCCGCCAAGGCTTGCTTTTCTGAAAGAAAATCAGTATATTTGAATTATACCAAAAGCGAGAACAATTATGGCTAATCCAAAATTACCGGGAATTTCCGAAAGCGAGCAAGCCTTATTGTATGCCAAACTGAATGAATACAACCGAGGCAGAGCCTCCTTTAAAGAGGCAGGGGTTTATCTGGTGGTGTTGCCCCGACCGGGAAAGCCCAACTATTCCCTTTGGCTCTACTCTCCCCTGCCCGAAAAGCAATCGATTCTCTATATACACGATTTATCTCCGGATATCAACGAGTCCCTGCGGATAGCAAGCACCATGTTTTATTATTCGCGACGGTGCCTCATCCTGATGGATTACAACGAGAAGAGAATGCAGAGCAACGGTGACGACCTCATCTTTTTCGGCAAATACAGGGGACACTTCCTGCACGAAATCCTCAAAGTCGATCCTGCCTATCTAAGCTGGATCGCCTATAAGTTTACTCCGAAGATTCCCAAACAGGAGCGTTTCGTCAAAATAGCGCAGGCATATCATTCGGTACATCTGGACGTGATGCTGCGGAAGAGCAAAGAGGTACGCCGAAAAAGCCGCTATCTGGGAGAAGTGAACGAGAAGCTGACGGACTTAAAGTTGAAAGTCATGCGGGTACGCCTGGAAGACGATCCGTATAAAACAAGAGTATACGGAACGACTCCGCAATTTTTCGTCAAGCAGATACTGACTCTGAACGACGCCAGCGGCAACCTGGTGACGATGAGCATCCCATCAAAAACTCCCAGTGCGGTATCATGCACTCTATCCGGAATAGAGCATGAATATCGCCCGGGAGAAATTATATATGTAGCATCGGCGCGGGTGTCACGCCTGTTCGAAAGCTACGGTTCCAAATATACCCGCCTCAGCAATGTGAAGCTGGCAATAGTTAACGCTTGGTCCAGTCGTCTTTGACGAAACTTGCCGGATAGGTCACTTTGTCGACAATACCGTCTTTCTGACGAATCCAGGAAGTGAACGTGCGGGCGCCTTCATCAAGCACGATGATACGGGCACCGTTCGGCAGGTGATTGTATTCTGTATTTCCGCCTGTGAAACGACCGTAAGCCAACAGGATTCCTTTCCACATCACTGCATAATCATTGTCATGATCATGTCCCACGAATATTCCCATCACATCTCCGGATTCTTTCATGGCAGCAAACATACCCGTATTCAGTTTCGGCGCACAGGCTTCTTCCATGCGGGTTCCGCGCAGGATGGCATTTTCGTCGGAAGCTGCTTCATTGTATTCCGGCACAGGAATGTGGAAGAAAGCAAGTGCCGGCAATGGCTTCCCGCCGTTCTGTGCTGTATAGGCTGCGCTCTGCTGACGATACCAGTTGACCTGATCGAACGTGAGCCATGCGTAACCTTTCACATCCTTCAGCGGGGAGTAAGAATGAGAGTCCATGCAATACAGGACGGCTGCATCCTTCTTCGCATCGGAAGAGGCTTTCACGGTCAAGACATAATCCGGAGAAAGGACCGAGCCACGATCCGGCATCAGATTGCCGGGTACCTGACGGATGATGTCATATAGCTGTTCCCGCGTCATTCCCTGTTCATTATCATGATTGCCGAAAGTGACAACAAACGGCAGCTTACGCTTCGATACCTGTTCCAGCACCTGCAACATACCTTTATCTGCCGGAGCAGAATAAACGACATCTCCGGTGAAGATTACAAAATCAGGTTGTTCTTCGTCGAGTACCTGATTAATACGTTCCAATGCTATGTCGGAAGCGGGATTCTTATACTTGAAATGGACGTCGGTGAACTGTACGATTTTAAATTTACCGTCTTTATTGAAGCGTAATTCGCTCTTTTGGGCGAAGCAGAAGACGGTCATACACAAAGAGACCAGTGCTAAGAATAATTTTAAAGTTCGATTCATACTATTTATTGTTTAAGGGGGTTAGTAATCTGCTTTGTCAGTCCTTCTCTATCAACACAGTAGCATAAGCGGAAATGCCTTCTTCCCGTCCGGTAAAACCGAGTTTCTCCGTCGTAGTTGCCTTGATCGAGATATCTTCCGCATCGATTCCCATGACGGCTGCCATCGTTTCCTGCATCAAAGGGATATGGGCTTTCAGTTTGGGACGCTCCGCGCAAATAGTCGCATCGATATTCCCGACACGGTATCCTTTGGTCGCAATCAGTTCCACTGTCTTTTTCAAAAGAATCTTGCTGTCGATATTCTTGTACTCTCCGGCAGTATCCGGAAAATGATAACCGATATCGCGCATATTGGCGGCTCCCAACAAGGCATCGCAAACCGTATGCAGCAATACGTCAGCATCCGAATGTCCCAACAACCCTTTGGAATGTTCCAGACGGATACCGCCCAGCCACAATTCACGACCTTCGACCAACTGATGTACGTCGAAGCCAAAACCTACTCTTATTTTCATAAGCTATTTAATAAATGAGTCAAATAAAGAATACACGGGTCAACGTATGTAGAAGTCAAGCAGCTTTTCTCCTTCAAGATATCCCTGCAAGTGCTGACCGATACTGACCGGCCCTACTCCGGCAGGCGTGCCCGTAAATAGTAAATCGCCAATCTTCAAGGTTACAAACTGACTGACGTAAGCAATGATGTCATCAACTTTGAAAAGCATATCGGCTGTACAGCCGCGCTGCACTTCCTTGCCGTCAATCATCAGATTGAAATTCAGAGACTGGATATCTTTGTAGCGGTCTACCGGAACAAAGGTGCCGATAGCGGCAGAAGAGTCAAAACCTTTGCAAAGTTCCCACGGATTGCCCGCTTCGCGGAATTTCCGTTGCAGGTCACGGGCGGTAAAGTCAATGCCTACCGTCAATGCATCATAATAACGACTGGCAAAACGGGGAGAAATATTCTTTCCCAAACGGTTGATGCGTACTACAAGCTCCGTCTCATAATGTACTTCATTCGAAAAATCGGGGATAAAGAACGGTTTGCCATCTTTCAGAATAGCCGAATCGGGCTTCATGAAAATAACCGGTTCTTTATTTACGGATGTATGTCCCAGCTCCTGATTGTGCAGGGCATAGTTCATTCCTACGGCAATAATCTTCATTATTTGATTTCGTTAAAATTAAGGCGGTTGAACATCACCGCCAGATGAGCGTAAAGGGAGGTATTCTGTACCACTATGTCCTCAGGTACACGGATACGAAACGGGGTAAAGTTCCAGACTGCCTTGATTCCCCCGTCCACCATCATATCTGTGATGCACTGGGCAATCTCGATAGGAACGGTCAGCACGCCAATCTGCACGTCATATTCTTCCATCTTCTTCAGAAAGTCGTCCGAATGGTAGATAGGAATCCCGTTGAGGTTAGTGCCGACCAAAGTCGGGTCTACATCGAAAGCAGCCACAATCTCAAGCCCGAAATGCTTCAGACCGGAGTCCTGCAAAAGTGCGCCTCCCAGACTGCCGACCCCAAAAAGAAAAGCCTTATGTATCTCCGTGAACCCCAGGAAGTGCTCTAAAACCTCAATGAGCGCATCGACCTCGTACCCTACACGTGTACGCCCGGAGATATTCACATACGACAAGTCTTTTGCTATCTGTGAAGCGTCAATATTTATTTCCTTAGATATCTGCGTAGAAGAGACAAAACGTTCGCCTCTTTGCTTCAGCAACTTGACATTCGACAAGTACCAAGGCAGTCTGCGCAAAGTAGGCTCCGGCACTTTCGTACAATCTATCTGCTGTATCTTTTGGTTCTCGGCCATTTCTTTTATTTATTCAGGTTATAAGATTGACAAAAATACGTTTTTTTTCGGAATTGCAAGAATGATTCATACTATTTCTACACAGGTGCTATTCTCCCGCAAACGTTGACAACGGAATGCTGACGGAAACTCCCGCCGAGCGGTATTTCAAACTGTCGAAGCCAAGGAAGACGCCTAACCGTGCCAGTTTCATGAATCCGATGGAGTAACCGATTTCCGAATAGGGACGGCGGTCGTATTCCACAAGTGTACGGAGATGCAGCGCTTCATCGAGGTTCTTCTTTTTCAGAAAAGGAAGAAATTTCAGCAACAGACAGGGTGTGTACCAGGAAATATTAGCTTGTACCCAACGGGTATTGGTAGAGTATGCATAATTATCCAGCAAAGAGAATCCTGTATCAAACGAGCGTTCCGTCACCGGCAAACCTGTGGTCGCAAAATGCTTGAAATCGGGGAATTGCATACCGCTCTTATTCCAGAATGTTCCGGCATTAACAGCCCAGTCTAGTGTATTAAACATTCCGAACTCTATGCTCTGCCTGGCCGAAAACTCCGCCAAGTGATAGGACGGAGAAGGCAAAGCCCCTTTCAACGGGAAAGCACGGTCATAACGCAATGTAAAGGTAGGGCATTTGGATTCTTCATATACTTTCTTTCCTCTGTACATCCGGTAATAATGAGCCGGTGTATATTCCAAGGCAAAGGAAGCTTTCAATAATTCATTTTCCGGCATCGGATAGAATGCCCGGCTGTCCGGAATATTCGACTCCGCTTCTTTCTTGAACCAGCTCCGGTGTATATGATTCTCCAGCATCTGTCGTCGCTGCCAGGAAAGCGAGGTAGAAAGCAACAAACTATTCGCCAGTTCGATCTTATTTTGGAAAGACAGGAAACGCTTCTCATAGAGTTTCACATCATTCCGCCCGAAGAAAGAAGAGGCAACGGTATTTATCAGACGGGATTCTCCACTTTCTCCATTATAATCGGCAGAAAGAACTCCGCCGGACAGTTCCAGATATCCCCGTCGCCTCGG
This sequence comes from Bacteroides sp. AM23-12, assembly GCF_003434395.1. Lineage (NCBI taxonomy): Bacteria > Pseudomonadati > Bacteroidota > Bacteroidia > Bacteroidales > Bacteroidaceae > Bacteroides > Bacteroides sp. AM23-12. The sequence goes on from NZ_QTLF01000006.1 coordinate 226,116, forward strand.
AGCATAACTCAAGGAGAGTTCACTTTGCCCTGCTACCGCTTTACGGGCAGTGGTATAATAAGCAGAAGGAGTGAATTGCAAAGTAGAGGCCTCCGATAATTTCAACCCTGTTTCAAACTTAGCTCCCAGCCAGAAGCCATCTACAAAATTATACTCAGGCACATAGGAAGGCAAGCCTTTCCAGCCAATCCATGCTTTCTTGTCTGAAGTACGATAGGTTTTACCCATCAGGAATGTTTGAATGATCTTTTTCCCAACTGTTGTTTTAGCCGAATCATTCTCCTGAAGGGAGTCTTTGGAGAGGGATAACTCTTCTTTATGGATATAACTCTGTATTTCTTCCGGACGCAAAGGAACACTTCTGACAGCTGCCCAATAAAGCGAATCCTTTTTGTCCGCCAGCGAATCGGTCTTTATATTCACTTCTCTCTTTCTCACTTTACGTTCATATTTATGCGGAGAACGTGCAGTATCGGATTCGGCAATGTTCTTTTCCATCAGCTTAGATAGCTTATAGGCTTCACTCAAAGTCAAGTCCTCCTTCGTCGACAGTTCTTCTATCTGCTTTACAAGCTTCTGCTGCTTCCTGTTTTGTTTCGGTGAGGCATCAGAAGCCCCATTCATCACTTGCTGACGGTCTGCTATTTCCACATTCGTATAATGTACTGCTGCCAGATAGGAAGCCTCTGCAGAAAATCCCATCATTTTGATTTCACAGGACATACTTGTGGAGGTAGCCAGGAAAACAGAAGGCTGAACTTCTTTACAAGTTGCCTTGACCGTAGCTTTCAGGCCACTCATACGGATAGAAAATTCAGCCGCAGAGACGCACCAAAGATCTTCCACAATATACAAATCTCCGGACACCAGACGCGGACTGTCTTGCTTGGGGATGACTTTTATTTTATTGATCAGATGGTTGCCTTCACTATAGCAGCCTTCCAGTTTAAAACGGTAATAAGAGAATGCTCCGGCACTTAGCGGTGATACTTTATCGAAGATAGTAGGCTCGTAAAAGTTAATAGTGGTCAGACCGATTCTGACCTCCATCTCCTCGGGAAATGAATTGGAATAGGCCTTTACCTGATTCTCCCAAGTAGAGGGTGCCTTAAAAGTCACCACTCTCTGTTCCTCCATCACAAACAACTTGCCCAGAAACTCTTTCGACTCTTTCCTAACTTCCTTCGACAACTTTAGAATTGCGGGAATAGTCTTCATTTTTCCTGTGCCTTTCAGATAGGTTCCGGCCCTAAATCCCTTCACCTGTGTCCGGTAATAAGGAGCATTCGCAATCGCCTTACGCATTACGGAATAGGCCGGATCTTCCGCACCTTTCACCACATTCACTTCCCGCAGACTATATATTTGTTCGGAGAGCACAATATTCTTTTCCACATCTCCGGCAGATATGGAAAAGGAGAATGTTTGTCCGGCGAAACCTAAAGAAGAAACCTCACAGGTATATTGTCCCGCCGGGAGCGAGGTCTGAAAACAGCCGTTATCATCGGTAGTGAAGCCTGTTTTAAGTTCTTTCAGATAGAGTGCCGCATAGGGGATCGGATTTCCTGCAAGATCAACGACTCTGCCTTTAAATGTTTGTGCCCAAAGAGAAATAGTAAAAGAACATATGAGAGCAAACGCTATGGATCGTTTCATCATTTTCTGTTTATTAGTCTTATTTCGTTTTATTATTAGACGCCAAAGTAAACAAAAGATTGCAAAGTTCCCCACAAAATATTACTTTTGACACAATAAAAGCTGAAGTATATGAAAAATAATGATTGGAAAGATAGATTGAACGTGGTCTACTCTACAAATCCTGATTTCAACTATGACATGGATGACGATCAGGAACAAGTGACGCTGGACAAGAATAAACAGAACCTTCGGGTTTCTCTCGACAGAAAAAACCGTGGCGGCAAAGTAGTTACACTCATCACCGGATTCGTTGGAACAGAGAATGACCAAAAAGAACTCGGGAAAATGCTAAAAAGTAAATGCGGAGTCGGAGGTTCGGCCAAAGACGGGGAAATCATCGTACAGGGAGATTTCAAACAGAAAGTGATAGACCTGTTGATAAAAGAAGGATATACAAAGACCAAAGGAGTCGGAGGATAATGAGAAAGGGCGGAAACCATCAAAGTTCCGCCCTTCTCTATTATCTTTTTGAGATAGATTATTCAGCTTTCAGAGTGAAGCGCTTAAAGTCAAGAACCTTCAGTTCAGGATCAGCAGCTGCCAATACTTCTCTTACAGTCTTCTTAGCGTCCATAATATCTTCCTGGTTCAGCAGACAAACTTCCTTCAAGAACTTACCCAGACGACCCTTAGCGATGTTCTGAATCATTTGTTCCGGCAGATGTGCAGCCTTTTCAGCAGAAACGGTAGCAATAATTTCCTTTGCCTTAGCTATATCTTCAGCTGTAATCCAGCCCTTAGCCATATTACTTTCCATGTGCTCTTCGCTATCTACATGAGCAGGGTTGATATTAGCTTTCTTCAAAGCAGCTTCTACAGCTTTCTGTACCTGTTCAGCTTTTGTTTTCTCGATAGCAACAGCAATTTCCTTTTCCTTCACTTCTTCAGAAACACCGTCTTCATCAATAGCAATCGGATTCATGGCAGCAATCTGCATAGCTACTTGCTTAGCCAACTGTTCGTCAACGTTCTTGTTAAAAGCAACAATGGTACAAAGACCGTTTCTGTTCATGTGGTTGTAAACAGCAGTGCTTGCACCCTCTACAGTCATGTAACCATCAAGCTCCATTTTCTCACCTGTGATACCGCTACGGTCAACCACTGCATCCTGTACAGTACCGTTACCCATCGGCAAAGCTTTTACTTCGTCCAATGTCTTGCATTTGTTAGCCACAGCAAGATCAAGAATATCCTGAGTCAGTTTCACAAAATCAGCATTCTGAGCCACAAAGTCAGTTTCACACTTCAGAGCAATGACAACGGCATAGTCACCGGTAGTCTTAGCCAAAACGCAACCTTCAGAAGCATCACGTTCTGAACGCTTAGCAGCAACAGCTTGTCCTTTCTTACGGATAATTTCCATTGCCTTGTCGTAATCGCCTTCAGCTTCTGTTAATGCGTTCTTGCAATCCATCATACCAGCTCCGGTCATTTTGCGCAGCTTGGTAATATCAGCCATAGTTACAGCCATAATAATTTCCTTTATTTAAATGAATAATAATTTTCAAAACAAAAAATGTGCCAATCTGCCAATACAATGCAGGATGAGGTAACTACCACACGCCTGCACGCTAGCAAATTGGCACATTTATATATTTAAGCCTCTTCGTCTTCCTTGATGAAGGCAGCAGCTTTCGCTGCGTTGATAGCTTCTTCATCAGACTTGTCGAGTCTTGCTTTTACTGATTTCTTCTTGCCTTTGTTTGCAGGAGCTTCACCAGCAGCTTCCATATCGATCTTTTCAGCTTTTCTTTCTTCCAAACCTTCGATCATTGCAGCACAGCAAGCATCCAGGATAACTTCTACCGATTTAGTAGCGTCATCGTTAGCAGGAATTACGAAGTCAACGTTTGTAGGATCAGAGTTAGTATCAACGATACCGAATACAGGGATACCCAGACGGTTAGCTTCACGAACTGCGATATTTTCTTTCATTACGTCGATAACGAACAATGCAGACGGCAGACGAGTCAGGTCAGCGATAGAGCCCAAAGTCTTGTCCAATTTTGCACGTTGACGAGAGATCTGAAGAACTTCTCTCTTAGAAAGGTTAGAATATGTACCATCGTTAGTCAATTTATCGATAGTAGCCATCTTCTTCACAGCCTTACGGATAGTCGGGAAGTTGGTCAACATACCACCCGGCCAGCGCTCGATTACATAAGGCATATTAACAGATTGAGCTTTCTCAGCAACAACCTGCTTTGCTTGTTTTTTAGTAGCAACAAAAAGAACTTTCTTGCCTGATTTGGCAATCTGTTTCAAAGCTTCAGCAGCTTCGTCTACTTTTGCAACTGTTTTGTGGAGATCAATGATGTGAATACCATTGCGTTCCATGAAAATATAAGGAGCCATTGCAGGGTTCCACTTTCTCTTAAGGTGTCCGAAGTGGCAACCGGCTTCCAATAAAGTATCAAAATTTGTTCTTGACATCTTGTTTTTTCTTTAAATCGTTTACTTTCTTTTTTGTTTTTTCTAAACCAACCGCTGGGTAGTCTATGAGCAGAGTCCCAGTAGTTTAGATACTAAACATATTCCTCGGTCAGGCAGCACATTAACGCTTGCTGAACTGGAATCTTCTACGAGCTTTCGGCTGTCCCGGTTTCTTACGCTCTACAGAACGTGGGTCACGAGTCATGAAGCCTTCAGCACGAAGTGCAGCCTTATCTTCAGCGTTCATCTTAACCAATGCGCGAGCGATTGCCAAACGCAATGCCTGAGACTGGCCAGTGAAACCACCACCACACAAGTTTACTTTGATGTCATACTTCTCAGCAGCACCCAGCTTGTTCAATGGTTGTTTTACAACATACTGAAGTATAGTTGATGGAAAGTACTCTGCAAGGTCTCTCTTGTTAATAGTAATCTTTCCTGTACCTTCGCTTACGAATACACGTGCAATTGCACGTTTACGTCTGCCTAATGCATTTACTACTTCCATTATATCTTATTTATATGAATTAATATCAATCATTTTCGGGCTCTGAGCTTCATGTTTGTGTTCGCTACCAGCGTATACATACAGGTTACCCAGCAATTTAGCTCCCAAGATATTCTTAGGAAGCATACCTTTCACTACTTTTTTCAGTAATCTCTCTTCGCCGTTCGGTTTAGTGATCAAACGGGCAGGAGTCATTTCTCTCTGACCACCAGGGTAGCCTGTATATGACAAATATACTCTGTCATTCCATTTGTTACCAGTCAGTTTTACTTTGTCTGCATTGATGATAATAACGTTATCACCGCAGTCTACGTGAGGAGTAAAGTTTGGTTTGTACTTTCCTCTCAGCAATTTTGCAACTTTTGCTCCCAGACGACCTAAAGTTTGGTCTGTAGCGTCAACGATAACCCATTCTTTGGTTACGGTCGCTTTGTTTGCAGAAATGGTCTTGTAACTTAAAGTATCCACTCTAATTTTGTTTTTTAAATGTTACTACTAAAAATTTTCTTCACCACATATCAGCCTCCCCGGACAAAGGAGGACTAACTTGCTATGAATTAATCTCTTATCATTTTGTGATAATAATCGGCTTGCAAAAGTACGGCTTTTCTTTGAATTGGCAAACTATTTCTAGCTTTTTTTGGATTTATCGGGTTGAATGACAAGGGAAACTTACTATATTTGTAGATAAGGTGCAGAAAATAAAAAGGCCTCCTCCGGATTGACACCGGGGAGGTCAAAAAACAACAAAGAATCTATATTGCAATCTAATTTATCGCACAATATCTTCCGGAAACTTAGCCGGCATCTCCACCCGTTTCCAGGTCTCATAATACCAAGCGTTCAGTTCATTTCCGTTCAGATCGTTCTTGATGAAGTATTTCAAATGCAGATAATCATTATCCTTTATTTCAAACTCCAGAATATTATCCTGATTATCGAGCATCGGAAGGTGGATATTCTTCTCGATACTCTCTTTATAAGAATCATCAGTCAACTGTTTATACGTACCATATCCTGTGATAATCGCATCCGAACCGGGAATAATGGTAAAATTCACGATTCTGCCGTCATCACTCAATACCTTAAATGTATTACTGGGTTTCAACGATCCCGGAACATCGGGAGATTCTGATACATAATGGCACAACTGCCAGATCCCTTTCAAATCGGCCGGTTTGAATTTGGTTTTCTTTTGGGCCGTCGCACCTGTTACCGCTAACAACATAATTGAAAGCATGGTAAAGAAATAGAGCTTTTTCATGACAATATGATTTTAGTTAACACTTTTAAAGGCGTATGTCCAAATATAAAGATTTATTTTGAGAAAGTAACAATCAAATGCATAAAAAAACTCGCACAATCAAAAGATTATGCGAGTTTTACATAAATATACCGAAATATTAGAAATCAGCATTTCTCGGTGTACGCGGGAACGGTATCACGTCACGGATATTTGACATACCTGTTACAAACAGCAACAGACGTTCAAAACCGAGTCCGAAACCGGAGTGAGGACAAGTACCGAACTTACGGGTATCCAGATACCACCACATATCCTTCATCGGGATATGCATTTCTTCAATACGAGTCATCAGCTTGTTATAATCCGCTTCACGTTCAGAACCACCAATGATCTCACCGATCTTCGGGAAAAGAACGTCCATCGCACGTACTGTCTTTCCATCCTCGTTCTGCTTCATATAGAAGGCTTTGATTTCCTTCGGATAATCAGTCAGAATCACCGGACGTTTGAAGTGATCTTCCACCAGATAGCGTTCGTGCTCGGAAGCCAAGTCTACTCCCCAGTAAACAGGGAATTCGAACTTGTGACCTTTCGCAACGGCATCTTCCAGAATCTTGATACCATCCGTATAAGGCAAACGAACGAAATCATCCTTCAATACACCTTGCAGACGTTCAATCAAGCCCTTATCGAACATATCGTTCAGGAACTTCACATCATCCGCACAGTTATCCAACGCCCATTTCACACAATATTTGATAAACTCTTCTGCCAGGTCCATATTATCAGCAATGTCGTTGAACGCAACTTCCGGCTCAATCATCCAGAACTCTGCCAAATGGCGGGGAGTATTGGAGTTTTCGGCACGGAAAGTAGGACCGAATGTGTAGATAGCGCCCAAAGCAGTGGCAGCCAATTCACCTTCCAACTGACCGGATACTGTCAAACTTGCCTGCTTGCCGAAGAAGTCGTCATCATAAGAGATAGAACCTCTTTCGTCTTTCTTCAAGTCATACAGATTCATGGTAGTTACCTGAAACATCTGTCCGGCACCTTCACAGTCGGAACCTGTGATAATCGGTGTATGGAAATAGAAAAATCCCTTTTCATGGAAAAACTTGTGAATAGCAATCGCCATGTTGTGACGAATGCGGAACACTGCACCAAAGGTATTGGTACGCGGACGCAAGTGAGCGATCTCGCGCAAGAATTCCATGGAGTGACCTTTTTTCTGCAATGGATATGTATTGTCGCAAGTACCCAGCACTTCGATTTCTTTAGCCTGCACTTCCACCTTCTGACCGGAACCCACAGATTCCACCATTACTCCGTTCACACTAATACAAGCCCCGGTAGTAATCAGTTTCAGCATCTCTTCATCGAAATTAGCCAGATCTACTACGATCTGCACATTATTTATTGTAGAACCGTCATTCAGTGCGATAAAGTTAACTTGTTTGCTACCTCTGCGGGTGCGAACCCATCCTTTCACATTGACCATAGCGCCAATATCTTCGCGCTTCAACAGATCAACAATTTTTGTTCTACCAATCTTTTCCATAAAACTTTTTTAATACAATATTATATATTACTCAAACGACCCCATGCGGAGGTAGTTTACTTCTGCTTCCGACAGGTAACGCCAGTCTCCGCGGCGCAGACCTTTTTTGGTCAGTCCGGCAAAGAATACACGGTCGAGTTTTACTACTTTATATCCCAGTGATTCGAAAATACGGCGAACGATACGGTTCTTGCCGGAGTGAATCTCGATACCTACCTGGTCTTTCTTGAAATCATCTGTGTAGCTGATAGCATCTGCATGGATTTCACCGTCTTCCAACTGTACGCCGGCTGCAATCTGATCCATATCTGCTTTTGTCAGGTTCTTGTCCAGATGAACATGATATATTTTCTTTTTCAAGAATTTCGGGTGTGTCAGCTTGGAAGCCAGGTCACCGTCATTTGTCAACAGAAGTACACCAGTCGTGTTGCGGTCAAGACGCCCTACCGGATAAATGCGTTCGTTGCAAGCGCCTTTTACCAGATCCATTACCGTGCGGCGTTCCTGCGGATCATCCGATGTAGTAACCGTATCTTTCGGCTTATTCAACAGTACGTATACCTTACGTTCGATGCTTACCGGTTCATCGTGGAACTTCACCACATCCGAGCGTTTGATCTTTGTACCCAATTCAGTTACTACTTCACCGTTTACAGAAACCACACCTGCTGTGATAAACTCATCAGCTTCGCGACGTGAGCAAACACCGGCATTAGCCAGGAACTTGTTCAGACGAATCGGTTCGTTCGGATCAACAAACTGTTCCTTGTACTCAATCTGCTTCTTGATGCTATACTTAGCATTCGGATCGTAATCACTGGTACGCGGACGCGGACGATAGCCACCCTGCGAACGATCATTGTTAAATCTCGGACGATAGCCGCCACCACCGTTGTTATTACGATAGCCACCACCTTCACCACTGTTGAAGCGGGGACGATATGGACGGTCACCGCCATCACGGTTGTAAGGACGCTGAGGACGGTCGCCACCTTCACCACTGTTGAAACGGGGACGGTACGGACGGTCGCCATAAGAGCGTTGCTCGCCACCTTCACGATTGTAAGGACGCTGCGGACGATCGCCACCTTCGCCGTTCGGATTGAATCTCGGACGATACGGACGGTCTCCACCTTCACGGTTGTAAGAAGGGCGTTGAGGACGATCATAAGAACGTTGTTCACCACCTTCGCGGTTGTAAGGACGTTGCGGACGTTCGCCTCCTTCATTGTTGCTATTGAAGCGAGGACGATACGGACGGTCTCCACCTTCACGATTGTAAGAAGGACGTTGGGGGCGATCATAAGAACGTTCACCATAAGAACGCTGTGGGCGCTCTCCACCTTCACTATTCGGATTAAATCGCGGGCGATACGGACGATCCCCACCTTCACGGTTGTAAGAAGGACGATACGGACGTTCTCCACCTTCTCTGTTGTAAGACTTGTTACCATCACGGCCGGCACCTGTATTCTCCTCATTGTAAGAATTTTCGCGCCATTCTTCGTTTTCTGTGCTCATTTTTTTATTCGAATAAAATTAGACTTTGGCCTCACGGCCTATTTAAAAAACACGTTTATTGTATAAGTAAACAATTAAAGTCCCGTATATGTATGCGGAGTAATTGCTCTTAACTCTTTTTTAATATCTTCGCTTACGTTCAAGCCTTCGATAAACTCTTTAATAGAACTTTCTGTAATAGCCTGGTTGGTCCGGGTCAAAGCTTTCAATGCTTCATACGGATGCGGGTAAGCCTCGCGGCGTAAAATCGTCTGGATTGCCTCAGCCACTACGCTCCAGCAGTTGTCCAGATCACGGTAAATAGCCGGTTCGTTCAGCAACAGTTTGCGAAGTCCTTTCAGTGAACTCTGAATAGCAATCACGATATGACCGAAAGGCACGCCTACATTACGGAGCACCGTAGAGTCTGTCAGGTCACGCTGCAAACGGGAAACAGGCAGTTTCACAGCCAGGTGTTCCAGAATAGAAGTTGCGATACCCAAATTACCTTCCGCATTTTCAAAGTCGATCGGATTCACTTTATGCGGCATCGCGCTTGATCCTACCTCACCGGCTTTGATCTTCTGCTTGAAGTATTCCATAGAAATATATTGCCAGAAGTCACGGTTCATATCCACCATTATGGTGTTGATACGTTTCATCGCGTCAAAGACAGCAGACAAGTTATCGTAGTTCGAAATCTGAGTGGTATATTCTTCGCGTTCCAGTCCCAGTTTCTCTGCAACAAACCGATTACCGAATTGTTTCCAGTCATATTGAGGATATGCTACATGATGAGCATTGTAATTTCCGGTAGCGCCACCGAATTTTGCAGTGATCGGACATGCTTTCAGCATAGCCAGCTGACGTTCCAGGCGGTAAACGAATACCATCACTTCCTTACCCAGACGAGTCGGAGAAGCCGGTTGCCCATGAGTTTTGGCAAGCATCGGGATTTCAGCCCATTCTGTTGCATACGTTTTCAGTTGTGCAATCAGTTCTTCGATCAGCGGATAATAGACTTTATCCAAAGCTTCCTTGATAGAAAGAGGCACAGACGTATTATTAATGTCTTGAGAAGTCAATCCGAAGTGAATGAATTCTTTATAGTCATCCATTCCACCCAGCTTATCGAATTCTTCTTTCAGGAAATATTCTACGGCTTTTACATCATGGTTGGTTACACTTTCGATATCTTTAATGCGTTGCGCATCTGCTTCCGAGAAGTTACGGTAGATATTCCGTAAAGTTTCAAACACGCTGCTATCGATTCCTTTCAACTGCGGCAAAGGAAGTTCGCACAAGGTGATAAAGTATTCCACCTCTACCTGTACACGGTATTTAATCAGTGCAAATTCAGAGAAATAAGCTGCCAAAGCTTTAGTTTTGCCTCTATATCGACCATCAATCGGAGATATGGCCGTTAATACATCAAGTTCCATACGTTTTCTTAGATAATTATCAGACTGCAAAATTAACTCTTTTTCCTGAGTTATAAGGCAAAAGGATAAAGAAAGTTTGTATAAAAGCGGTAAGAAATAAAAAAAGTCTCACGAATTTCTTCGTAAGACTTCTATTTCGTGGGCGCTGAGGGATTCGAACCCCCGACCCTCTGGGTGTAAACCAGATGCTCTGAACCAGCTGAGCTAAGCGCCCTTTTGTTGACGGAAGTGTTTCGGTATTCTTTGT
>NZ_QTLF01000006.1:236760-291686 GCF_003434395.1 Bacteroides sp. AM23-12
TTTTGTTGACGGAAGTGTTTCGGTATTCTTTGTGGGCGCTGAGGGATTCGAACCCCCGACCCTCTGGGTGTAAACCAGATGCTCTGAACCAGCTGAGCTAAGCGCCCGTACACTTCCGTTTCAAAAGCGATGCAAAGGTACGGCTTTTTTTGAAACCTCCAAACATTTTGCATATTATTTTTCAAGAAACTTTTTATCAAAAATAAAAACCAACTGATTATCAGCAAATAATGAAAAAAGTTTTTTTCATGCAACTTTCCCTTCTCCAAGCCTGTCCACTAAACAGAACAAGATAAAGCCAACAATGTGGGAACACTCAAATCCGGGAAATAAGATTCCCGGTCAAGCCTGCTTACGGATAAGGCGCGCCGGATTCCCGACTGCAACACTGTCGTCGGGAATATCTTTCGTCACGACGCTTCCCGCTCCTATCACACAACGGTTGCCAATCGTCACACCGGGACAAATGACAGCACCGCCGCCAATCCAGCAATCCTCGCCGATCGTAACCGGATAAGCATACTCTTTCGAACCGCGACGCTCCAGATAATTCATCGGATGATGCGGCGTATAAATCTGTACGCAAGGGCCGACTAGCGTATGGGCACCGATTGTGATATACCCTCCGTCCAGAAAAGTACAGTTGGCATTGACAAAGACGTGTTCGCCCAACTTTATCCCGTCTCCGTGATCGCAATGGAAAGGAGGACAGATCACCGAAGTTTCAGGAATACCCGGCACCAGTTCTTCCAGCAATTCTCTGTACCCGTCATCGTACGTACTCAACCCGCGCATGATCGCCAGCAACTTCTTGGCATGCTCAAAACGCACCTGCAACTCCGGCGCGGACATATCAGCCAACTGGCTGCTACGCATCTTCTCTACTTCTGTCATATTCCTTATTCTCCCATCCCATTAATAAATACCAATTTCCTTTCATCCGAAAGCGATTCGTCAAACTCGAACCCTTCCCACGAGAATCCTTTCAGTTCCTCCGGATTTCCGATCTTATTTTTCAATATGAAACGTGTCATCTCGCCACGGGACATCTTGGTATACACCACTATCGTAGCCAGCTTTCCATTCTTCCAGACATGAAATTCGGGAGTGATCACACGGACTTCGCTCTCCACCCGCTTCCAGTCAAACAGGCTTTTCATCTCGTCACTGGCAAGATTACACAAGATTCCTCCTGCCGACCGGATGTCCTCTATGAACGTATCCGTCAAACGCGACCGCCAATAAGAAAACAAAGTCTGATTCCCCAATTCCGGCAATACGACATCTCCTTCCAGCCGATAAGCACGAATCACGTCCAAAGGACGCAACAGACCGTAACAGAAAGAAGTCAGCCGCAAATGTTCCTGCGCATACCCGAAATCTTCTGCAGAGAAGTCCTTCGGATTCAGCCGTTTGAATACAATGCCGGTATATGCCAGCAAAGCAGGCAATTCCGGAGTGGCTTCCGCATGAAAAGCCTGATAACGTTTATAATTCTCCACAGCAATCTTTGCGTTTACACGCAGCAGACGTTCTAATTCGTCTACAGAAAACTGGGACATCTGCAACGCTATTTCCGCCGCTTCCTTCTGAAAACGGGGACTCGTAGTCAAAGGGACTTTCACCTTCGACACCGCACTCATCGTCTTGGCACAAGATAGAAGTACTAACATTCTGAATCGGGTTTAATCATTTTGAAAAACACAAAAATAAAAAATAAATAGCTTCACTTGTTGACAGATATCCAAATTATGCCTACTTTCAGCCAATAATTAACTATAATCATTTATTAATTAACAAAAACACAAAAATCCCCCTTATGAGAAACAAGTTTGTATCTTTGCAAGCTCTGGCCTTATTGGTCATCTTTTGTCTGACGGGTAGCTTAACCCGTGCCGCTGTCAACCCGAAACCGTTTGTTGTCCCCGAACTCAAACAATGGACGGGAAAAGACGGTAACTTCACTCCGGGAAAAGACGCCCGAATCGTCTGCACTTCCCAAAATCCCGAATTACTGAGAATAGCCCGAATGTTTGCCGACGATTATCAACAGATGTTCGGGCAGACATTAAGCGTAGCACAAGGCAAAGCCACGTCCGGCGATTTCGTCCTATCCTTGTCGGCAGACAAGAAGCTCGGTGAGGAAGGTTACGCCATCAAGATAACCGACCGTGTAGCCATCTCCGCTCCCACCCCGACCGGTCTTTACTGGAGCACACGCACACTCCTGCAACTGGCGGAACAAAATCAGGAACGCTCACTCCCGCAAGGAACGATTCGTGATTATCCCGATTATCCGCTTCGCGGTTTCATGATAGACTGTGGCCGTAAGTTCATTCCGATGGCTTATCTGCAGGACTTGGTGAAAATCATGGCTTACTACAAAATGAACACCCTGCAAGTCCATCTGAACGATAATGGATTCAAGCAATACTTCGAGCACAACTGGGACAAGACTTACGCTGCCTTCCGGCTGGAATCGGAGACTTATCCGGGATTGACAGCCCGTGACGGCTCGTACTCCAAGAAAGAATTCATCGATTTCCAGAAACAGGCGGCATCCAACTTCGTGGAAATCATTCCGGAAATTGACGTTCCCGCCCACTCACTGGCTCTCACCCATTACAAACCGGAAATCGGAAGCAAGGAGTACGGCATGGATCATCTCGACTTGTTCAAGCCGGAAACTTACGAATTCGTAGATGCTCTGTTCAAAGAATATCTGGAAGGCGACAATCCGGTATTCGTAGGCAAGCGTGTACATATCGGTACAGACGAATACTCGAACGCGAAGAAAGACGTGGTAGAAAAATTCCGTGCTTTCACCGACCATTACATCCGTTTTGTGGAAGGTTTCGGCAAGCAAGCAGTCGTATGGGGCGCGCTCAGCCATGCCAAAGGCGATACGCCCGTCAAATCAGAAAATGTCGTCATGAATGCTTGGTACAACGGATACGCCGATCCGGCAACTATGATCAAAGACGGATATCAACTGATCAGTATTCCGGACGGACTGGTATATATCGTTCCGAAAGCCGGCTACTATTATGATTACCTCAACGAACCATACTTATATAAGGAGTGGACACCCGCCCATATCGGCAAAGCTGTATTCGACGAAAAACATCCTTCCATTCTTGGCGGTATGTTTGCCATCTGGAACGACCATGTCGGCAACGGTATCTCGGTGAAAGACATCCATCACCGTATATTCTCGCCCCTGCAAACACTCTCTGTAAAGATGTGGACAGGCGCTCAAACAGGCATTCCTTATGAAACATTCAATGAAAAACGTGCCCTCCTCAGCGAAGCGCCCGGAGTCAACCAACTGGCAAGAATCGGCAAAAAGCCGGAATTGGTATACGAACGTTCCACAGTCGCTCCCGGCAGCACTTCCGATTATCCGGAAATTGGCTATAATTACACTGTCAGTTTCGACATTACCGGAGCAAAAGAAAGTGAAGGAACCGAATTGTTCCGTTCGCCTAACGCCGTATTCTATCTGTCAGACCCTATTCGGGGGATGATGGGATTTGCACGCGACGGCTATCTGAATACCTTCCCCTACAAAGTGAATCCGGGAGAAAAAGCAACAATTCAGATAGAAGGAGACAATTGCAGTACAACGCTGAGAGTCAACGGTAAAGTGGTTGATGAAATGAATACGCAGAAACTTTACTTTAATGCGGGAAAAGATTCAATGAACTATGTACGTACACTAGTTTTCCCGCTGGAGAAAGCAGGAAACTTTAATAGTAAGGTACAGAATCTGAAAGTATACAATTATTGCGTAAGCAAACCATAAGATTTAGATACGGATTACACAGATTTCACATTTTTTTAGCGGTACAATCTACCAAAAACCGTATCAATCTGTGTAATCCGCTTCTGGAAGAAGCACAATCATTCATTTCATTTACGTACGGATTTGAGCAAAATGATAGTAATAGTATCTTAAAATGGGGGTGCCCCCAATGGAGATACTACTGTTTCATTCATTTTTGAACCGTTACGAATCAATTCAAACCTGTATAACCAAAAGCTACACAAACGTTTCTTCCCTAAGCAATAAAACGCTTTTTTATTGTCACTTATCACTTTTCGAAGTTAACTAACTGATTATAAACATATCATCGGTGATAATAAGCGGTGATAATACGGTGACAATAGCTGCATCCATACATTTTATTGTCACTTCCCTCCCAATCTCACTGTTCATCTCACCTACTGCTATCTCCCCATCAAGCCTACTTCATCCGAGTCCTGATCCTACGCAACAAATACCGTATACTACCGGTATCTTTCTCTTATAGTGCCTTTATTGTTCCATTAAGACACCGATCTCTTTAGTTGTTCACGGCCGTGGCAAGCATTGTTCACAGTCGTGACAAGAGTTGATCACGGACATGAGCAGACCTGTTCACGGCCGTGAAGAGCTAAAGAGAACGGCACTCTATTCCTACTTTCCTTATAGGAAAAAGCAAGTATATAAGGAGCTGAAGAGAACATTAGCACTATCTTACGACTCATTACACCGCAGACAACAAACAAAAAGAAGAGTCATATCTACAAAAGAAGAGACTCCCTCTTTGGTATGCCAAAGAGAGAGTCTCCTCAATATATATACAGCTAAAGCAGTTTATTTATATTCCTGCCAGCTCTTAATCTGAATATCACTCAGTTTCAGTTCACAGAATGCTTCGATGAAAGCACTTGCCAGACGGGCATTGGTAATCAACGGAATGTTATGGTCGATAGCACCACGACGGATACGGTAACCATTCGTCAACTCACGTTTGCTGTGGTTCTTCGGAATGTTGACGATCAAGTCGAACTTATGGTCAGCGATCATCTTCATCACGTTGTTTTCAGCACCCGGTTTTTCATCCGGCCAGTAAACCGGAGTAGTTTCTACACCGTGAGCGTTCAGGAATGCAGCCGTTCCGGCAGTAGCATAAATCTGATATCCCTTGGCAAACAACATACGGCTCGCATCCAGCAAATCTACTTTAGACTTCATAGCACCGGAAGAGAACATCACCGCCTTTTCCGGAATCTTGAATCCTGTAGCGATCATTGCGTTCAGCAATGCTTCAGAGAAATCGTCGCCGATACAACCTACTTCACCGGTAGAAGACATATCCACGCCCAAAACAGGGTCAGCCTTGTGAAGACGGGAGAAAGAGAACTGAGAAGCTTTCACACCGATCCAATCGATGTCGAACGCAGTCTTGTCCGGCTGGCTGTACGGAGCATCCAGCATGATGCGGGTAGCTGTTTCGATAAAGTTGCGTTTCAGCACCTTAGATACGAACGGGAAGCTACGGGAAGCACGCAGGTTACATTCAATTACCTTCACCTCGTTGTTGCGGGCAAGGAACTGGATGTTGAACGGACCGGAGATATTCAGTTCTTTAGCAATCTGACGGCTGATCTTCTTGATGCGGCGGGCAGTTGCAAAGTAAATCTTCTGTGCTGGGAATACCAGTGTAGCGTCACCGGAGTGTACACCGGCAAATTCTACGTGCTCGGAAATAGCGTATTCAACCACTTCACCGTTCTGAGCTACCGCGTCGAACTCAATTTCCTTTGTATTTTCGAGGAACTGAGAAACAACTACCGGATATTCTTTAGATACTTCGGCAGCCATCTTCAGGAAGTTTTCCAGTTCTTCGTCATCGTAGCAAACGTTCATAGCCGCACCCGAGAGTACGTAAGAAGGACGAACCAATACCGGATAACCTACTTTTTCTACAAATCCCTTCACTTCTTCAAGGCTGGTCAGTTCCATCCAAGCCGGCTGGTCGATGCCAAGCTGGTCGAGCATTGCCGAGAACTTGTTACGGTTTTCGGCACGGTCGATGGAAACCGGAGAAGTACCCAGTACAGGAACTGACTGGCGATACAACTTCATAGCCAGGTTGTTCGGAATCTGTCCGCCTACGGATACGATCACACCGCGCGGTTGTTCAAGGTCGATCACGTCGAGTACACGTTCGAAAGAGAGTTCGTCGAAGTACAGACGGTCGCACATATCGTAGTCAGTAGAAACCGTTTCGGGGTTGTAGTTGATCATGATAGACTTGTAACCCAGTTTGCGGGCAGTCTGAACTGCGTTCACCGAGCACCAGTCAAATTCAACCGAGCTACCGATACGGTAAGCGCCCGAACCCAGTACGACTACTGATTTCTCATTCTTATAATAGTTTACATCGTAACCTTCTACTGCATAAGTCATATACAGGTAGTTAGTCAGTTCCGGATGTTCGGAAGCAACAGTATTGATACGTTTTACTGCCGGAAGGATGCCCAGGGCTTTACGGTGAGCGCGTACTGCCAGATTTTCCTTTTCCATGTTGCCGGTCGGGTTCAGTACGAAGCGGGCAATCTGGAAGTCAGAGAAACCAAGGATTTTAGCTTCGCGCATCACGTCAGCCGGAATATCTTCCACCTTATTATATGTAGACAGTTTCGCCTTGTAGTCAACAATGTTCTTCAGCTTGCCGAGGAACCAAGGATCGATCTTAGTCAGTTCGTGGATGCGGTCGATGGAATATCCCTCTTCCATAGCTTGTGCGATGGAGAAGATACGCAAGTCTGTCGGACGTGAAAGTTCTTTGTCAAGGTCGTCGAAGTGTACATCATCATTACCGACAAAACCGTGCATGCCTTGTCCGATCATACGAAGACCTTTCTGGATGATTTCTTCGAAAGAGCGGCCGATAGACATGATTTCACCTACCGACTTCATGCTTGAACCGATTTCGCGGGATACACCGGCGAATTTCGTCAAGTCCCAACGAGGGATTTTACAAATATAGTAGTCCAGTTGCGGAGCAAGGTATGCAGAGTTCGGAGTGCCCATTTCACCGATCTGGTCGAGTGAGTAACCCAATGCGATCTTGGCGGCAACGAATGCCAGCGGATAACCGGTAGCCTTGGATGCCAGCGCGGAAGAACGGCTCAGACGAGCATTTACTTCGATCACACGGTAGTCGTCCGTATCTGAGTTGAACGCATACTGGATGTTACATTCACCTACGATGCCGAGGTGACGGATACATTTCGTAGACAGTTCCTGCAACAGTTTCAGTTCTTTGTCGTCCAATGAGCAGGTCGGAGCTACTACGATAGATTCACCGGTGTGGATACCCAGCGGGTCGAAGTTTTCCATGCTGGCTACAGTGAAGCAGTGGTCGTTCGCGTCGCGGATCACTTCGAACTCGATTTCTTTCCAGCCTTTCAGAGATTCTTCTACCAGGATCTGCTTGGAGAAGGCGAAAGAGCTTTCGGCCAGTTTCAGGAATTCTTCTTCGTTAGCGCAGATACCGCTACCCAGACCTCCCAACGCGTAAGCCGAACGTACCATCACCGGATAACCGATCTTGCGGGCAGCAGCAATGGCATCCTCCATGCTTTCTACCGCCTGACTTACCGGAGTCTTCATATTGATTTCATCCAGTTTCTTCACGAACAGGTCACGGTCTTCCGTGTACATGATAGCTTCTACCGATGTACCGAGTACTTTCACTCCATATTTATCAAGAATACCTTGTGTGTACAGTTCGGCGCCGCAGTTCAATGCAGTCTGTCCGCCAAATGCCAGCAGGATGCCGTCGGGACGTTCTTTCTTGATAATCTCTTCTACGAAATAAGTAGTTACGGGAAGGAAATACACTTTATCGGCAATTCCTTCAGAAGTCTGAATGGTTGCGATGTTCGGGTTTACCAATACTGAGCTGATACCTTCTTCTTTCAAAGCTTTCAGTGCTTGTGAGCCTGAGTAGTCAAATTCTCCGGCTTGTCCGATTTTGAGTGCTCCAGAACCCAAAACGAGAACTTTCTTGATTTCCTTTTCCATTTCTTTTGTTGTTATAGTAAGTTGTTATTTCTAAGTTTTGCCAATAAAAAAAATGCGTTACCCTCGTAAAAGGATTAACGCATTACCAAAGAACTAAAATATCGTTTTTGGAGAAAAAAGAAGAAGGTTGTTGATTCCGGGTGGAAAACATCCGAATGTAGATAATACTTACTTCTTATTTCTTGTTGATTCATTGTCGATTTCAAAATTTGTGCAAAGTAACGACATATTTCTAAAACTACAAAGAATTTGAAGAAGAATATTCTCTTTTATTTGCTTTGTTACTGTGAAAACAGGCGCCGTCCCCCTGCCATCTGATACCAAAAGCCAGCAATAGTAAGCATTAGTAACGAAGTAGCTCCATTTTGACGCATCTTTCATTTTTTATCCTTATCTTTGTCGCTAAATCTATTATAATAAGGTAACAACAATGGGAAAAGAAAAAATCATACTCACCGGTGACCGCCCTACCGGGAGACTTCATATCGGACACTATGTAGGTTCATTGAAGCGCAGAGTTGACCTGCAGGATGCAGGTGATTATAGTAAGATGTTTATCTTTATTGCCGATTCACAAGCGTTGACGGACAATATAGATAATCCGGAGAAGGTACGTCAAAATGTAATTGAGGTTGCTCTTGACTATCTGGCATGTGGAATAGACCCGTCCAAGGCTACCATCTTCATCCAGTCACAGATTCCGGAACTTTGCGAACTCAGTTTCTACTATATGGACCTCGTAAGCGTATCCCGTTTACAACGTAACCCGACTGTGAAATCAGAAATACAGATGCGTAACTTTGAGGCAAGCATCCCTGTAGGATTCTTCACTTATCCTATCAGTCAGGCTGCGGACATTACTGCCTTCCGGGCAACCACCGTCCCCGTCGGTGAAGACCAGGAACCGATGCTCGAACAGGCTCGTGAAATCGTCCGCCGTTTCAACTATATCTATGGCGAAACGCTGGTAGAACCGGAAATCCTGTTACCGGACAACGCTGCCTGCCTGCGTCTGCCGGGAACGGACGGCAAAGCCAAGATGAGTAAATCACTCGGCAACTGTATCTACCTGTCGGAAGAGCCGGATGAAGTACAGAAGAAAATCATGAGTATGTATACCGATCCGGGACACCTTCGTGTTCAGGACCCGGGCAAGATTGAAGGTAATACCGTATTTACATACCTGGATGCTTTCTGCCGTCCGGAACACTTCGAACGCTATCTGCCGGATTATCCGAATCTGGATGAACTGAAAGCGCATTATCAACGCGGTGGACTGGGTGATGTGAAGGTAAAACGCTTCCTGAACGCTATCATGCAGGAAACACTGGAACCGATCCGCAATCGTCGTAAAGAGTTCAGCAAGGATATTCCTGCCGTTTACGAGATGCTACAAAAAGGATGCGAAGTAGCCAGAGCTGCCGCTGCCGAAACATTGGCGGATGTGAAGAAGGCTATGAAGATCAACTATTTCGATGACAAAGAACTGATTGAAGAGCAGGTGAAACGCTTCGCGGCTTCACAGGAATAAAGATAATAAAGACGAATATAATAAAGTAAAGGCTGCCGTCCACTTTCGAACAGGCAGCCTTTACTTTATTATATAGTCTGCTCAATCAGTTTCATCTTCATCATTTTTAAAGAGTACGTCTTTTAGTTTCTGATAAAGGAATGAGAGGATCAGCAGGATCAATCCTAAAATGATAAATACAATGATCTTACCGATTGTTGGCATTGCCCATAAGTCTTTCAGAACCAGCTTCAACAGGACGATTCCAAAAGTTGAAAGACTGATGATTCGCAATACTTTCTGATGCAGACGCATACCCAGTGCCATTTGAATAAATCCTGCGATACTCAGTGAAACGGAGAAGCCGGCATCGAAATCTTCTACTCCTGCTTGCAGGAGGAAAGAACGTGCCATCGTCAGCCAAAGGAAGAGCGCCAGGACATTCAGATAAACGGTGAAAGGAGTTTTCAATCCTATTAATGTATAGTATTGACGGGCAACGTAGTACAGATTAGCTATAACAAACGCTGCCGCAAACCATCGGAGCAAAGCAGGAGTCAGGCTCGTGTATACCCACTGGTCTCCCCATATATTGATCGCATAGATCAGCACGTTCATTCCCATAGCTGTCAGATAAGGGATTGTGTATTGTTTTATCGGGAAGCGCTTTTTGAAAGCATAGCTGAGAATAAAGATGGCAGCAGAAGTAAACGCCAGCATCATTCCGCTTCTTGTAGCTCCTGCCAAGTGCAAGGCAAACTCTGCCATAAATGTATAATAGAGGATGGCGGCAGCAGCAAGAAGCATGATCGAATTCCAGGGAGTGTATCTCAGATAACGGGCTTCGGTAAAGAGAGAACGGTAACGCCCCATCAGTAAAGCGAATGCTCCGGTGGCCAGACCGACAAACAGGGAAGTAGCAAAAGAACTGTTCAGGAAAATGGTTTCGGAGGAGGAAGAGGTCATCAGTACATTATATATATCCATCAGATATGAAACAAGGGTCAGTCCCATCAATACCTGTGTTGCACGTTCGTATACTCCAATCTTCGATTTTACGTAAAGCCATAACAGCAGCACCATTTCCGCTGCCCAGAACAGCGTGATATAATTTCCATCCAGCTGAATAGGTATAGTGATGGAGACAAATGTCAGTACCAGTCCCAACATCGCATAAATGAGGAACTTATAATCTTTCTTGCTCATCCGTAGCCAGATGACTAAAACTAAATTGATGATAGCGATCAATAAACTCAGTAATCCTTCCGATTTAAACGGCAGTCCCATATTACGCAGGAACAGGATTCCTAATAACAGATAAATGAAATTGTTGGTTATGATGACCAGCAGCAATCCCCTGTTCTTTTTCACGGCTTCTATCCGGAGTATCGATAATATCGGCAGGAGGAAGATGAAATAAAACAGCGTCGCAAAAATGAAGAGATGGACGGAAATATGTGTCGATCCTGTAGTAAAGCCTGTCAACAGGAAGATTCCCATTACCACATAAGTAAAAACAAATGCAATCACCGGAAGTTCTCCCCATTTCATATAGATGGACAGTCCGAACATTCCAAGATTCAAGATACTCATATAAGTGAACAGTACCAGGTAGTTACCATTCCCGGTGCTAACAAGGAAAGGTGCCAGAAATCCCCCGACAAGTGAGATGATAGCCAGTTCGCGCCTGTCATACAGAATGGACAGGATAGACATGAACAGCGTTATAGCTATCAGAATAGTAAAAGCAACCGTCTGAGGAAAAAGGTGATAAAAATGAAAGGCAATGGCGACTGTGAGATAGAAAACGGCAAAGGCGCCACCCGCAAGCAAGGAACTGAATGTGCGGTACTTCTTTTGCAGGCGTTCGGCAACCACCAGCAATGCGGAGCCGGTCAGGAAACCAAGTACGGTACGCAATGTTTCGTTAATCCAGTCTTTATCAATGGCATATTTTACAAAGAAGCCGACTCCGATGACGAATACAAGAATACCAATCTTACCGAAAAGATTTTCACCGATAAACTTTTCATAGTTAACCTGCTTCCGTTTGGAAACAGACGGTATTTCGAGAGGAGCCTCTGGAGAAGTTTCCTGCAAAGTGGCCTCAGCAGATTCTTTTTCAAGGGAAGCGTTTAATTTCTGCGGCGTAGTTTCCGCCATAATGGGCTGTATGCCTTCAACAGCTTTTTCTTCGACAGCTTTCTCTTCCTTCAAGGCTGTCACTGTCGAATCGGGCAATTCTTCTGTTACATAAGGCAGTATATCCGTATTGTCCAAAGTCTCTGCCGTTACATCCTCTTTGGCCCTTACAGGGCCGGAAGCCATTTTCTCCTGAGCTTTGAGCAGGTCGTCCATTCGTTTCTTTATCTCGCCAAGCTCTTTGTCTACCTTGCCGAACCGGCTTTCAAACTTTTGCAGCAGAACAAAAAACAACACTGCAGCAAGCAATGCACATGTGCCATAAAGTTCACCCATAATGTTCTATATTTGAGTTATGTATCACAAATATAGAACATTTTAATTACAAATGGGCAAAACCGACAAGATATAGCATATTATTGAACATCTTCCGAAGCAGATCTTGCTTTCCGGAATTCATCTACCCAATAGGCAGTTCTTATCAAATAGTAATCATCAGCCAATGGTTTATAATCCAAATATTCAAAAGCATCGCACTTCTTTGAGACAGCCGGCTCTATCTGAGTTCCTTCATGCCATTCATTGAAAGACGTAATCGAAATATAAGAAGCACCGCTTTCTATGGCAGCTTTATACATATCATCGTAATATTTTCCATTCTCACGGTCTCGGGTGGTACTTCCGTTCCAAGGACGAATCCGGGTATCAATATATCCCGGACCGACACTCGGAATAAACAATTTATTATGTGCCTTTGCCCATTGCTGCATGGATTTCCAGTTGGCCGGAGTAGAAGCATTTGTGAAACCTGTTGCGGCAAAGTAAGTGTAAAAGCCATCCATGCACGCTGTCTCAATGTCGGGCAACTCGCTTTCCTTCAATGTCAGACCAATAAAAAGACCGTCGTACTTGGTATTACGCACACTTATCTCTCCCCCGGCAGCAAACAACTTCGCCCACTCGGCAGGTTTGATCAGATAAGAATCATAGATAAAGAAAAGAGGTTTGCCGTGCGTACGGTAAAAAGCCGGGTGATCACCATAAGTATCCACTATATATTGAATATTCTCCCTCACCGTTTGCGGGCTGCGTCCATTAAAAGGCTCTATATGAAAGCACACCTTTGCCCCTACTTTTGCAGCCTCATCCAGCAGGAGAGACACACTTTGGTTGCCATAATCGCTTTCTCCCCACCAAGTGACAGACAGTACGCCGACATTCGCTTTTATATGCATCCGGATATGTTTCCGGATGATTTCAGGATCATTGCTGCTGTACGTTCCGAGTTCCGGATAAAAATTACAGGCGATGTCATCATTAAGTCCGGATATGGCACCGACATCTCCCGAATGTCCCGGAGCAAGGGCTATCGGGTGCATCCAGTGCTTCATTTCTCCATCCACTGACGGATTTCCATACCAATTATAATAAAAACTGATCGTATGGTCATCCAACGTAATGTTTGCCGCATCCAAATCGTGTTCACCGTTCATTTTCTTTTTGTTACCGTTACAGCCGGCACACAGAAATAATGCCAATAAAACAAAAACAAGTTCTTTCCTCATGTTCGTTTGTTTAAGAAAGTAGTCCCAAAGCCAGCTATCCGACGGCCTTGGGAACTACCCGGTTCGTAAAACAATTATCTATTCTCTACCCATTGAAAATCTCCGATCAGCCTGGCTGAGAATTTGCCCGTCAGATCTTTGATGTTATTGTTATCCGAAACAGTCTTATTCAATGTCCATCCGCATACCAGATCCGATTCGCTTCCAGTCACGGATTCCGGAGTATCCATCAGATGTTGTATTTCGGCCTGTGTCTTCGCCGATTTCCAGATATGCAGATGACGCATACATCCATTGGTGCTCTTTTCTCCGATACGGTTGGCAGTTGCGCTAAGCCCGGTAAAGGCAACCATAGCCACTTCCTTATCATTCGGAGTATATGGCAAACGGTCATCCCGGCCTCTTTCCGACAACATCAACTGACCGTTGACGTAAATCTTGGTCATCACCGGAATTCCGTCTCTGACTTCTCCGTCCACTCCGTTCTCGTTAGTGACAACTGCCACATGAACCCACTGATTTAGTGTGCTGAATGAGAAGCCCGGTTCAAACAAGTCACTATAGCCTATACCATACGTCATACGTAATCTGCCGAAGTGACTGTTTACCGCCCATCCTTTACGCTCGTGATCTTTCGTATCATCATCCGTGAAGGTGGAAAGCAAGAATACAAAGCTATTGAGATATTCGTCCACATCTGTCAGCTTCACCCAGAACTCGACTGTGAATGCTTGTTGCCCCTGCTCGCCAAAAGCTGAATACTCCGGATGAACACCAAAATCAATGTATCCGCCATTCTTTCCGTTGACCAACAGTTCAGCGGCAACCGGTAAAAAGTCTTCGGTACGTCTGGTCGCTCTGAAGTTCTTCTCTATCTGGTTAGCTTCACGGATAATGCGGTCGGCTTCACTGTCAGCCAACTTTTTGTTTCCTTCTTTCAGTTTAGCGATCGTTTCCTCCAGATAAACAATTTCATCATCCAGCATGGCTTTACTGGATACCGGATAGTTATCTTTCAGTTCGCCATATGTAGCTCCATCCCGCAGCGCAGTCAGGTTAGTCACCAATGTACTGAAGCGCTCTATGAAGATTTCGGTCTTGTCCGTTTCCGTCGGCCAGCCGCTATTGTCATCATCATCAGAACAAGAAGTAAATGCCAGCATCTGAAGCATCATAAACACTATCACTACCCAATTATATAAATAGTTATTTTTCATATCTATCCTGTATTTTCTGTTTCGTATCATTCTAATTCAATCCACCTATAGTCTCCGACCAGCTTTGCCGTATACTTTCCGGTCAAGTCTTTAATTTCCTGGTCGTCAAGCGCCATCTTCGCGAAAGTCCATCCGCAAACCAAATCGTCCTCTTCGCCCGTCACATTCTCCGGATGCTCCATCAACCGGCGGATTTCATCCTGAGTCTTGGCGGCACGCCAGATATGCAGATGTTTCATACTTCCGTTAGCACCTTTATCACCGATACGGTTGCCTGTAGCACTCATGCCGCCAAATGCCACCATCGGGACATTGCTGTCGTTAGAAGCATACGGTTTGGAAGCATCCTGATGAGAGGTGGTCGAAAGTTTCAGTTCACCGTTCATATACATTTTGGTCATGACAGGTCTGCCTCCATTCATCTCGCCGTCTACTCCGGTTTCATCCGTCACCACAGCCAAGTGTACCCACTCATTAACGGTGGCAAATCCGAAGGCAGGTTCCATCAGGTCATTAAAGCCCATTCCGTATGTCATACGCATGTTGTTGCCACCATAGTTGTAGCTATTCACGCACCAGCCTTTGCGTTCGTGATTGTTCGTATCATCATCCGTAAAGGTAGAGATCAGATAGAAGAAGCCTTCTACATCCTTCAGCTTTACCCAAAACTCAACAGTAAATGCCTGCTTGCCAACTTCACCGAATGTGGAATACTCCGGATGAGCGCCAAAGTCAATATATCCGCCATTCTTTCCGCTTACTTCCAGCTCTGCCGGAACCAGTAAGTCTTCCGTCCGGACAGTCGCCTTAAACTCGGCTATCTTTTCGTCCGATTCTTTCAGCAGTTTGGCTGTCTCTTCGGGAATCCGAGCTTCCGCCACTCCCGCTTCTTTTATCGTCTGAAGGAAATCTTTCAGCTTGGCTATCGCATCTTCCAGAATCGCCCGGCTTGTTTCAGGATACATTCCTTCCCGAAGCCCGAACTGGGATTCAGCCTGCAGGTCGGTCAACACTTTTATCTTCTTGCCTATCTGTTCACGATACTCATATACCTTCACTCCTTCTCCGTCATCATCCGAACATGAGTAGCAGATACCCATAGCGAAAGCCGAAAGAAAGACTATAACCAGTAACCGGATACTATATCTATTTTTCATATCTCATTTGTTTTAGATTCGTTTATAATTCCTTTAATAAACACCGCCTTCTTCTATGTACTTCCTGATAGAAGCGGCCAAATCCATCGGGAGCATAAATTCATACGTATCCGGACAATCCTGTTCAACCCGTTCGAGTTCCTTGATCAGTCTCTCGTACACTACCACTTTATTTCCTTCAAATCCGTAATAGTTGGTCAACAGATAGACATGCCGGAATAAAGGACGCCGCGGGCTGGGAGATACAGACATCAGATCACGGTATACGTCTCCATTATTGCGGCACATAGTCCCCTGATCAATACGCACCACGCCATCTACCAATTTGTAAGATGAGCCTGTGGTATGTGTCCGGTTAGATCCGTCCATAATCGCATCGACAGCCTTGCTCTTCATGTATTGTTCGAAATACATCTGCTCGTCTGTATTCCAGAGATGCGCCGTGTGGAAACCGGCAGTGGATAACCACTTCTTGTTCATTTCCAGCCATTCCGCATATTTACCGCTCTGCGCATAATAATCACCATAGATAAACTGGAAACCGGAAGGCCCTGCCGTCAATTCATCGTTCGGAGTCATATTCTTATAGTAAAATTCAAGTAGCTTCGGATTCAATTCCTGTAAGCCTGCCGCCAAAGTCACTCCTACGGGAACTTCGCCTCTGCGCTTTCCTTCCTTGAATATCTGATAAAGAGAATTTGCATCAAACTGAATATTGTCTCCGTCACTCAGACTGATAGCGACATATATCTTACCCGGCTTCACTTCTCCGGCTATCCCTTTACGCTGCTGGAAGGCTTTGCTCGGGAAACTGCACCAATAACTGCCATTCGCATAATAGTCACTCACTACAAATCCTGCATTATGGATGTTGGTAATCTTGTTCAGTTCGTCGCCATTGGCATTCATTCCATAACCAAATACCGAAGAACCCACCGGATAAGATCCACTATTAAAGATATTATCCATGATCTGTTTGTCATCTCCATTAGAGTCGTCCAACCAGAAGACAAAGCCTTTAGAAGCAGCTACGTAATCGTACATTCTCCACGGATTATCTTTATAATCACTCCGCAATCCACCGGAGAAGGTTAGCTTCGGATGGCATTTGTCGGCATAGTGCGCTATCGCCCAGCCATAAGCTTCTGCC
Source organism: Bacteroides sp. AM23-12 (assembly GCF_003434395.1). Classification (NCBI taxonomy): domain Bacteria; kingdom Pseudomonadati; phylum Bacteroidota; class Bacteroidia; order Bacteroidales; family Bacteroidaceae; genus Bacteroides; species Bacteroides sp. AM23-12. The sequence goes on from NZ_QTLF01000006.1 coordinate 253,363, forward strand.
TTTGACGACCATTGGTTACGTATATCCCTAACTTCCAGATTTCCTATTCCCAGCTCGTCCTCTATAAACTTTCTCATGGATTCCGTAACCGGAATGCCTTTCTCCTGTGACGAAATCATCTGTGCCATACTCCATGACCAAGGCTGATTCTCATCCCAGACTACCAGGCAGTTGAAGCGGTCTTTATACATATTATATAATGCCGCAAAGCCTCTGTTGCGGGAAGTATTCGCCAAAGGCTGCATTTCATACTGCACTTCGGCATCATCCAGCTGCGTCAAATCCTGCTGTAACCAGATCAGATAAGTCAGTGCCTGTTCCTGGTTAATCACTCCCTGCATGACAGCAGTGGTCAGCTTCGATATATTTTCGTCATCACGAATATCGAATACATTCACTTTCGCCACCGGCTGATTCTTAAAGAACATACCACTTTGAGGAGTCGCATCACTATGATAATCCATCAAAGGATGCAGCTTTTGCGCCCAGTTCTTCACCAGACGGGCAGTCACTCCGGCAGACACCTCTCCGGTCGTTCTGACAACTTTCATTTCATATCGGTAAGACAACAGGCTATTGTCCGTAATCGCAAATTCCGCGCTCTGCACTCCTTTGGCAACCGTCTGTTGCTCATTAGTCTGCAAATCCTTTACCTGCACCTCCTTGATATCCGTAATATAAGGATCAATCCAGGTGACCACTGCTTTTCCATTGATCTCCTCCACACGGGGAGTACGGACTTCATTTCCTCTTTCGGCCGTTGTTCCAAATTCATCGTCATCCTCGCTGCAACCGAACATTGAAAAGGAAAAGATAAATAAAAACGACCATAGACTGGTGAGTACAATCATCTTTTTCATTGTGTTATATTTTAGATTTTAATATTATTATTCTGACTTTATTCCGGCAAACTCTCTGAAGAGGGCGGCACGGCATCCGAAGCTATCCCCCACTTCTTATTGGGCTTATCTCCCATCTGCAAAACCAGACGTCCGCCGTTTTGAATATCCGCATGGCTGAACCACGGCTTATTCCACGGCGTTCCATTCAAGGTAGCCGACTGGATGTACTTATGGTCCGGCGCATAATTCTCCGCTATGATCTCAAAATAATGTCCGTCACCTACCTCCATCTTTGCGGATTGGAATACCGGACTGCCGATATTATAAGTTGGAGAACCGGGAGTTACCGGATAAAAGCCCATCATGGAGAATACCACAAATGCAGTCATTCCACCTCCGTCTTCATCACCGGGAACGCCCATCAAGTCATTACGGAACCACTGGTTCAGCAAAACGCGAATCCTTTTTTGTGTCATCCACGGCTGACCGGCATAGTTATACAAATAAGGAATATGCAGACAAGGTTCATTTGCCATAGAGAACTGGCCGACATTACCGGTATGGTCCGGCAACTGATGATAGAAATCAAACTTGCTCCGCCCCAACGGTTCATTGAATGTCTGATTCAATCTCTCGATAAATGAAGCCTGTCCACCCATCAAGGCAATCAAATCCGCCGGATTGTGCTGCACATCCCAACGATAGATCCAACCGTTGTTTTCACCATAATAGCCACGTGCCCCCTGTCCTCCCGAATATCGATAGTCAAACGGTTCGATAAACTTTCCGTCCTTGTTCTTGGGATGAAAGAAACCCGTTTCCGCATTATAAACATTCCGGTACGTATAAGACATCCTCATAAACTTCTTATAGTCATCGGTCTTGTTTAATGTTCTGGCTATCTGTGCCAGACACCAATTATCGTAACAGTTACCCAACATAACCGCAACCGCTTGTCGTCTCTCGAACGAATGAACAGCCTTGCAAGTTTCTTCTTCGCCAGGGTTCAGTGCAGGGAAAAATCCTTTTTCCTGATAGAACTTATCGAGCTCCGTCAACGGACATCTCAGCCAGGGCAACAACGTTTTTTCTGTAATCGCTCCTTTGCAGGCTTCATAAGCAGCCTCCAGATCAAAGTCTTTCAATCCTTTGCAATAAGCATCCCAGATAACTGCCACTGCATGATTGCCATTCATCCGGTGACTGTCTCCGGTCACCTCGGGGAAGGTAGGCATCCATCTTCTGTCCGACTGTTCTGCCATCCGTATATATGAACGAATCATATCGAGTTCCTTCTGCGGTTCTATCAAGATACGCAACGGATGTGTAGCCCGGTAAGTATCCCATATCCAGTCATCTGTATAAAAAGGTACTCCGCCATCTTCATGAATCTTGCCATCGAAAGCACTGTAATATTTCCCGTCCTCCGAAAGATTGATCATGCGTTCGTAGGTACGATAAAGGGAAGTGTAGAAGATTTCTTTTTCGTCTTCCGAACCGCCTTCTATCACAATCTTGCCCAATGTCTTGTTCCATATCCTGCGTCCGGCATCCGCCACCGCCTTTACATCATAGGTGGTGATGTCACGTTGCAGATTCTTCTTTGCCTGCTCGGCACTGATAAAGGAAATTCCGTAACGTAGATTCAGGTTCTTCTCGCTTCCATAATACAAAGCGATGGCACTGCCTTCCTTACTTTCCATATCAACTTTTCCATCTGCCAGTACCCCTTTGCGTAAAGGTAGTTGACTGGTTTCGAGATACAGATAGATTTTGGTAGGAGTGTTGTCAATAACCTGATAGCCACTGACTCCTTTTTCTTCAGCGACCAGCTTTCCGTTCTTCGTATTCACCACCAGAGCATTATCACCTTCCGTCCCAAAACTGATATGATAAATACCAGCCTGATGTGAAGGGGCATACTCAACCTGTATATCAGCCTCATCCAGGTATACGGAATAACTATAGGGGGTAATATTCTCCAAATCATAGGAGTAAGATACAATCGGTCGGGATACCTCTCCCTGCACCGGACTCAGGTTAAAAGCCGAGCTGCCTCTATGACTGGTCACCACGACCGGAAGGCCGTTTACCCTGTCCGATGTATAGTCTCCCCTTTCCGGATAGACCCTGAGCATCGAGTTCGGCAGATGTACGGTTGGGTAAGTAGGCACCAGCAGATGGCTGATATTGCCGATATATGGATTTACATAATCGACAAAGTCTTTCGTGGGCGTCTGATCCGTATGGGTACACGAAAAAAACGCCATCGCCATCAAACAGGAGCCGACTGTTCTTTTTATATTCAATCTGTTCATCATCATTCTATATGAATATGTCTGTTCATTAATCAGGTTAGTTCATCGTTATCTTTCCGGCAGCAGCATCCGGATGCTGCTTCAGATAGATACGATAGAGTTCAAAAAATGTCGGTGCATCCAGCAATTCAATATTCGTATGCCGCTGTTTCAACTCATCACAAATCCCTTTATACCAGGAAGGTGACTTCAATATGGCTCTGAACCAATGGAAAGGAACCGGACGTTTCTCCACTCTTTCCACAATCACATCCGTTGCCCTGCGGTAATCATGATCTACAATATCATAATCTGCCCGGATCACCGGCATATCATTGTGCAGCAATGTCAAAGGCATCTTCTGCGGAACTATTCCATTCGGACTGAACGATGCGTAACAGTCCAATCCGTCTGAATCCAGTCCGGGGGCTTCGCCGTCAATCACAAATCCTGTAATGGTCAATCCCCACTTCTGATAATATTTGCTGCAATGCTTTGCCCATGCACTCAATCCGCTTTTCAATCCGGACACCGAGCGAGGCTCTTGCAACATACCCGGCATTAAATATCCGGCACCATTGTCAGCAGCGGCAAAATAATCATTCGGAGTAGCCGTCACCCGATAATTATGCATCACCATCGGAACGCGTTCTGCAAGTACAGGACTGACAGACCACATCAAAGGCACTTCTCCCCGGCTAGGTTCGTCCCACAGGAAAGGGGTAGTCTGAGCAATCCAGGAGGAGGAATCATAATCGCCTACATAGAAGAGGATAAAGTTCCGTCCCTGAAAGTTGATTGTTCCGTCACGGTTCAGATAGCCTCTGTCCATCAGTTCCTGATGTGTCACCCACTTTTGGGGATACTTTTCCTGAAGAGGAAAATGTTGCCAGAAGGAGGAGTTAGCCAATGCTCCCAGTCCGATGGCATCGGCATCCTTAAAGGCATTATAAGCACTGATAATACGGGAAAATTCCCACTCGGTAGCTACATCTTCATGCTTTCCTCCAGCATGCTGCGTATATTTATAAATCCAGCTCGGGAAACCTCCGATATAGCAGAATTTCTCTCCTTTATTTTGCTTATAGGCTTCTTGCAGAAAAGTTTTCAGTATCTGCAAGTCCAGTCCTTCTTCTTGTGTCGGATCATCCGTTGCCGGCTCGTCTCCCCAAGGAGAAAGGTCAAAGAAAAAAGCTTTCTTGCTGACAAAAAAGTCATGATTGGTCAATTGGTGATGGTTCGTTACCGTCCGGGTAGGATCGGTACGCCAGAACTGGTCGATGTAATAAGCGGCGTACTCCGTATTGCATAACCCTTTCTTCAGGTATTTCTCTATAAACCATACATAGGGATCGATTTTCAGAGATCCTGTCGAAGGTTGACCGGTTCCGGCAATCCTTCCTTTGCCCGTGAAAAGAGAAGAACCATCTTTGTTCACCAGCCAGCATTTCACAGCCAGCTTCGGTCCTTGCAGTACCAAACGGGTATAGAGACTATTGGGAGATATGTCATAGCGCACAGCTATCAGATTCTCGATTCCTGCCACAGATGAAGCAATATTACTGGTAGATGCTACTTTTGAGTCATAAACAACCACTCCGCGTATTTCTTTTCTGAAAACGGTCACGACATCCGACAGTTCCGTGTAAGCTATCGTATCACGTCCCGCCAGCCACTGTCCTGCCTGACGGTATTTATTCCACCAATAATCATCGACATTCTCTCCCTGCCCGTTCTTGACATAGCGAATGTACAATCTCGGACTATTCCGATTCACAATGCCTTGCAAGGTAGCTGTCGTATGCATAATGTCCCATAGTTGCTCCGCCTTCTCCTGTTCTTTCAGATCAAGTTCATTGAGCGTTCTCAAATCCAGTATCCGGACCGGATCACGAGATTCTGCCAACAATATCTCTGAACAAAAGACAGAGACCGCAAGGAATACCAACTGTAAATACTTTCTCATGGCTTTTCCGTTTTTATGCTAAATATCCAACTGTACAGATGCCGAATAATTGTACTTTGTCTCACTTCCGTGAGACTGTGCACCGATCCGGAAATAATAACTCTTGCCCGGAACCAGCGTGGAAGTGTAGTCTTCCAGATTGATAGACAATTCGAAAGCCTCACCATCAGTAATGGAACGGTTTAGTTCTTCTGTCCGGTTGACAATATTCAGTTTGTTGGATACATCGATGTGAGAGTGTGCAAACAACGAAATACGATAGACCTCGTTACTGGTCACCTGCTCCAGTTTGAATTTCGCCACTACCTTTCTTCCGATCACAGATATTTCCGGTTCAATGATCCGCAGATAAGGATTCACTTCGAAGACCTGATAATTCTTTCCCGGCTTTATTTTCATATCCAGAGTATCCAAAGGAACGTAGTTCCCACGATTCAGGATGATTTTATAGTCACCGGAGAAAATCATACCGTTATAAAACGTTCCGTCTTTTTTAACGACCATATTCTGAACAGGAGGATTATCTCCCCACCCCTGTTCGATGAAATAAACGCGGGAACCGTCCGATATCTCCTGTTGAATGAGTTCTCCGGTCTTCCGGTCTCTCAGTTCGCCGGCAAAGATTGCATCCGGCCCTTCGAGATTATCTTTTTCACAAGAGTAAAACATACTGCCTGCTACTACAACGCATAATAAAAATAGAAGCTTTTTCATATCTAATCTATATTTTAGAATATACTAATTAAGGATTCTGTACCAGACCATTAGCCCCCGTACCCGGAATACTCTTATAATACCAGCTATAATCAAAGGTCTTTGATTCAATGCCCAACGGATTGACACGTACAAATACATAATGCGCAGGATTTGTCCGCAGGTCAAGGAAAGGTACAAGTCCCTTTCTCACCCGGTTTTCAAATTCCTTATGGAAAGTTCTCCAGCGCGACAAATCCCATCTGCGTTTGTTTTCAAATGCCAGCTCGACAAAACGTTCTTTGCGAACATTCGCCTGAGTCAATGCAATGTCATCTTTGTGAGCCGCTCTTTTGCGGACCGCATTCAAAGCGTCTTGTGCAGCCTGTTTTTCAGCAGAAGTAGAGGTTGTCTTTTCGATAACAGCTTCTGCATAGTTGAGAAGAATTTCCCCATAACGGAAATCGATCCAAGGCTGTGTACCTTTACTCCATGCCTGCTCAACCGGACTTTCTATCTGCAAGAACTTCTTAAACAGGAATCCGCTGCGGGTATAATGTCCCAAAGTCGGATCGAATCCTGAATATTCCGTGCTTTTCTCCGCTCCGTAAGTATAATAGATCAGACCATCCTGTCCCTTCTCCGAAGCCTGAGTCCTATAATGATAACCGGAACCGTCAGCTTTTACCAGACCACCCTGGATAATGATCTTCGTACTTCCGAAGTTCTGTCCCGGGAATAACACCATGGCACTCAAACGGGCATCACGACCGGCAAATGCCTGGTAAGGTTTATCTATCGGGAAAGACAGGTATCGGGTGGATAAGTTAAATCCATTATAATCACTTTCATTTCCATCCACACGAGTGCTGATCGGCTTGGGTGTTCCGGTTCCGTCATCCGTATAATCTTCGAAAGAGTCGACAAAATCCAGTGTCGGATTCATACGACCGGGATAGAGATTCGGGTCGAGGATCATCTGACGGGGGCTGAACCAGACATCATAGTTATGTGCCAGAATGGTATTTGCAGCATAGGCCTTCATGAAGATAGGCTCTTTCAATCCGTCCAGACATTGGAAAGGTTGTTCAAATAACTTTTGATAGTTGGTTGTCGCTTCTTCCGGAGTAGCGGGGGAAGGTTTGTAAAGACCGAACTTACCACTATTCATGATTTCCTGTGAAGCTGATATACATTCATCATAATAATGATCAGCCGATATAACTTCTATACCTACCAGCTTCTGGTCAACAGCCGGACCAGAGAAAGAGACATAAGGCTGATGAGTAAACTTGGCAACGGAAGCTGCATACAGAGCTGCTCTTGACTTCAGTGCCAATGCTACCCATTTGTTCGCTCTCAGCACATCATTTTCATTCGCATCTCCAAAAAGCGATACTGCCTGGTCACATTCTTCCAAGACAAAGTCCCAAGTATCTTTCTCCGTATTTCTGGGGACACGCAGTTCTTCGATATTACCGTTATACTCCTGCGGTTCTTTAATGATAGGTACCCCACCGTATCTTTTGGCTAAGGCAAAATAGGTATAAGCTCTCAGGAAATGAGTTTCCGCATTGATCTCATTCTTTTGCTGTTCGGTAATACTGGTCAATGTAGGAATAGTAACCAACAGACTGTTTAAATCACGAATGAGTTTATAACCGTCTTCCCAATAATCGAACCACTCTTCTCCAAAGTCATTGTACTCCGGATGGATAGCCTCATCACAGAAATGAGCAGCCATAAAACCGGCATTATTCACATCCGTACCGACTCCCACATTGAAGCCGCGATTCGGTGAATAGGTAAAATCTTCGATAGGCAAACGACCGTACAGATTGGCCATATGTGCCTGTACTCCTTCCGGAGTAGAGAACAATTCATCCGCCGGAATTTTATTCTTCGGATCGATATCAAGCAAATCGCTACATCCGCCCAGCAGGAACATGGCTCCCAATAATAAACAACTATATATTTTCATAATCATCTTCTTTAAAAGTTCAAGGTCAATCCAAAGTTAAAGCTCTTATTCAGAGGATAATTCAAGCCGGCACTATAGTCTCCTTCAATCTTTTCCGGATCGAATGCCTTTACAAACGGGTCACAGATAGTAAACAGGTTATTTCCGTTCGCATAGATTCTTAAACTACCGATACCCAGTTTATGCATCAGTCGGGGACTGAAGGTGTAGCCGATCTCAATTGTTTTCAGTCTCAGATAAGAAGCGTTCTTACGCCATATCTGCGAATCCCTCGTATAGAACGATCCCATGTCCTGCTCCAGACGGATGGCCGGCCATTCTCCCGGTATCCATTCACTGTTCGCATCATACGGGTCGGACAGATGCCAACGGTCGTAGAAGTATTCGGGGGTATTGCCACCCTTGAAACAGAGCATCTTTGCGTATACCTCGTCAAACTGCACCGTGTACAGGGCAGAACCTTGAAAAAGAGCATAGAAGTCGAAGTTCTTCCAGGACGCTTCCACATTGAAACCATAGTGAATCAATGGGCTGCCGGACCAGAATAAAGGGGTCTTGTCCAGATCATTCACCACTCCGTCACCGTTTACGTCTTTCAGGATGTAGTCACCGGGAAGTTCCTTGGAATTTCCGTTATCCCCATTCTGAATCGGATATGTATTAATCTCGTCAAAGTTCTGGAAACGTCCGTCCGTCTGATACCCCCAGATAAAATCTCCCCAGCGGTTGGATGCCTGGTTTCTCCATCTTTCCATACTGCTCTTGTAAGGACCGCTCTCTATATAACGGCGTTGGGTACGCGCCAAGTTAAAGTTACCGGATACACTGTAGTGGAAATCACCGATTTTGTTGGTATGAGTCAATGTAAATTCAATACCCCTCGTACGGTCGCCGTTCAGGTTTTCCTGTGGCAACTTGGAACCGAACGTATTGGGAAGAGAACCGTAACGGTCGGCCAACAGGCCGCTGCGGTCACGCTGATAAATATCAAACTCTACTGCGATCAGCCGGTTAAAGATTGAAAAGTCAATACCAATATTATACATATTCACTTTAATCCAGGTCAGATTCTTATTGATCATCACAGGAGAAGCTACTCCATTGGTATAATTTCCCTGGCTGAATACATATCCGCCACTGTTCAACGTGTAACCGGAGAAGTATTGGAACGGATCACCGGCATCTTGCCCCGAACGACCGGCAGAGAAACGAAGTTTCAGATTATCGACAAACTTGAAGTTGTCTTTGATAAAGCTCTCTTCCGAAATCCTCCATCCTACGGAAGCGGACGGAAAGAATGCCCATCTGCTGCCCGGAGCATATCGATAAGAACCGTCGTATCTGCAAGCAAGCTCTGCCAGATATTTGCCTTTATAATCATAGGTCAGACGCCCGATATGAGAAAGATAAGCCTGGTGTTCCGAGGAACCGGATACTTTCTGGTCAGATTCGCGTGCATTGTCCAGTTCACCGATTGTGAAAAAGTCAAACTTGCGCTCACCATTCATCCAGTTTGCTTTCTCTTCGCGTCTTTCGAAGACATAAGTAGCTCCGATGGTATGGTTGCCGAACGTTCTGTTATAGTTTGTCTGGAACTGCATATCCACCCGTTCCGATTCTCTGCGATTATCCTGGAGTAAAGCCGGATAGTTGGCATCTGCCGCCGTATACTCGCCCGTATATTCGCCATAGGTATATGTCTTAAAACCTTTCCGCGTTGCCTTATATCCGTAGTTATTGTAATCGTAGATAAAAGTACCTTTCACCTTCAGCCCCTTTACATAAGGAATATTATACTCTAATGCAAACTGTGTCTGCAAGTTCTTATTCCGCTCTTTAGCGCTTCCGGTATAATCGGCATCGATCATAGCCGCCGGATTAGGGACATAAGAGAAGTTATTATAATAATCCGGATTGTCATTGGCATAGATAGAAGTAGTAGGCGGATTTACACGCGTACTCTTAAATATATCATAGAAAGGAAACCAGGGACGGTTGGTGGTATCATAACGTCCGCCAAGATTGATACTGGCTGTCAGGTCTTTGGTAATCTTCAGACTGACATTGGAACGGAATGTATATTTATCATAAGTCAATGCGTTATTCTTCAACAAGCTGTTATCGGTGGCATAACCGAAACTACCGTAATAACTTACTTTGTCGGTACCACCTTCCAGGGACAGAGTCGTCTGGAACTGTGTGGCGTGCTTATTGAAAACGGCATCATACAAGTCTACACTCTCATAACCGGGAGCACCTTGCTGCCATTTGGTCAATTCGTCCTTTGTGATATAAGCCGGTCTGCCTGCATTGATTTCCGCCTCATTTCGCATGGTCATATATTGTCCGGCGTTGGCCATCTCCGGCACATTGGTAGGAGAAGTAATGCCGACATTGGCGTTCAACGTAATACGCGGTTTGCCTGTAGCCCCTTTCTTGGTGGTAACAATCACGGCACCATTCGCCGAATTCATACCATAGATAGAGGCAGTAGCATCTTTCAGAAAAGATATGCTTTCAATATCTTCCGGATTCAACCGTTGAAATTCGCTGGAACCGTCTCTCACCACTCCGTCAATCACAAACAAAGGAGTTCCGAAGCCACGGACATTGATATTGGAACTGAACTTACCCGGCTCTCCATTCTCCTGTCTGATCCGCAGACCGGCTACCTTTCCTTGAATAGCCTGTGCCAAACTAGGTGCCTTGGTCTTTACGATATCATCTACTTTCAGGTTTCCGATAGCTCCTGTCAGACTTTCCTTTTTCTGAATGCCATATCCGACAACAACTACATCGCCCAATGCTACCACATTCTCCTCAAGGACTACCGTTACGAAGTTTTTATTCACCACTTTCACTCTCTTCGGATTATAGCCGACATATCCTATCTCCAGTTCAGCTCCCACAGGAACCTGAATAGTAAACTTACCATCCATATCCGAAATAGTCCCCGTACCCGTTTTCAGAACTTTCACTGAGGCTCCGATAATGGCTTCTCCTTTATTGTCTGTCACCTGCCCGGAAACTTTCAGGTTTTCCTGCGCCATAACAGAATCCAAAGAAAGGATGCTCCCCATTATCAAATAAAGGAACCTTAAAAAAACTCTTTGCAAATGATCTTTGCTCTTTCCTGTTTTCATAATTTATAGATTAACATTAATTGATTCAAACCGTTTTCATCTCAAGAAAACTTTCTCTGACAAGTAAGTCCAAGCAGTAGTTAAGAAGTGTCGTTTTTCATATTTCCATCATTTTATAAGGTTATAGTTCGATCCGCTCAAGTCATCAGAAACATAGTGGAGGATATCCCGTCCGTTTCTGAAGCAAATATAGAATTCCAGTCCTTAATGCCATATTAATTTTAGATTAATAGCGATAAAGAATTTCATTCTTTTCGCATAAGTATCTAGTTATCAATAATGTTTTCATGATAAAAAAAAACAATTATTATTTGATGGTATAATGAGTGCCTTACTCCGCAAGGATTTATTTCGGGTACCGATGAGACCTATTTCCGGCACCGATGAGGACAGGCTCCGCCACCGATGAGGAACTATCTCTCCACCGACCAACAGGAAGCACCGGAAAATTATTAATAGAGGATTAATTTAGAGTGAATTTATAATATCATCGTAAGAGAAATCAGGCTTGGCATTCAGCAAACGTTCATATTCAATACAGAACTTATCGAAACTTTGCTTGGACAAACCTTTCTGCCCCATCTGATACAAGACTCTGCATTTAGTGCGGATAGCGTCTTCGTCTATATTATCAACAAGCAGAATTACATCTGATATTTTCAGCAAAAGCCTGGAATCTTCTTTTATATCGGGACGGTTGACCACAGAAAGCAGTATTTCCGTCAACAGAACGTAGTAGGCTGACTTATATTCGTCAATCCATTCGGCACTGACGTTAGGGAGCAATGCGCCGGCACTCGCCAGGGATATGATTTTATTGATTATCTTTTTATCCGTAATGGTATCTTTATCTTTTATCTGATCCAGCAATCTCATCACTTCCTGATAATCGCAGGTCACGTCTTTCCCCAGATTCAGATACCAATAGCCGTTCTTATTGGCAATATTGATATCTCCGATTTTCTCAATGATCAGCCTTAGCTTTCTGATATTCACGTTTCTGTTATTCGATGCACTGGACTTACTCATATCGAACCAGAAAGTTTCATCCAGGCATTGAGAAGTCGTTCCCTTTCCGTTCTTAATGGTATTCAGCAGTAAAAACAAGAATAATTGCTTAAGAGTAGGCGTAAAATCTCCCGTGATGTTACCGCCTTGCTTATCAAATATCTGGAATCCGCCCAGTAATAAAACCGAAGATACTTTTTGTTCAGTCGGTTCTTCTTCGACCAATCTGTCTTTTACTTCTTCCGTAGCAACCGGACCGACTGACACATTCACTTTTCTCTTTCTCTTACTATGCAATAACCATATACTTCCTCCTATCAGGCACAGTAGTCCTGCCAAAATACCGGATATCAATATCACCGGCTTCATTCCGCCAGTCTGATGAGGCAAAATACCTTCCTTGGACAAAGGTGGAAATGCCAGTTTATAAAATTCGACTTTAGATATTCCGGGCTCCTTTTCCTGCAACACCACAGCATAAATAGAAGATGTCTCTCTATGCAAAAACATATCACAATAAGAATGAATATCGAGGAAGTTATAAACAATGGAATCACTCATCACTTCCTGAACCGGTTGTCTGGTCTGTATATCAAACCGGCTCAAATAAACAAAAGTATTATACCGGTCATTATTATATGTCAAAGCATATACACTATTCGACGGTGTATCGACAATCATTGAATTACCGAAAGTAAAGTGCTGCCTGTCATTCACAAACTCCCATAACTTAGCGCATTTACCTGTTTTCAAATTCAACCGGTAAAGATCATAAAAGTTTCCTGGAGATTCTTCCTGCTTACCCGACTGATTGCCATAACCACCCATGATCAATAAGTAGTCCTCATTCTCCGCCCCCATCGCACTTAAATAGCGGGGAAACAGACAGGAATCAAGGGAACTGATCGACCACCCCTGCGGATCAGACAGGTTTATTCTGCTCAACTGTGAATTATAGCGGTGATTACCATAGCCACCAAAAACAATCAGTTCATCTCTTTTCTGATTGATAATACGATTATGATGCTGGCGGGTATCAATCATTACCGGAGTTTCTAATGTCCAGCATTTCCGGTCAAACTCATAGACATTCAAATCGTTGAAATCCGGTGTATAAGACAAGAGCCTGTTTCGTTTGGCATCAAAAATAATCTGGCTGGAAGCTCCTATATAAGGATGTCCTTTATAAGCAATCGAATCAACACGATTCGCCTTCACATCGTAAACAAATAACTGACCGCCTCCTGCTATGAAAAAACGTCCCGACACATCGTCATAAGCCACCTGCGGATTAATATGGTGCACATTCAACGAAGCTAATGCCGCCCATTTAGTATGTTTATCTATCTCCCAGACGCCATTACGTACAAAAGCCTGTTTATTTCTGACACTATCGTAAGTCACATCTTTATCATGAGCAGCCAATTCCCATTTATAAAGCAGTTTACCTTGAATATCAGCAAGTTCTATATTACGAATGGTCATAGGAGGTACATCTGTAGAGAAAAAACGGGGATGCTTGCTGCCTCCGAAATAGATCTTGATATCCTTAAAGTTGCTCAGGGAATGATTGATTTCCGCCTGGATACCGTCTGCAGCAATATGAATCCGGTCTTTGGTAAATTGCAGATCGACGTGTATCCATCTGTCTGCTACAATCTTTACCGAATCTGCAATCTCCGTATTCTTGATCACTCGGTCTTTGTCAGTCAATACAATATTAAATCGGGAATAAAGCAGGTAGGAGATAAAATCAAAGCAGGAAGAATCATCTGCTATGACCCGTACAACATAACCATAAGTATACAGTTCATTTCTCAACTTTATATCGAATCCCACCGAGAAACCGTCCTCGGGAAAAGACAAAGAAGCCGCAGGAGTAAGATCCAAATTGGTCCGCTGATCCTGATTGGTAGAATGAGCCAGAAACGTAAGACCATAATCATAGACACTATTATCTATAACATTACTCTTGCATACCCATATATGCAATAAAAAGACTAAAGATAGAAGGTATCTACATTTCATAGTAACAATCATAAAAACCGGAATCCTTGTTCAAAAGTAAGAAACTTATGTCTAAGACCAATGCATTTGATTGCAATATTCGCAAAAAATTATAGGATATGCAAATCATTGGAAACAAAAAGACTCGCCCAAGTAAAGTATCCGAGGGATATCTTTACCTGAGCAAGTCTTTCCTTTCATAAATACGGCCCACTTAACAGCCGTATCTATATTACAATATCAAATGTATTATTGAGCTGATTCTACCAATACCACACGATTCAGAATCGGTTGACCGAACTTGTCGACACCACCACCTGCTGCAACAGACAGTCTGTCTGCAGAGATGCCATATTTCTTAACCAACAGGTCCTTTACAGCTTGTGCACGTTCCAGACTTAACTTCTGGTTGATAGAAGGAGTACCGGTTGCAGAGTCTGCATATCCGTTGATTGTATAGGTCATGTTCGGGAATTCTTTCATCTTGCTGGCAAGATATGACAAGTTCATTTCTTCTTGTGGAGACAATTTGTCTGAACCGATCTTGAAGAATACAGTACGCGGTGCAATGTTGGCATCTGTTACAACGACTTCTTCAGCTTCTTCCACTACAGGCTGCTGTGCATTGGCTAACAGTTGCTGCAACTGCATATTTGCGGCTGCCATAGCATTCATCTGATCACGCATCTGTCTCAATTCCAGTTCGGAGATAATCTGTGGAACAGGACGTTGGAATCCACGGGTCGGGAAGTAATAAGTCACACCGAGAGTAGCACCTAAGATACCATCATAATCGGGTTTGCCACCGTGTTCACCATCAAATTTACCTTCCAGCCCTGTTGCACTCAGTTCAAGGTTCAAATCTACAGCGTTTGACAAACGGAAACGGTTGATAATACCTGCATTGAAGGTAGCAGCGTTTGTATGAGGCTTAGAATAAGAATGAGCCCAACCGGCACCGATATACGGAATAATCTCATATACGCGATCCGGATTGTAACCACCGAAAAGTGCATTCAGATTAATCAGCAAGTCGCCATGAAGATTCATATAGTCCCATCTCTGTTTGTAGGAGCCATCTTCTCTCGGGCCACCGACTACATAATTTGCAGATTCATTGGTGGTGAATCCTTTGGATTGCAGTCCGCTATATTGCATACGTAACCCGAAACCGGGTGTTACCCATTTACCAACTGACACATTCAATGTCGGAGCAATACGATCTCTGAATTTTCCGATATGGTCGTTATTACCAAATAATACCTGTGCACCGCCTCCTACAGAGAAGAACCAGTTGCTCCAGAATGGGTTAGTTATTACTTGATGTTTATCTTGTACCTGAATAACCTCGTATTCAGTTACAGTCACGGTTTGCTGCGCAGAAGCGACAGACGCAACGCCGGCAAAAGCCAGCAACATTAGAATCTTTTTCATATACCTAATAGTTAAGTGGTTATTATAATCTTTTCTTTGTTGAACTATTTAAATAACACGAACTGAACTAAAAGGTTTTAAGAAATGATGATTTTATTTGTTTTATTTGAATAATTTCTCGATGTCCTCTTCCTTGATTGTTGTCAAGACTGTTTTGCCATCCGGAGTGTAATTTGGTGAAGGACAGGCAAAAAGACTGTCTACAAGACTTACCATTTCCTCATTACTCAATACCTGACCATATACAATAGCCGCCGCACGTGCGAGTGTTAAAGCTAAGATATTCTGGATTTCCTCCTTCACATCATTCCCTTTTTCCATAGCTGTATGTAGCATATTCCGTACCAACTCAACCGGATTCAATCCTTCTATCCCCGAAGGAATGCCATTGATAGCATAACTACCGCCACCCAAATCACTCAGATCGAAACCTACCGCCGACAAATCATCCATGATTCCTTGCAGGACAGCCGCTTCTGAAGCAGGCAGCTGTAATATCTCGGGGAAAAGCACTCCCTGCGAAACACCTTGTTTTTGTTTTATCTGCACCATATACCGATCAAAAAGTACGCGGATATGCGCACGATGCTGGTCGATCAACATCAATCCGGATTTCACCGAAGTCAGAATAAAACGACCTTTGAACTGCAAATGCAGATTCCCTTTCTCAATCACCGATTCATTGGCATATAAAGTAGAGGAGGCCGATGAGAAAGTGGAGGAAGCGGCAGATACCGCCGAAATAGTTTTCTCTTCAGCAACCATCGGTTCTTCCTCGAAAGGAGAATTTTCCCAATCCATTTCCGGTTCCTGCTGAGGCTCATTCATCTTACTTGCCTTGGTCAATCCACCATACAGTCCTTCCCATTCCACCTTCGGACGGCTATATGATCCGCCGCCACTTCCACCGGAAGATACTTTGAACGGATTGAAATCCGAATTATAATGAATCTTCGGAGGTGCAGGAGGCAGATTCTGCTCAAATGCAGGAATATCCGGCATATCTTCCGTATCGAAATCAATGGAAGGAATGGCGCTGAACTTGCCCAACGACTCCTTTACTGATGCCGAAAGTATTTGCCAGATAGCCTGTTCATTCTCAAACTTGATTTCTGTCTTAGTGGGATGAATATTCACATCGATATTAGCCGGATCCACTTCAAAATAAATAAAGTAAGAAACTTGCTCGCCAACGGGAATCAACTGTTCATAAGCCTCCATCACTGCCTTATGAAAATAAGGATGGCGCATATAACGCCCGTTGACAAAGAAATATTGGTGAGCACCTTTCTTACGGGCAGTTTCCGGCTTCGCTATGTAGCCTGAGATTTTCACCATCGTAGTATTCACCTCTATATTCAGCAACTGTTGATTCAGCTTCTTGCCGAAGATAGCAAGAATACGTTGCCGCAAAGGAGATACAGGCAGATTAAACAGTTCGGAATCATTGCTGTAAAGCGAAAAGGCTACTTCGGGATGAACCAAAGCAATACGTTCAAACTCTGCCAGAATATTACTTAGTTCTGTTGAATTAGCTTTCAGGAACTTGCGACGGGCGGGCACGTTGAAGAACAGATTCTTCACAGAGAAGTTACTTCCCTTGGAACAGGAAACAGCTTCCTGACTTTCGACTTTGGAGCCTGCAATCACCAGTTTTGTTCCCAGTTCTTCCGATTCCAACCGTGTTTTCAGTTCAACCTGCGCCACAGCTGCAATGGAAGCCAGTGCTTCTCCACGAAACCCCATCGTACGCAAAGCAAACAAATCCGCTGCTTCCCGAATCTTAGAAGTCGCATGGCGTTCAAAGGAAAGTCGCGCGTCCGTTTCGGACATTCCCTTTCCATCGTCTATAATCTGGATGCAGGTCTTACCGGCATCCGTAACTAACACATGTATATTTTGAGCATCTGCATCGATCGCATTCTCCACTAGCTCTTTAATAACAGATGCCGGACGTTGTATCACTTCACCGGCAGCAATCTGATTAGCTACCGAATCAGGCAACAAATGAATTATATCGCTCATAGTTTATTTAGTAGTTAAAATGACCAGCTTCCCGTCGCTAAATAATGCCACAAATATAAAAGGAAAGCTATGATAATCAATATGGTTCCAAAAGATACAGGCTTACGGCCACTTGCCTTTCTGCGCTTCAGGTGCGTCGTACCTTCGACAAACTTACCACGGATATCTTCGGGACTGAATTCTTTATCCGGAAGCATTCCCAACTCGCGTTTCGCCTTCTCCTCCATCTTCTCAAGCTTTTCTTTCCGCTCGTTTACGTAAATGTATTGATGATTAAAGCCTCGAGGTTTTCTCATCGAATTGAAAAACATTCCCATATTACTTCATATTAATTAAACTTCGCTTATCTGTCTTTGGCTTCCGGTCGGTGGTTGGTTTCAGTGTCTCTCCTTCCTTCTTGCCTCTCCAGTTGAATATATCTTCTTTATTTAAAGGGCGGACATAGTCAAACCAGGCAAATGTAGATAGCCGCAACTTGTCGGGAGGGATCTGATCCATCGGATATAATGTTCCGTTGGACTTACCTACGAACATCCCTTTTTCCATCTTCTTCTCTTTCATATAAAGATGGAGCACACTCCCCTCCATATTATTAAATCCGGTCATCGTACTGTCTTTTTCTTCCGGGTAGAAAGCGGTCATCACATTACCTATCACTTCAATATGACGCATATCACCATTTTCGAAATAGGCTTTCATCTCTTTACCGGACACTTGGTTATAATGAACAGAATCTTTCATCTCCACCGTCAGTGCCTGATTGATAATGTGGGCCCAGTTAATGGTACTGTCATTCATATAAATCTTGATCTCCTCACCAAGCAGTTGCTGACCTTCATTCCAAAGAATCGGATCGGTATACATGGTCAGACAAGAGTCTTTTGAATTATAAACCAGTGAGTCACAAACTCCCTGTACATCCGTCCGGTACATACGTACCTTATGATAAGCTTTCATCAGGCGGAAAACAGAGTCCGTATTCAGATTATAGGAAATAAGCTGCAACGTATCTCCATGCATAAAGAGACTGTCTCCTTGTGAATAGTCAATAGCAACTGCACGTTTGGTAGCAAAAGCAGAGTCGGTCAATTCGTTATAGAAACAATAATCGCCGGTCAACATATTCTTGTTAATGGTATCCGTCATTCGTATATTATCGAACGCTTCACCGTATCCCACTTTCCGGTCATAAAACAAACTGTCACCAATCAACTTCTTTCCCTCATTCGTCAGGATAGAACGGTCCAACAATTCAGCCTGTTCGCTGAGTGTATTATAGAAGCCTCGTTCCGAATAGATGTGATTATTGTCACTTACGATATTCGAAGGACCGAGAATGGTAGCAATCTTGGAAAAAGTATTATATTTCAGTGTATCCGACGTCAGGACAAACTTGGGATTCACCAATTTCACATCATGATTGAATACCGACTGTTTGGTAGCCGGACTGTATTCTCCCCAATCCGAGGTCAACACATTCTCTTCATCCATCAAAGTACCGCCCTCGAAATAATAACCGAGATCATAAAGACGGTCATAATTCAGACTATCGGTCAGAAGCGTCGTGTTCCGGTTGATCATCTTTACGTTCTCACGAATCTGCGCAATCTGTGTCATCCCGTCGTAGTAAAGATAATCACCGTAAATAAACAAGGTATCCCCCTGCTCCATACGTACATTGCTGAATGCTTCTACCGAATTGGTTTTCTCGTAAATCAAAGCACTGTCACAAAACATATACATACTGTCGTGACGCAGCTTTACATTCCCAATCAGTACCTGAACATCCGGTCGGGCAAGCTTGTCGGCCTGTCCCTGATTGGCATGAAGCAAATATACTTTCGTCTTCTTATTTTCGGGCTCTTTCTTGATATCTTTATCAGTTTGCTTCGTTCCATTTGGAGTTTTCGCAGCCGGAGTCTCAGCCTTTTTAGTCTGTCCGGTAGGCTTCACCTGCGCCACAAGGCATACGGCAAACAGGCATAGAAAGCCTATAAGAAGCCATCTATGCCCGTCTTGCTGTTTATCTTTTTTGTTTTGTTTCAGCATATAAAGTCAAGCTGTTTAAACATCAATCGTTCCTTACCCAACCCGGATACTTGAAGTCACACTTCTGCCAATTCGGGTCAATACGTACATACGTATGTTTTTGTTTGTTCAGAATCCACTTCTGCAACATTTCTTCCCGGCGCTTATCCATCACGATTTCTTTCAGGTCCTGATAGTCTTCTGCAATGGTAGCTTTATGACCGTTGATCTTTGCTTTCAGTTTTACAATGGCACAAACTTCTTTTCCATCCTTCTCGTTAATCATCGTAAAGGCTCTGGAAATTTCGCCTACATTCATCTTATCCACCACTTTCGCAACATCCTGAGGCAAATCCTGCATCTGGAACTTAGAAGTAGTGATACCTGTACGCTCATTCGTATTCACCATAAGACCGTGATTATTACGAGTATCCTTATCTTGTGAAATCACAGAGGCAGCCTCATCAAATGTAAACTTATTCTGACGGATATCATCGCCAATAGAATCCAGACGGGCACAAGCCTCAGTCAACTCCTTTTCAGATACTTTCGGACGCAACAGAATGTGACGGGTATTCACACGGTCGCCACGTTTCTCGATAAGCTGGATAATATGATAACCAAATTCAGATTCTACAATCTTGGATACTTTCTTCGGGTCCTGAAGACTGAATGCTACATTGGCATAAGCCGGATCCAGCATACCACGTCCCATAAAATCAAGTTCACCACCTTTGATAGCAGAAGCCTTATCTTCGGAATACAGACGTGCCAGTGTAGAAAAATCAATTTCACCCTTTGTCACACGGTCTGTATAATCGCGCAGACGTCTCTTTACATCTTCAATTTCCGCAATAGGAATTTTAGGTTGCAGTGTAATAATCTGCACCTCTACCTGAGTCGGAATATAAGGGATACTGTCCTGAGGAAGATCCTTGAAATATCGGCGTACTTCTGCCGGAGTTACCTTGATATCTCCTACCAGTTTCTGCTGCATCTTCTGTACTGTCAGTCCATCACGGGCATTTTCGCGCAACGTTTCACGAATTTGAGTAGCAGTCTTATTGAAGTATTCCTCCATTTTCTCCTTAGAACCAATCTGCTGGATATACATATTGGTCATCATATCTACACGCTGAATGATTTCCGCTTCGGAAACTTCGATACTATCCAACTTTGCCTGGTGCAGGAATAACTTCTGCACAGCGATTTCTTCGGGTATTACACAATAAGGATCGCCTTCAAATCTGCGTCCATTGTACAAGGCATCCATACGGGCCTCTTCTACATCTGATTTCAAAATAGCTTCGTCACCTACTACCCAAACTACCTCATCAATTACATTGTCCTGTGCATAAGTTACCACGTTGGCAAATACTGCCAGGACAAGGGTAACAATAAATCTAAAGTTCACAAACTTCTTCATTCTTTGTATTTAATAATTGTATATAATCTTCTTCTTGTTTACAGCCTGCTGATACAGATCATTCTTCACTTGTTCCATAAAGTTCACCCGTTTCTGATTGACCAGTAAATCCTTCACTTCCGACCGGGCAAACTCATACGGTTTCTCTTCACCTGCCCCGCGATAATCGCTCACATTGAGGAAATAGTAAAATGCCGTATCTTTCAGTTCCACATGTCGGTGCTTGTCTACATATTGCTCCGGTGACGCCTCTTTCAATGGAATCAGGTCCAGAACATCCGTAACCGGAACCCATTTATTGTAAAAGTATTCATACTTCACCGCATTCTGCAAACTATATTTTTCCAGACTTTCCACAGCATCCTGTTTTTCCGTCTTGTACCATCTGCGAACATTGTTCAGCTGAGGTGCCGTCAACGGTACTTTAATAAACAATCCCTTGATCAGCGGAGATTCCAGTTTAAACAATTCCTTGTTTTTCTCATAATAATCCGCTATTTCCTGTTCCGAAATATCATTCGTCAGTTTTTGGTTTATCAATTCCTGCTGATAGGTATGCATAATCAAAGCTTTCCGGTAATTCTCCACCAGCTTATCTACATCCACATTATCCGGAATATTATTCGCAGCTTTTTCATACAACAAAATCTCCTCCGCCCAGCTACGAATGTAATGCTCGGCGAAAAGAATGCTATCATCTTTTGACAATCCGACCGGTAGTACAGACATCAAATCTTCTTTATACAAAAAGTTACCATCTACCTCCACCAATGCAGTCTTGCCTTTGTGGTCGTACTGCTCTTTGCACGCTCCACAACAGAGAAGGGTAATTAGTAAGAGGACTAATATTCGCATTGTCAATTCAAATCTACTTATTTAAGGTACGAAGATAGTGAATAATCGGTTACATCAGTTATTATTAACTGTTTTTAAAACCTCTTGGTTTATTTCAACCTTACCAGACTCCCTCAATTCTTGCTCCCAATATGCGTTAAGATAGCTTCTATAATCTTTTCTCACCTGATCAATTACCTCTCTGTAATCCTCCGGTCCCTTCTGTTTTTTGCCTACAGCAATAGTAAAAGGATAAGACACTACAGGGTCAAAAGTGCCCTTCTTAAAGACCAATTTATCTATATATTTATTATCTCCGTCGGCAAAAACACCCTGTTCAATTTTAATTGTTTCAGCACCGGATGTATTAAATGTTTTGCGAAGCATATCCTCCCATTCATTCTCCGGAACTTTTTTCAGTAGCTTTTTAGCCTGTTTAGCAGTCTTTTTATCTGCACAATGCAACACTACTCCTTTGTATCGGGGATGCTCCCATCGGTAATCCGATGAATGAAACTTAAAATAAGTAGCCAATCCCGCCCGGTCGTTAACAGCCGGTAAATCTACTTTCTGATGCACGATTTCCTCAGCCAGACATTTCTCAGCATATTCCTGCAAAGTATAACGAAGTTCCGGATGTTTTCTTTCCATATGCTGACTCTCATAATCCAGCAGAGATTTTGCTATAAAGCCATTCAACTGCCGTTTTACAGCCTGAGGATGGGATGAAGCAAACCGCTTAAACATTTCTCCTGTATATGCCTGCCCGTTGATGGTAAACAAAGCCCGTTCCGTTCCACCTTTCTGCAATACTTCTTCCAAAGACTCCATATTGGGAATATACTGGTATTCCTTTTTCAATTGCTCTACGATGGCTTCCGTTCCTTTATCCAACGGCTGACGCCTTAAACGATTCAGAAGACTGTCACTAACGACTTCATATGCAGGCACTTCCTTTCGATCTATGACTTTCAGAATATGAATCCCCTCCGGAGTAAAAAAAGGTTTGGATATTTCACCTTTTGCTAAAGAGAAAGCAGCCTCCTCAAACTCCGATGTTGTCTGTAAACTTTCTATCCACCGACAACGTTTATCATCCGAAAACCGATCTACCAAACGGGCAAAATTCACACTCGGCTGATTTTGTATCACCTGATAAATAGAGTCCATGCGAGCCTGTTCCTCCTGTAAATGCCGGGATGTAATGGTCTGAGGCAGATATTTGTAAATTTGCCGTATCTGCACTTGTCCGCCACGTACATTTTCCTTCATCTTCTGATATAGAATACGGGCATTGCCATCCATTTCCTGATCATCCAGAAGGTATGACCTCAGCAAATTTGTCCGATAAGCCTGCTGTTGCTTGCGAAAAGCCGAAGTAGTGTCGAGTCCGGCCGCTCTGGCCGCTTCCACTTTCAACTTAGACAGAATGAAAAGCTCCGCATATTCTCTAGGAGACAATTTCGTACCATTACCGTCCGTATGCCGGCGATAGGAGCATTCAAACTCCGAACGAGGTATTTCTTTCCCATTAATCCGCATCACTACGGAATCTTCCTGAGCGAAAGCTAATACTCCGAAGAGACTTATCCATCCTAAAAGCAGATTTCTTTTCATCATTGATTTTTATTTAAAAACGACAAACGGTGAACAACGAACATATGCCATACAGCCTGTTCACCGTTCACCGTTAATCGTTTACCGTTTATATAAATTATTCCGGACGGCTATAGTTAGGTGATTCACTGGTAATCGTCACGTCATGCGGGTGACTTTCCATCACTCCGGCATTTGTAATACGAGTAAACTTCGCATCATGAAGTTTTTCAATATTAGCAGCACCGCAATATCCCATACCTGCACGAAGACCACCAGACAACTGATAAACTACTTCATAAAGTGTACCTTTATAAGGAACACGAGCAGCAATACCTTCCGGAACCAATTTCTTCACGTCGGCAGTTCCACTCTGGAAATAACGGTCTTTAGAGCCATTCTCCATTGCTTCCAATGAACCCATACCGCGATATGATTTGAATTTACGTCCGTTAAAGATGATAGTATCACCCGGAGACTCTTCTGTTCCGGCAACCAATGATCCGATCATCACACAGTATCCGCCGGCAGCCAATGCTTTTACCACATCACCGGAATAGCGCAAACCACCATCAGCAATCAGAGGAACACCTGTACCTTTCAGTGCCTTGGCTACATCATATACAGCCGACAACTGAGGAACACCTACACCTGCAACAACACGAGTCGTACAGATAGACCCCGGACCGATACCTACTTTCACAGCATCAGCACCAGCTTCTGCCAAAGCCTTCGCAGCTTCTCCGGTAGCAATGTTACCTACCACGATATCAATATTCGGGAAGCGTTTCTTTGCTTCTTTCAGTTTCTCAATAACGTACATAGAATGTCCGTGAGCCGTATCGATTACGATAGCATCTGCACCGGCATCCACTAATGCCTGCATACGATCCAGCGTATCAGCAGTAACGCCGACACCTGCAGCTACCCGCAGACGACCTTTGGCATCTTTACAAGCCATCGGTTTATCTTTTGCCTTTGTAATATCTTTATATGTAACAAGACCGATCAGTTTGCCATCCATTCCTACAATCGGCAACTTTTCAATCTTATGTTTTTGAAGAATCTGTGCAGCAGATTCCAGATCGGTAGACTGATTGGTAGTAACCAATCTTTCTTTAGGAGTCATAACAAGATCAATATGCTTTGTCATGTCTCTTTCGAAACGCAAATCTCTGTTAGTAACGATACCTACCAGATAACCTTCATCATCCACTACAGGAATACCACCGATTTTATATTCAGCCATAATTCCCAAAGCGTCACTGACAGTAGAACCTCTCTTGATAGTAACAGGATCGTAAATCATACCATTTTCAGCACGCTTTACAATGGCAACTTGTCTTGCCTGCTCCTCAATAGACATATTTTTGTGAATCACACCGATACCACCTTCACGGGCAATGGCAATAGCCATTTTCGCTTCGGTAACCGTATCCATGGCAGCCGTCACAAAAGGTATTTTTAACTCAATGTTTCTTGAAAACTTTGTCGAGAGATCGACAGTGCGCGGTAAAACTTCAGAATAAGCGGGGATCAACAATACGTCATCGTAAGTTAACCCATCCATTACAATCTTATCAGCAATAAATGACATAGGGCTGTGCGTTTAAAAATTTATTGCGTGCAAATATACGGTTTTTATTCAAAACAGCATACCTGCACGCCTATTTTTTTCGCTTTTTTAATTAGCCATTTCAGAGATGAACTTGATTCTCACCAGTCGGACTTCCTCTTCGGTAAATTCATCGCCCAGTTCGTCAAGAGCATCATCAATCTTGTCTGTCGTAGATTCCTTGAAGTAATCATAGATATCGAGCATATGATCTTCATCCATAATTTCTTCCAGGAAGTAGTCAATAT
The DNA here is from genome assembly GCF_003434395.1 of Bacteroides sp. AM23-12. NCBI lineage: Bacteria > Pseudomonadati > Bacteroidota > Bacteroidia > Bacteroidales > Bacteroidaceae > Bacteroides > Bacteroides sp. AM23-12. Next base: position 278,506 of record NZ_QTLF01000006.1, read on the forward strand.
TCAGTTTAGTTCCGGAGTAAACGATTGCTTCCACTTCATCCAGCAGTTCACCAAACTCGATTCCTTTGGAAAGAGCGATATCGTCCAGCGCCACTTTACGGTCGATAGCCTGAATGATAGCCACCTTCATCTTTGACTTATTGGCAACCGTACGTACACGTAAATCTTCCGGACGTTCGATTTCATTCTCTTCGCAATGACGTTTGATCAGTTTACAGAACTCTTCACCATAGCGTTTCGCCTTTCCGGCACCTACGCCCGGAATATTCTGCAGTTCATCCAATGTCACCGGGTAGATGGTAGCCATTGCTTCCAAAGACGGATCCTGGAAAATGACATAAGGAGGAACTTCCAGTTTCTTGGACAGCTTCTTCCGTAGATCCTTCAGCATTGAATAAAGAGCCGGGTCTACCGCACAAGAGCCACCGCCACGTGCAGGTACTTCTTCTTCCGTTTCTTCAAAATCATTATCTTCAGTAATCTTGAATGATTTTGGCTTCTTCAGGAACTTATGCCCCTCTTCCGTCACTTTCAAGAGACCATAATTCTCCACATCTTTGCTCAAGTAACCGCCAATCAAAGCTTGCCGGATCACTGCATTCCATGTTTTGTCTTCTTCGCCCATACCCGAACCGAACACTTCGAGGTCTTCGTGTAGGTGAGCCTGTACTTCCGACGTTTCTCTACCTTGTAGTATGTCTATGATATAATCTGCCTTAAAATTTTCTTTCACCGCGATAATCGCTTCAATCACGGCACATAATAACTCTTGAGCCTCCACTTGTTTTTTAGGGTTTAAACAGTTGTCACAATTTCCACAATTTTCTTCCGTATATTCTTCACCGAAATAATGCAGCAATGTCTTGCGCCGGCACACGGAAGATTCGGCATAAGCAGCGGTTTCCAACAGAAGCTGCTTGCCAATTTCCTGTTCTGCCACAGGTTTTCCTTGCATGAACTTTTCCAGTTTCTGCAAGTCTTTGTTTGTATAAAAGGTCAGGCACTGACCTTCGCCACCGTCTCTACCGGCACGTCCAGTCTCCTGATAATACCCTTCCAGACTCTTCGGGATATCATAATGGATCACAAACCGTACATCCGGCTTGTCGATTCCCATACCAAAAGCGATGGTAGCCACAATCACTTCCACCTTTTCCATCAGGAAATCATCCTGGTTTTTCGTTCTCGTCATTGAGTCCATACCTGCATGATAAGGACGCGCGTTTATTCCGTTTGCCTGAAGAATTTCAGCAAGTTCCTCTACTTTCTTCCGACTCAGGCAATAGATAATGCCCGACTTTTCCGAGTTGTTCTTGATGAACTTGATGATATCTTTATCAATATTGTTAGTCTTTGCGCGTACCTCATAATAAAGGTTCGGACGGTTGAACGAAGATTTGAAAACCTGTGCATCCACCATCCCCAGATTTTTCTGGATATCGTGCTGTACCTTCGGTGTTGCTGTTGCAGTAAGCGCAATCAAGGGAGCTTTCCCTATTTCGTTAATGATCGGACGAATTCGCCGATACTCCGGACGGAAGTCATGCCCCCATTCGGAAATACAATGAGCTTCGTCTACCGCATAGAACGATATTTTCACCGAACGCAAAAAATCTACGTTTTCTTCCTTTGTCAATGACTCAGGAGCCACATATAGCAATTTTGTTTTTCCGGCAAGGATGTCAGACCTTACTTGGTCTATTGCGCCTTTATTTAATGAAGAATTTATAAAATGGGCGATGCCATCCTCTTCACTGAAATTGCGCATTGCATCCACCTGATTCTTCATCAACGCAATGAGCGGAGAAATAACAATTGCCGTACCTTCCATCAAGAGCGAAGGTAACTGATAGCATAAAGATTTTCCGCCACCGGTAGGCATTAGCACAAAGGTATCTTTACCATCAAGCAAGTTCTGAATGATTGCTTCCTGGTTTCCCTTGAACTTATTAAATCCGAAATACTTTTTCAGTTCATCTGTTAAATTAATCTTCCCTGCCATCTTAACTTAGGTTGTTTTATTCAGTTCATGGTTTAACTTTAAGTAAAGCCCTCCATTGCAAGAGAGCCAAACAAAGTTATAAACAACTTCGTAATTACCAAGCAAAATACGACTAATATTTTCAAGAAAAAACAGAAACAATCATTTTTAATAGCCTTACTATTTGATATTAAGCAGTTTGCAGCCTTGCCATATTCGCTTTTTCCAGCTGTTGTTTTGCATAATCCAGCGTTACCTTATACTCTTTTTTGCTCTCTGAAGGGATTTCAAACATGACATCCATCATGATTGTTTCCACAATAGAACGCAACCCGCGGGCACCTAACTTATATTCTACAGCCTTGTCAACGATATATTCGAAAACAGAATCTTCAAATGTCAGCTTGATACCATCCATTTCAAACAACTTGATATATTGCTTGATGATAGAGTTTTTCGGTTCGGTAAGAATAGCACGGAGTGCATTGCGGTCCAGCGGGTTCAGATAAGTCAGCACCGGAAGACGACCGATAATTTCGGGAATCAGTCCGAATGACTTCAAATCCTGAGGAGCAATGTACTGCATCATATTATTCTTATCGATCACTGCCGTTTTTTGCGATGCGGTATATCCTACCACATGCGTATTCAGCCGTTGGGCGATTTTCTTTTCAATACCATCGAAAGCACCACCACAGATAAAGAGAATGTTCTTGGTATTCACCGGAATCATTTTCTGGTCGGGATGCTTACGGCCTCCCTGGGGAGGAACGTTCACCACCGATCCCTCAAGCAATTTCAGCAAACCTTGCTGCACCCCTTCTCCACTTACGTCGCGAGTGATAGAAGGATTGTCTCCTTTGCGGGCGATCTTGTCTATCTCATCGATAAACACAATTCCTTGCTCAGCCTCCGGCACATTATAGTCTGCCACCTGAAGCAAACGGGTCAGAATGCTTTCAATATCTTCACCGACATAACCGGCTTCCGTCAATACCGTAGCGTCTACAATCGTAAACGGAACATGAAGCAACTTGGCAATAGTACGTGCCAGCAATGTTTTCCCGGTTCCGGTACTACCCACCATGATAATGTTTGATTTTTCAATCTCTACATCATCACCGCTGTCTTTCTGCAAAAGACGCTTATAATGGTTGTAAACCGATACGGAAAGAAAGCGCTTCGCATCATCCTGTCCGATTACGTACTGATCGAGGAATTTCTTTATTTCTACCGGTTTGGGCAGTTCTTTTAAGTTGAGTTTGGTAGCTCCGGCCCTTTTTCTGCCTTCGCCCAGTGCTTCCTGAGTAATCTCATAAGCCTGGGTAGCGCAGCTGTCGCAGATATAGCCGTTCATTCCTGTGATCAGGAATCCGACTTCATTCTCCGACCGACCACAGAAGCTACACTTTTTCTTTGTCTTTGAATCAGCCATTTTTATTTTTTAATCAATACTTCATCAATCATTCCGTATTCTTTCGCTTCCTGAGCTGTCATCCAGTAATCACGGTCCGAATCGGCCCATACCTTATCAAAGTCAGTGTGCGAATGATCGGCGATGATCGTATAAAGTTCTTTCTTCAATTTCTGAATTTCACGGGCTGTGATTTCAATATCTGAAGCCTGTCCCTGCGCACCGCCCATCGGCTGGTGAATCATCACACGTGAATGCGGCAATGCAGAACGTTTGCCTTCGGCACCGGCTACCAGTAATACAGCAGCCATCGAAGCAGCCATACCTGTACAGATAGTAGCAACATCACTTGAAATAAACTGCATGGTATCGTAAATACCCAGTCCGGCATATACACTACCACCCGGAGAATTGATATAGATAGAGATATCCTTACCCGGGTCTACAGAGTCCAAATAGAGCAACTGCGCCTGAAGCGTGTTTGCCGTATAGTCATCTACTTGTGTACCCAGAAAAATAATGCGATCCATCATCAGTCGGGAGAATACATCGAGCTGAGTTACATTCAGCTGTCTCTCTTCGAGAATATAGGGATTCAAATACCCGGCTTGCGATTTAATCACATCGTCCAGCACCATGCCATTCATTCCTAAATGCTTGGTTGCGTATTTTCTAAAATCATCCATGTTATTGTTCCTTTCTAATTAAATTTATTATAAACGTAAGTGCAAAGAAACGAAAAAGAACACATAGACACAAAAAAACACAGAGTTATAATTTTATAAAAACTCTGTGTTTCTGTGACTTTATGTTCTATTCAACCGAACGATTATTCAAACATTTTATTGAATTCTTCCATAGAAACGTTCTTGTTCTCCAAAGTGACCTGAGCTTTCAAAGCTGCAGCCAACTTTACTTCCACTACGCGGCTTACCAGGTTGTTAATAGTATCTTTCTTCTTCAACATTTCCTGTGCATAGTTATCAAGTACATCTTCGGGGACAGACAACATTCCGTATTGAGCGAACTGTGCTTTGGTAGTTTCTTTCGCCATCTTCAGCACATCTTCCTGCTCTACTTTGATATCGTTTGCCTCTACCAGCTGTTCCTTGATCAGGTGCCAAGTCAGTTCTTCGATACTCTTATCGTAGTTTTCAGCTACATATTCTTCGCCTTTTTCTTCGTTGTTCAGCAACATGATACGTTTCAGCAATGCATCAGAGAATTCCAGCTTACCTACTTTGTCCATCATCACTTTACGAATGTCGATCAGGAATTTATAATCGCTGTCAGCAACAAATCTTGCTGCGATTTCTTCTTTGATCTTAGCGCGGAATTCTTCTTCAGTCTTCACTACACCTTCACCAAATGCTTGGTCAAATACTTCCTGAGTCAGTTCACCCGGTACGAAACGAGTGATTTCTTCTACCTGGAAGCTGAAGTCAGACTTCACATCCTTAGCGATTTCCTTGTCGATCTTCAACAGAGAACCAAGTTCAGCAGCGTGTCCGTCGTAAGCAACATTCGGGTTGAATACCAGTACATCATTTACTTTTGCATTAGCAAAGATAGCTTTCTGATCGTCGTTCTTCATATAAGAAGGCATTAATACTGCACCTTCTACCTGAATACCGCCTTCTTTCGTATTACCTTCTTCGTCCAGCTGAGCCAACAGACCTTTCAGCATGTCGTTATCTTCGTAAACGTCCACTTTGTCGTATTTACCAGTGCGCTGAGTATACATCTTCACCTGGTTTTCGATCATTTCATCCGATACTTCGATCGTATAGTAATCCACTTTATCTTTAGCGCTTACTTCAGCTTTGAATTCAGGTGCCAGAGCGATATCGAACACAAACTCGAATTCTTCCATTGTATCGAAGTCGATAACCTGCTGTTTTTCTTCGTTAGGCAACGGTTCGCCCAGCATGTTCACCTTATTTTCTTTAATATAGTTGTAAACAGCTTCTTGCAGTACCTTATTCACTTCTTCTGCAATCACTGATTTACCATACATCTTCTTAACCAGGCTCATCGGAACCATTCCTTTACGGAATCCCGGCATTTGTGCCTTCTGACGGAATGATTTCAACGATTTGTCTACTTTTTCCTGATAGTCGGCTTTCTCAAGCTTCACAGTAAGCTGTGCGCTTACTTTGTCAATGTTTTGTAATGAAACGTTCATTCTGACAATTATTTATTTGATTTATACTTTGTTCTAACTCAAACGAGGGTGCAAAATTAGTGCTAATCTTTCAATTTTCAAAAGACATTGCAGATTTATTTCGCATCTATTTTGGAATATCCAAGTGACAATTGCATGACAGGCAGCGGTTCACTAGCCACGCATCCTTCTTTTTTTCTCGTTACCTGCAAATTAAAGTAAGAAAAAGATGGTCAATCCAAAAATTATTCTTTTCTTTGCTGCGGATTGATGGACCATTAGTTTCTCGATTTGATTACAAGGTTTTTACTTCTGTTTCGAAAACGCATTTGTAAACTCTCTGTCGTTTTAATCTTTTTATTAGTAACCATCTATCCAGAGAGTTTTATTCATTTATTTATTTTTTTATCATTTTCATTATGAACATTTATGTTGGAAACCTTAACTACCGTGTTAAGGAAGGAGATCTGCAACAAGTGATGGAAGATTACGGAGCAGTATCATCAGTTAAAGTAGTTATGGATCGTGAAACCGGTAAATCCAAAGGATTTGCTTTCATCGAAATGGAAGACGATGCAGCAGCTGCTAAAGCAATCGCAGAATTGAACGGTGCAGAGTACATGGGCCGTACAATGGTAGTTAAAGAAGCTAGACCCAGAGCTTAATTGCCGACGCTAATATAGCTAAGAAAAAAAAGAAACTTCTGCCACATGATGACAGAAGTTTTTTTATGTCCTTCTATTTACTTTTCCGTCAGCCTTCCATATTCTGCACTTCCATATCCTTCACTTTACGAAGCAGGTCCGAAGCAAAGATAAAGTTATTCAGCCGTTCATTGGTAGAAGTGAAGATATCATCTTTCGTCCCTTCCCATTCTTTATGTCCTTCATAAATATAAATCACTTTCTCACCGATTCCCAGCACAGAATTCATGTCATGGGTATTGATGATAGTCGTCATGTTATACTCCTGAGTGATGTCATGAATCAAGTCGTCAATAACTAATGACGTTTTGGGGTCCAGCCCGGAGTTCGGTTCGTCACAGAACAGGTACTGCGGATTCAATGCGATAGCACGGGCAATGGCCACACGCTTCTGCATCCCACCACTGATTTCACCCGGAAATTTATCTTTCGCCTCGGTCAGATTCACACGTTCCAGACAAAACATGGCACGCTTGGTACGGTCACGCAGTGTATCGTTGCTAAACATATTCAGCGGGAACATTACATTATCCAGCACCGACATGGAGTCAAAAAGCGCCGCACTCTGGAAAATCATCCCCATCTCCTTACGAAGCATCTTTTTCTCCTTCTTCCCCATCAGGACAAGGTTACGTCCGTCATACAGCACTTCTCCTTTTTCAGGAGTAAGCAAGCCTACGATACATTTCATTAAGACCGTTTTACCGGAGCCGCTCTGACCGATAATCAGGTTTGTCTTTCCATTCTCAAAAGACGCATTGATATCACTCAATACCGTTTTATCCTCAAATGATTTATAAAGTCCTCTAATATCAATCATCCCATCAAAAGTTTAGTTAATACCAAATCTGCAAACAGAATCAACACACTACTGCTTACCACAGCATCCGTAGAAGCCTTTCCTACAGCAATGGAACCACCATCTACCGTATAACCGAAAAAGGCAGAAACACTTGCAATAATAAAGGCAAAGAAAAGGGATTTTATGATACCCGCCCAGATAAACCATTCGACAAACATATACTGCAATCCATATTCCAGATCGACCGCATTCATCACACCGGCAAACCAACAGGTACAAAAAGCACCGATGATACCGGCAAAAATACTAAACGTCACCAATACAGGAATCACAGTTACCATGGCCGTTATTTTGGGTAGTATCAGATAATTGGCGGAATTTATACCCATTATTTCAAGTGCGTCAATCTGCTGCGTCACCCGCATCGTTCCCAGTTCTGAAGCAATGTTCGAGCCTACCTTTCCCGCCAGAATCAAACACATAATAGAAGAGGAGAACTCCAGCAACATAATTTCACGAGTCACATATCCCACTGTCCAGCGAGGCATCCATGGACTTTCAATATTCAATTTTATCTGAATAGTAATCACCGCGCCGATGAAAAACGAAATCAACAACACGATGCCGATGGAGTTCACACCCAGTTGCTCCATCTCGTTAAGGTATTGCCGGAAAAACATACGCATACGCTCGGGACGGGAAAAAGTACGTCCCATCAGCATGATATATCGTCCGACAGTTCTCAATGCTTTTATCATAACTCACACTATTTGTCTGCAAATGTACATTATTTCAGCTTATTTTTACTACATTTGCCGCAAAATAACTAGAATATGGAAGAAAGCAAGATGGTGCTTCGCACGGAAGACCTGGTTAAGAAGTACGGTAAACGAACCGTTGTAAGCCATGTATCCATCGACGTGAAGCAAGGTGAAATTGTGGGTTTGCTGGGACCGAACGGTGCCGGTAAGACGACTTCATTCTATATGACCGTAGGACTGATCACTCCTAATGAAGGACGAATCTTCCTCGACGACCTTGAGATAACCAAGTTTCCAGTATACAAACGGGCGCAGACAGGTATCGGATACCTTGCACAGGAAGCCTCCGTATTCCGTCAGATGAGTGTAGAAGACAATATCGCTTCTGTACTCGAAATGACCAATAAGCCCAAAGATTATCAAAAAGACAAGCTCGAAAGTCTGATCGCTGAGTTCCGCCTTCAGAAGGTACGCAAGAACAAGGGTAACCAGTTGTCCGGAGGTGAACGCCGTCGTACGGAAATCGCCCGTTGTCTTGCCATCGACCCGAAGTTCATTATGCTCGATGAACCGTTTGCCGGAGTAGACCCTATCGCAGTAGAAGATATTCAGCAGATTGTGTGGAAGCTGAAGGATAAAAACATCGGTATCCTGATTACCGACCACAATGTGCAGGAAACATTAAGTATCACTGACCGCGCTTATCTGCTGTTCGAAGGCAAGATCCTGTTTCAGGGAACACCGGAAGAATTGGCAGAAAACAAGATCGTGCGTGAAAAATACTTAAGTAACAGTTTCGTTTTGCGCCGTAAGGACTTCCAGTTAAATAAAGACGAATAATCCTCATAAATAAAAAGAAATTGCCCGGCAATGAAATATTGCCGGGCAATTTCTTTTTATTTATACGAATATACCTTTTACTTCTGTCGGATATAAATATTGATCGGTGTACCGGTCAGATTCCACTTCTCACGCATTTTATTTTCCAGGAAACGTTTGTACGGTTCCTTCACATACTGCGGCAAATTGGCGAAATATACAAATGAAGGCACTTGTGTATTCGGCAACTGCGTGATATATTTGATCTTGATATATTTACCTTTATTGGAGGGGGGTGGATATGCCTCAATCAACGGAAGCATCTCTTCGTTCAGACGGGCAGTCGGTATCTTCGTCGTACGGTTTTCATACACGTTACGGGCTTCTTCAAGCACTTTCAGGATACGCTGTTTGGTCAATGCAGAAGCAAATATAATCGGGAAATCCACAAAGGGAGCAAAACGTGAACGGATAGTCGCTTCAAACTCCTTCATCATTTTCGCCGTTTTATCCTCTATCAGGTCCCACTTATTAATCACGACTACCAGCCCCTTCTGATTTTTCTGAATCAAAGAAAGAATATTCAAATCCTGGCTTTCAACACCTCTTGTAGCATCAAGCATCAAAATACAGACATCCGCGTTTTCAATCGAACGAATCGAACGGACTACCGAATAGTATTCCAAATCCTCGTTCACCTTATTCTTTTTACGGATACCGGCTGTATCTACCAGATAAAAATCAAATCCGAATTTATTGTAACGAGTATAAATAGAGTCACGGGTTGTTCCGGCGATCTCCGTTACAATGTTACGGTCTTCTCCGATAAACGCGTTTACAATAGAGGATTTTCCTGCATTCGGGCGTCCTACTACAGCAAAGCGGGGAATATCATCATCCAGAATTTCCGAAGTCTCTTTATTGAATTTGCTGACGATCAAGTCCATCAAATCACCTGTACCACTTCCGGTGATAGCAGAGATACAATACGGATCGCCCAATCCTAATTTATAAAACTCAGGAGCGTTATATTGTAATTCATTATTATCCGTCTTGTTGGCAACCATAATCACCGGGCTGTTAGCACGTCGCAAGATAGTCGCAACCTGCATATCCAGGTCAGTCACTCCGTTCATCACATCCACTACAAACAGAATAACGTCTGCTTCCTCCACAGCCAGCAATACTTGCTTCCGGATTTCCTCTTCAAAGATATCGTCAGAGTTCACTACCCATCCGCCGGTATCTACCACGGAGAACTCACGGCCCAGCCATTCGGACTTGCCATACTGTCTGTCACGGGTTGTACCCGCTTCTTCATTCACAATTGCCTGACGAGTTTTCGTCAGACGGTTAAATAAGGTAGACTTGCCCACATTAGGACGTCCTACAATTGCAACTAAATTATTCATAGCTCAATACCTTGTTTTTCACGACTATCCCAGTCGCATGAATACTCTTAATCTAACTGATAACCAAAGTTCCGCAGTTCCTTATCCGAACTACGCCAATCTTTATCAACCTTCACATAAGTTTCCAGGAAAATCGTCTTTCCAAAGAAACGTTCCAATTCCCGGCGTGCTTCGGTAGCTACTTTTTTCAATGCTTTTCCCTGCTTGCCGATAATGATTCCTTTTTGTGAATCACGTTCCACATAAATCACTGCCCGGATATGTATTTTTTTCGCTTCCTCTTTAAATTCTTCCACTACTACTTCCACCGAATAAGGGATTTCCTTATCATAATATAGCAGAATCTTTTCACGGATAATCTCATTCACAAAGAAACGGGCAGGCTTATCCGTCCACTGATCTTTGCCGAAATAAGGAGGAGAATCAGGCAACAGTTCCTGAATACGCTTCATCACATAGTCTACATTAAACTTGGATGCGGCGGAAATAGGGATAATCTCAGCCTGCGGAAGCAACTCCTTCCACTCTTCGACCAGTTTGATCAGCTTCTCCTGATCCGTAAGGTCTATTTTGTTGATAAGCAACAGGACAGGAACCGTCATCTGACGCACCTTTCCCATAAACTCATTATTCTTATCGGGCGTCTCCACCACGTCAGTCACATAAAGCAGTACATCCGCATCTGTCAATGCAGAGGTTGAGAAGTTCAGCATCGACTCCTGCAACTTATAGTTAGGTTTCAATACTCCCGGAGTATCAGAAAAAACAATCTGCATATCATCCGTATTATAAATTCCCATAATTCGGTGACGGGTAGTCTGCGCTTTGAAGGTAGCAATTGATATACGTTCTCCCACCAAAGCATTCATCAATGTCGACTTTCCGACATTCGGATTCCCTACGATGTTTACAAAACCTGCTTTATGCATTTCTCTTTATTTTATTGGTTGAGACAAAAAAACGCATCGAATCGAAATAGGATGCGTTTTTTGTGTTATAATTCAGTAACTTACGTTACGATTCCTTTTTTCCGTCATAACCCCATTTTACATAAACCGCACCCCATGTAAATCCGGCGCCGAATGCTGTAAATATAATGTTATCACCTTTCTTTAGTTTATCCTCAAAATCCCAGATACACAGAGGAAGCGTAGCGGCACTTGTGTTACCATAATGCTCAATGTTCACCAACACTTTATCCATCGGGAGTTCCATGCGATGAGCCACAGCTTCAATGATACGTACATTCGCCTGGTGGGGAACCACCCAGTTAATAGTATCTTTAGTCAGACCATTCTTTTCTGCAATTGCAGCCGATACATCCGACATACTTGAAACCGCATATTTGAACACTGTTCTTCCTTCCTGGTGCAGATAGTGCATTTTATTGTCTACAGTGAAATAAGACGGAGGACAAACCGAACCACCAGCTTTCATGTGGAGGAAAGGCAGGCCTTTACCATCAGTTCTCAATATCGAATCCATAACACCTAAATCTTCCGTAGTGGGCTCCATCATAAAAGCAGCGGCACCGTCACCAAAGATAGGGCATGTAGCACGATCTGTATAGTTAACCATTGACGACATCTTATCGGCACCGACAATGATAATTTTCTTATATCTTCCCGAACGAATGAAGTTAGCAGCTGTTTCCATCAAATACAGGAAACCGCAACAAGCGGCCTGCAAATCGAAAGCAAATGCGTTTTTCAGTCCGAGTTTATCGCAAAGAATAGAAGCTGTAGAAGGGAAGTGATAGTCAGGAGTAGTAGTAGCAACAATAACCAAATCAATATCGTCAGGATTGGCTCCGGTCTTCTTCATCAACTGCTTGGCAGCTTTGCGTGCCATGTATGAGCTACCTAATCCTTCCTCATTCAGAATATGTCTTTCCTTTACTCCAATACGAGTCATAATCCATTCATCGTTGGTATCTACCATTTTTGATATCTCTTCATTAGTCAAGATATAATCGGGTACATATCCTCCAACTCCTGTGATTACTGCATTTATTTTTTCCATCAAACCTATTTTAAATTAGCGATACTATAATACTTAAAGCAGCCGGAGAGTTTTCCCCCTCGGCTGTCTTGAGTATACTGTACTAATTATACAGCTGCTTCTTTTTCGATAGCGAGCTTACCTCTGTAGTAACCACATGCGCCACATACAGTGTGATAAACATGCCATTCTCCGCAATTCGGACAAATAGCCAATGTAGGAGCTACTGCCTTATCATGAGTTCTTCTCTTTGCTGTTCTTGTTTTTGATTGTCTTCTCTTAGGATGTGCCATTTTCTTAAAACTTTAATTATTATCTAATATTTTTTTTAATTCATTCCAACGGGGATCAATTTGTTCCTCCATTTCCTCCTCAACTACGATATCATCTCCACCTGTTTCGAAGACTTCATCGCTATCTTCATTGGCATCTGTTTTGAGATGCTTGCTCAACTTGCTAGTAACAGCTTTGTTGCACTTACCCGGAGCATGCACATGCTTCATTGGGATAGAGAGTGCAACGAATTCATACATGAACCATGCAACGTTGATTTCTCCCTCTTCTTCAGGGATCACAATCAGGTTGTCGCCTTCCTCTGCATATTCATGTCCAAACTTCACCATCAGTTTGTCAGACGAAGTGATCTGTAGCTCCATTTCGTCCAGGCAACGGTCGCATGGTACCCATACTATACCGTCTGTCTGAAAGCTCAGTTCGAAAGCACGAGAGGTTCTTTTCACAGTCAAAGTAACATTTACTTTTCCTTTCTGAACTTCAGGACCATCAATGTGGGCGAAGTAAAGGTTATCCAAAACAAACTCATACTTAGCAGAGTCTGTTTGCATGCCTTTCAAATCAATTTTGTATTTATCAAACTTTCCCAAAGCTTCTCTCTTTTTTAAATCGTTAGATTACAATTCGGGCGACAAAGATACAAATAAATATCCTCATAACATACAAATTACCAGTAAATATTCACTTTTTTAATAGGTATTATGAGGATTATTGCTGTTAAAAATGATGTCACAAATTTCAGAAGGACAAAAAACAATAAAGCCCTTCCGGTAGAAATACCAGAAGGGCTTCTCTAAAAATGGCGGCTACCTACTCTCCCACTGTTACG
>NZ_QTLF01000060.1:0-9626 GCF_003434395.1 Bacteroides sp. AM23-12
GCGTGCCGTCGAAGCGTTGCAGGCGGTAGGTCTGGGCGACCGGTTGGAGCATAAGTCCAACCAGATGTCCGGAGGACAGATGCAGCGCGTAGCCATCGCCCGTGCACTGGTAAACAACCCTGCGGTCATCCTTGCCGACGAAGCAACCGGAAACCTCGACACACGTACGTCTTTTGATATACTTGTCCTGTTCCAGAAACTTCATGCGGAAGGACGTACCATTATATTCGTAACGCACAATCCCGAAATCGCGCAATACAGCAGCCGGAACATCCGCCTGCGCGACGGTCATGTCATTGAAGATACAGTCAACTCTCATGTCCTGTCCGCCGCCGAAGCACTGGCCGCATTGCCCAAAAGCGACGAGGATTGAAGATAAGTAATAGGTAATAAGTATTAGGTATTGGGTATTAAGTATCAAATATTAAGTAATAAGTAACAGTAGTTTATGAATGGAACTAACTTATTTAAAATAGCTCTCCGGGCATTGGCGAACAACAAGCTGCGTGCTTTCCTCACCATGCTTGGTATCATCATCGGTGTCGCTTCCGTCATCACGATGCTCGCTATCGGTCAGGGATCGAAGCGAAGCATCCAGCAACAGATATCGGAGATGGGATCGAACATGATCATGATCCATCCGGGAGCCGACAGACGGGGGGGTGTCCGGCAAGACCCATCGGCTATGCAGACGTTGAAGCTGACCGACTATGAGGCCTTGCGCGATGAGACCAATTTCCTGTCCGCCATCAGTCCTAATGTGTCTTCGTCGGGACAGCTTATCGCGGGTAACAACAACTACCCGTCATCCGTCAGCGGTGTCGGGCTGGAGTATCTCGACATCCGTCAGCTGAGTGTAGAAAGCGGAGATATGTTTACGGAAGCCGACATACAGAGTTCGGCTAAGGTCTGCGTGATCGGTAAAACGATTGTAGACAACCTCTTTCCGGACGGAAGCGATCCGATAGGGAAAATCATCCGCTTCAACAAGATACCGTTCCGGGTGGTCGGTGTGCTCAAAGCCAAAGGGTACAACTCTATGGGACAGGATCAGGATAATATCGTACTGGCTCCTTACACCACCGTCATGAAACGATTGCTTGCCGTCACCTATCTTCAGGGTGTCTTTGCTTCTGCCCTATCGGAAGACATGACCGAGTATGCTACCGATGAAATCACGGAAATCCTGCGGCGCAACCATAAATTGAAAGCTTCGGACGAAGACGATTTCACCATCCGTACCCAACAGGAGTTGAGTACGATGCTAAACTCTACCACCGATCTGATGACCACCCTGCTCGCCTGTATTGCCGGAATATCTCTGGTGGTCGGCGGTATCGGTATCATGAATATTATGTACGTGTCCGTCACCGAACGTACCCGTGAAATCGGTCTGCGTATGTCCGTCGGCGCACGTGGCGTTGATATTCTGAGCCAGTTCCTCATCGAGGCTATCATGATCAGTATTACGGGAGGTCTTATCGGAGTCATCATAGGCTGCGGAGCCAGCTGGATCGTGAAGAGCGTGGCACACTGGCCTATCTTCATCCAACCTTGGAGTGTCTTCCTTTCTTTCGCAGTCTGCACCGTCACCGGAGTCTTCTTCGGATGGTATCCTGCAAAGAAAGCAGCAGATTTAGACCCGATAGAGGCAATCAGATACGAATAAAAAACTATCTTTGTCTTTATGAAACAAAGCCTAACATCCGCACGTCGTCCCCTGGAAGCACTGATACACATTATCGGCTGGGGGATTATGTTCGGTTTTCCGTTCTTCTTTGTAGAGCGCGAAAACGGAAACATCAACTGGATGGCATACTTACGCCATTCTGCCGTACCGTTGTCTTTCATGATCGCGTTCTACGTCAACTATTTCCTGCTGGTTCCCCGATATCTTTTTCAGAGCCAGACCAAGAGGTATATTACTTACAATATTCTCCTGTTGTGTGTCATCGGTCTGATGCTGCACCTTTGGCGGAGTCTGACATTCGATCCTTCCTTTGTTCCCAAGCCTCACCGGTCGGGTGGTCCTCCGGGATGGCTGTTCTTTGTCAGAGATATGCTGAGTCTCGTCTTCACCATCGGACTGAGTGCCGCCATACGTATGAGTGCCCGATGGACACAAGCGGAAGCTGCCCGTAAGGAAGCGGAACGGAACCGTTCGGAAGCGGAACTGAAGAATCTGCGCAATCAACTGAACCCGCATTTTCTGCTCAATACGCTGAACAATATCTATGCCTTAATTGCTTTTGATACAGACAAGGCGCAACAAGCTGTGCAGGAACTAAGCAAGCTCCTACGCTATGTGTTGTATGATAATCAGCAGACCTACGTCCCGCTAGGCAAAGAGACTGCCTTTATCCGCAACTATATCGAACTGATGCGCATCCGCCTGTCTTCCAATGTACAGATGACTACGCAGATTGATATACTGCCGGACAGTCGGACTCTTATCGCACCGCTTATCTTTATCTCGCTGATCGAGAATGCCTTCAAGCACGGTATATCGCCTACGGAACGGAGTTTTATCCATATCCATCTTGCGGAAAATGAGACGGAAGTGATCTGCGAGATAAGCAACAGCAACCACCCGAAGAACATAATGGACAAGAGTGGTTCGGGGATAGGACTG
This sequence comes from Bacteroides sp. AM23-12, assembly GCF_003434395.1. Classification (NCBI taxonomy): domain Bacteria; kingdom Pseudomonadati; phylum Bacteroidota; class Bacteroidia; order Bacteroidales; family Bacteroidaceae; genus Bacteroides; species Bacteroides sp. AM23-12. The sequence goes on from NZ_QTLF01000060.1 coordinate 2,633, forward strand.
GAACAGGTGAACCGACGACTGGAGATTCTTTATCCAGGCCAGTATACCTGGCAGAAAGGAATTTCGGAAGACGGCAAGGAGTATAGATCAAGGCTGAGCATCCGTGTGAGGGAGAGTATTAATAAGTAATAAGTATTAAGTAATAGGTAATAATTGAGAGTATATTCGGTTTAGGTAATTAAATAAAATATAGAGAATTATGATATTACGTTGTGCCATTGTAGATGATGAGCCATTGGCTCTGGGCCTACTGGAAAGTTATGTGAATAAGACTCCGTTTCTGCAACTTACAGGAAAATATTCCAGTGCAGTTCAGGCAATGAAGGAGTTGCCGGGCGAAGAAGTCGATCTTCTTTTCCTTGACATTCAGATGCCGGAACTTAACGGACTGGAGTTCTCACAAATGGTAGATTCCCGTACGCGTATCGTTTTTACCACCGCATTCGGTCAATACGCTATCGACGGTTATCGTGTCAATGCACTCGATTATCTGCTGAAACCGATCTCGTATGTCGATTTCCTGCAAGCAGCCAATAAAGCCCTGCAATGGTTCGAGCTGGTGCAGAAGCCGGAAGAGATAGACAGCATCTTTGTAAAAAGCGACTATAAGCTGGTACAGGTAGAACTGAAAAAGATCATGTACATCGAAGGACTGAAAGATTACATCAAAATATATACGGAAGATGATACCAAACCCATCTTGTCACTCATGAGCATGAAAGCCATGGAAGAGCTTTTGCCTTCCAGCCGGTTCATACGTGTACACCGTTCATTCATCGTCCAAAAGGACAAAATACGGGTGATCGACCGTGGACGTATCGTCTTTGACAAAACGTATATCCCCATTAGTGATAGTTACAAGCAGGTTTTTCAGGCATTTTTGGATGAAAGAAGCTGATGATTGTCTAATTTATCGGCAAAAAAGTGAATTTTGTCGATTATAGTTTGTCAGAAATCGGTTTTATATGTAACTTTGCAACGAACAGAAAGGGATTGTGAAATTCCAAGAATAGAATAGTTTAGTTAAGTCTAGTTTAGTTTTTGTGTTGAGTGCTTCCTCGTCGGCGGACGATCTAGGAAGCACTTTTTATTTATCTATTTATAGAACAAGCTGGACGATAGCACTAAATCAAAGAAAAATAACATAAAGTTTGATTATACCTAAAGCTCTTTTATATTCTATTAAATCTTAATACATTTCTTTTTGCGAGCAAAGACTTGACTCCGTTTGTTTATAGGGGGGATGCTCAAACAAGAACAGCTCTCCGGACGTTATACTACTGATATCAACCAAATTATAAACATTAATTGCAGATAATATGTGTTTCCACAACTCCATGTCAGCCAAAGCCATCAAAGTTGCCGCCCGTTACGGACGCCAATCGGATGTAGTCGAGATTTACCAAAGCATTCTTGACGAACAGTATCATGTGAATGCGTTCACTTTCCCCAGATATCCTATCATTACTTCTTCGGACGAAGTACAGGTTTTCAACTGGGGACTCATCCCTTTCTGGGTAAGAAGCGAAGAGGATGCGACAGAAATAAGAAAGATGACACTCAATGCCCGTGCGGATACCATTTTCGAGAAACCGTCTTTCCGCGAACCGATCATGAAGAAACGGTGCATAGTGCCCAGTACCGGCTATTTTGAATGGAGGCATGAAGGAGCAAACAAAATACCTTATTATATATATGTGAAAGATGAACCTATCTTCTCGATGGCCGGCATCTACGACCGTTGGCTGGACAAGGATACGGGAGAGGAACACGAAACTTTCTCCATCATCACCACTGACACCAATTCGCTGACCGATTACATCGATAACACCAAGCACCGGATGCCCGCCATACTCACCCAAGAGGAGGAAGAGAAATGGCTCAATCCCTCATTGAGCAAGGCCGAAATAGCTTCTTTACTGAAACCCTTCGATACAGAGAAGATGGATGCATACGTTATCAGAAACGATTTCTTAAAGAAATCTCCCAATGATCCGACAATAGTACAAAGGGCATAGGAAAAAGAAGTTTATCCTAAAAAAGTGAGAGGTGTGAGGGAGGAATTGCAACTTTTATATTTTTATTTCACTGTTTCTACTCTCTAATTTTCAACTAAAAAAAATACGAATGTTAGAAATCCTCTCTCACTCCTCTCACTTTTTCCCCTTTATTTCATGAAATTCGGAAGAAAGTACAAAAAGAAACAGAGTTCAAAGAGTAAAACGTGGTGGGAAATCCGGAAAACATAACCATCTTTTCCGAACTTCCCACCACGTTTTATCTAGTTCGCACCGTCCGGTGATTTACTCACCCAACTCGCCCAGCAAATCATACGACGGCACAAAGAAAAGCGTCCCCGTTATTGCCGTACTGAAATCGAGCAAGCGGTCGGTATTGCCCGCCGGACTGCCGATAAACATATTCTCCAACATCCGGCGAGTCGTGCTGAATGTACTAGCATACCCAATAAAATACGTACCATACTCCCCCTTCGAAGTATTGGCAAACGGCATATTGGCACGTACAATCTTCAGATCATCACCGATATTGGTCACAGCATTATGCGCATTCCCCGGCTTCTCTTCGTCCGACAGCTCCACATCATTGAACTTATGACGTCCGATCACCTTTTCCTGTTGTTCCACCGGAAGCGCATTCCACGCAACCATATCATGAATGTATTTCTGCACAAACACATAACTGCCTCCTGCAAAATCCGCATCCTCCTCGCCTATCACCGCAAAATGATAGGGATTCTCATCGACAGCAGGATTCTCCGTACCGTCCACAAAGCCGATAATCGCCTTACCATCCATATAGCGAAATCCATGCGTCTCATCAACAGACACCACAGCCCCTTTAAGCTTCTCATCAAGGATAGAAGCAAACTCGAAACACAGCCCCATCTGCTTCGCCCGAATATGGAACAACAAATCACCGGGAGTAGAAACAGCTGTATACTTCTCCCCTTTTATCTCGGAGAAAGTACTCAGCTCTTTCGGTTTACCCTTATCGGGGAAAAGCCGCGTCCACGCATCAGCCCCGAATCCCATCGTGCAACTGAATTGCATATCAGGAAAACGATTGCGCATACTACGGATCATTGCCGAGAAATTGGCACATACATCCTTTACTTTATCAACCGTATCGGGGGAATCTGTCAGGTTATAGACTATAAATATTACATTCTCTCCCTGTTTTCCGGCCACATCCTGTGGGATATGACCGCCGAACGAATTTTGAAATGGATTCATATTCTTTTAATTTTAGTTTTTTAGTTTCGCCCATAAGATATATCCGGTGATAAAACCGAATCAAAACCGAATGGCTACATAGGCAAGAAGCTCCCGGCTTCGACCCCGTGAGCTTCTCTCTTCTCCAATGTTACTCTCTCTTCTTATATATAATATACTTTGTCTTTATATTGTCTCTCTCTTTTCAGTCATTCCGCACATACATCGCGGCTCCGGCATCCATAAAGAGTTCGACATTCTCCGCATGATGCGCTATATAAGCCGCCGGTCCCGTATCTCCCGAGTGGCAGATTTCTTCCACCACTTCCGCCTTCGCCTTTCCGGTAATCAGAAAAATAACAAGGCGGGCAGTCAGAATCGGAAATCCGGTCATTGCAATGCGTTTCTGTCCGTTACGGGGATGAGTGCTGGTCACATAAATCTGGTCGGAAGAGAGCAAAGCCTCCTGTCCGGGGAAGATAGAGGAAGTATGTCCGTCATCTCCCGCTCCCAACAGCACAATGTCAAATTCGGGCCAGCCATTCTTCTTGGGTACCTGCCGGCTGACAAGTTCGGAATAGCGGGCTGCTTCTTTTGCCGGTTTCTCTTCACCGCGAATGCGGTATACATTTTCGTAAGGAATGGGCACTATCCCCAAAAGCAGGGAACGCATCATTCCATAATTACTATCAGAATCTTCGGGAGGAACGCAACGTTCGTCTACCCAATAAAGTTTCATACGCTTCCAAGGAGTAATATCAGCGTATTCATTTGCCCATAAATCAAACATCAAGGCGGGAGTGCTGCCACCACTCACTGCTATGTTGAACGTTTTGTCCGGTTCAGCATTCATGATATCCACCAGGTGGAATATCAACGAACGGGCTGTCTCCATAGACGACGGGAAAACAGATAGTTTCATAGTTCGCAATATTGGTCTGTATTTGTTAAATTCTTACACGGATTGGTCCAGTCTGCCCCATGCTCGTGCATCATAGCTTCACTTTCGAGAGGTCCCCACGTACCTGCCGGATAGCCGTACAAAGGTGCGTCCGGATTATCTTTCCAATAACGTAAGACCGGATCAAAGAAGTTCCAGGAAGCCTCTACAGCATCACTTCGAGTAAATAAGGTCGGATCTCCCTGAATGCAGTCGTCAATCAGACGGGCATAAGCGTCACCACTCGGCACGCCGCCCAACTGTGCGTAACTGAAATCCATCGTCACCTGACGGACTTCGAAACCTGCACCCGGAACCTTCATTCCGATCTTCAACACAATACCCTCGTTTGGTTGCAAACGAAGGATCAACTTATTAGCCCTCGGACAGTTACCGCCGGAACAGCGGAACATCTGATGGGGCGTCTCGCGGAAGTGAACGACAATCTCCGTCACCTTCGTCGGCATCTGCTTACCGGTACGGATGTAGAACGGTACCCCGCTCCAACGCCAGTTACTGATGCCCAGCTTCATCGCAATATAAGTCTCCGTTCGCGAGTCGGGAGCCACTCCCTTTTCCTCACGATACCCCTTCTTATTGCCCGAAGCCGTATATTGTCCGCGAACGATATGTTCATTCAAGTCCGTCTCCGTAAGCGGAGTCAGCGACTCATAAACCTTCACTACCTCATTCCGGAAATTATCCGCATTGAATACCGCCGGCGGCTCCATAGCCGTAAGAGCTACGAGTTGAATCAGGTGATTCTGCACCATATCCCGCAAAGCCCCCGCCGTCTCGTAAAAACCTCCACGCTGCTCAATACCCAGATTCTCTACAGCAGTAATCTCCACATAATCAATATAATTACGATTCCATAACGGCTCAAAAATACCATTGGCGAAACGGAAAGCAAGCACATTCTGCGCCGTCTCCTTGCCTAGAAAATGATCGATACGATAAATCTGATGCTCATCAAACACAGAAGAGTAAATCTTATTCAACTCAAGCGCCGACTCCAGATCATACCCGAATGGCTTCTCAACAATAATACGAGAATGAGGAGTATTCAGCCCGGCCGCCTTCAAATGCAAAGGCACCACCCCATACAGCGAAGGCGGAGTAGCCAGATAGAACAACAAATTATCCGGATCGACCTCCTTCGTAAGCTCTACCAAACGCTCCCGCAACTGCGAATATCCCTCCACTTTCGCAGGATCCATCGGCAAATAATACAAATGAGACACAAAAGAAGACATCAGCTCCAAATTCTGCTCTTCAGCCTTTACAAACTGCTGCAACTCCCCAAGTATATATGAACGGTAATCTTCATCAGAATAGACAGTACGCCCAATTCCCAGAACAGTAAAACTCCCCGTCAGCCGTTTATCCCGATACAGAGAGTACAATGCGGGCATCAACTTGCGTTTAGTCAAGTCGCCCGAAGCACCAAAAATAATCATTGCAAATTTATCCATCGTCGTATTTTTAACTTTTTACCTTTTATCCATCCATCACCGCACCTAAACCGACCAGCCTCAACCAACCGACAAACCGACCAATCTCAACCAACCGCCCTAACGCATAATCACCCACACACCCACTACTACCCCCACCTACAACTTACCATCCGAACGGTCTCCCGGCCTCACCGAAGGAGCGTCAAGCGGAGGCTGTATCTCCGGCGTGAAGAAGGGCAGGCTGTTTGAGCGGAGCGAGTTCCTGCCCTTTAGCCGGAGATGCGGCCGGAGTAGCTCCGTAGGTGCAGCCTTGATTTTTTCTTTTGGTACCTTTCTTTTGCATCAAGGCAAAAGAAAAGTACTCAGACATTATAAGTCCCCGACTTCGTCTCCCCTCCGTGTCCCGTCCAATTCTCATGAAAGAACTGTCCGCGCAACTCATCCTTCCTCTCAAACGTATGCGCACCGAAATAATCACGCTGCGCCTGCACCAGATTGGCAGGTAAATTGTCAGAAGTCAGCGAATAAAAATAATTCAAAGCCGAAGAGAAAGCCGGAACAGGCAATTCCTCCTTCATCGCCTCCGCCACCAGATTCTTCCATCCGGGTAGCAAAGACTTGATTTCCTCACGGAAGTAAGGAGCCAGCAACAAATGCTTCGGCTTATCCGCCGCCTCAAAAGCAGCAGCTATATCATTAAGGAAAATACTGCGGATGATACATCCCCCACGCCACATACGGGCAATGGAAGCCAAATCCAGATTCCATCCGAAAGCATCAGAAGCCCGCTGCAACACAGCAAAGCCCTGCGCATACGACACCAGCTTGGAAGCGTAAAGGGCAGAAAATATCTCCTTCACCAATTCCGCCTTATTATATACAGGTAATGTATGCTTGCACAAGAACTGCTTGGAAGCCAGATGACGCAACTCCTTCTGAGCCGAGAGACTGCGTTCGAACACCGCCGTGGCAATCAAGCCCAACGGCATCCCCAACTCCATCGCATTGATGACAGACCACTTTCCCGTCCCCTTCTGTCCGGCAGCATCGAGAATCTTATCGATCAGATACCCACCGGATTTATTCTTGTGACGCAAAATATTAGAAGTAATCTCAATCAGATAACTGCGCAACTTCCCTTCATTCCAACGGGCAAAAACGTCCGCCATCTCCTCGTTCGTCAGATCAATGAGATTCTTCATCACCCAGTAAGCCTCGGCAATCAACTGCATATCACCGTATTCGATACCGTTGTGAATCATCTTCACAAAATGTCCCGACCCGGCAGGGCCTACCCACTGGCAACAGGGAGTTCCGTCCGGCGCTTTCGCCGCGATGCTCTGCAAGACAGGCTTCACTTCCGG
>NZ_QTLF01000061.1:0-9121 GCF_003434395.1 Bacteroides sp. AM23-12
TGGAGCTGACCGTTTCGATGGGAACACCGTTGGAGAGGAATATCGTCGTGGCTGCCGTGTGGCGGCTCTGATGCCACGTGATATGCTTGGTGATGCCGCAACGCTTGGCGACGGCACGGATACCGGCAAGGCACGTGTTATAATGCGGAACGGGAAATATCCTGCCGTCCCCGCACAGTCCCCGGTATTTGCCGATTATGCGGTTGGCGATGTCGAGCAGGCGGATGTTGGACACCACGCCCGTTTTCTGGCGGTTGATGTTTATCCACTCGTGTTCGTCGAAGTAGGTGCGGATATTCTCTTCCGTAAGGTTGCGCATATCCGCGAACGACAGCCCCGTGAAGGCGCAGAACAGGTAGAGGTCGCGGTACAATTCCTGTTTGGCGTTTTTCAGTTTCCCCTCCATCAGCAGGCGGATCTCATCTTTGGTCAGGAAACTGCGTGTTGTTTCCTCCTTCTTGATTTCATACTCGCGGAACGGGTCGCGCGTCAGCCACTCGTTGTTGATGGCGATGAATACCATCGTCCGTAACGGGCAGACGTACAGCCACACGGTATTGGTGCAGCAGTGCTTGTCCGTGCGCAGGAACATCTCGAAGTCGGAGATGAAAGCCGGGGTAAGCTCTTTTAGGGCGATGTCCTTCACATGGTAGCGGATGTCGAGGAACTCTTGCATGTGCTTGTAAACGGTGCGGTACTTCAGCAGCGTGCCTTTGGCTTTCATGCCTGCCTCCACCTGCTTCTCGTAGTCCTCGTTGTGCTGGCGGAACACCTGCATCAGCGTGTGGTAGCGGTGTTCCAGTCCGAGAAAGGCGTTCTTCACCTTCTCCGCCGTGACGAAGTTGTCACGCTCCATGATTTCCTGATAATGCCTGTTGATGCGTACCCGCATCTTGTCAAGCATACGGTTCGTTTCGAGTGCCGCCGTGCTTCTGCCCGTGACACGTCCACCTTTGGTGTCCCACAGTTTCGGATCGACAGTCAGTTTGCAGCTGAACTGTGTCTGGCTGCCGTCCACCGTGATGCGTCCCATGACGGGAACTGTCCCGTCCTTTTTCACTACCTGACGCTTGAGGTAGTAGATTACTGAAAATGTACTCTTCATTGTCCTTAATTTTTGGGTTTCAAAATTAGTTGGTGAAGAGTCCGGTGTTGGTACGCAAAACGGGGAGGAACGGCGCAATCTTTTTCCGTAACCTGATTTTTCGCATGAGTTATGGATAACTCACTATTCCTTAGAGCCTTGTTTCGCTATTCGTACCCGTTTGTCGCATTTTCGGGCATGGTTACGAACAAGTAACGTAGCGGCGTCAGGATTTGGCTTCGGCAGGGATTGTAATGGCTTCACGGATTATCGCCACTTCAACCAAAACCCTTGTAACTCAATTCTATCACTATATCTTTCCGCATTTCACTTTTTTGTAGTAACTTTGAAAGTATAATTAACAATTAGATTTGGGCTCCGGGGAACTGGAATCTAATGGTAATATCTTCTTCTTTATTTGTTTGATATGAGTTTCATCGGAGTATAACTGATTCCGTTTGTTTGTTGCCTGTCGTTTGTTTTTTCAAATCCCAGAGATTCGTAAAACCTGATAGCGTATGTAGATGAGTTTACAGTTATTTCATTTGCCGGACAATCACATTGGGAATAGTCAAACAGTTGCTTGCCTATCCCTTTTCTATGGAATTCCTTTTTGATGAAAAACAAAGAAATGTGTTTGCCCTCATTCTTGGTTCCCATAATACCTATTAGTTTATTTTCTTCGAAAGCTCCATAAATGCAGAGTTCATTCATCAATTTATCGTTGAATATAAAACTTTTGAAACTCTCAAGACCTTCGTCTTCGAAATCATCCTGACCACATTGCAAGTATACTTCTAATGCTAAAGTTGTCGCCTGCTGAAATTCTGCTTTATCTAATTTGCGTATCATAATTAATCATTTGTTGAGAATATAATTTTTGTCTGTCGGGCAAGATACTGATTTTTTTTATTTCAGACAATAGGGTATTTGCAGATTGAACGATCTTATTTATAGAAGCAGGAATTATTTACTTTAAAACTTTATTAAGATGAAAAAGTCAGTTATACTTTTGGTTGGATGGTTATTAGCTTTTCTATGGATAGGGAGTGCTGATATATGGGCGCAGGATGCAGGAGATTATTTCACGATTGTCGGAATGGTGAAGGATAAGCAAAATAAGAGAACACTTGAAAACGTGAATGTATCTGTGCAAGGAAGTAATATCGGTACGGTGACAAATGCAGAGGGAGAGTTTGCTCTGAAAGTCAGGAAAGAAGAAGTGCCGCGAGAGTTGGAAATCTCTCACATAGGCTATATCAATAGTCATGTATCTTTAGATAAGAATAATTCTTCTAAATTGACGGTCTGGATGATACCTCATACTAACCAGTTGAATGAAGTGGTCGTTTATGCCAATAATCCGCGTACAATTATAGAAAAGGCGATTGAGAAGATTCCGGTAAATTATAGTGCCAACCGGAATATGCTTACCAGCTTCTATCGGGAGACTGTGCAGAAAGGGCGCCGTTATATCAGTGTATCGGAAGCTGTACTTGATGTGTCGAAAACAGCATACACCAATCGCACTACGGATTATGATAAACTACAGGTTCTGAAAGGACGCCGTCTGCTAAGTCAGAAAGTTAGTGATACATTGGCAGTAAAGGTTATGGGTGGTCCTAATATATCTGTAGTTTTGGATATCGTAAAGAATAAAGAGGCGCTGCTGGAACCAGAAGAATTGAACAACTATGAGTTCTGGATGGCTGAATCGGCATTGATCGATAACCGGATACAATATGTTATTAATTTCCGTCCGAGAGTTCTTTTACCATATGCGCTGTTTCATGGGAAATTGTATGTAGATTGTGATAAGCTGTCGTTTACACGTATCGAGATGAATCTGGATATGCAGAATAAATCGAAAGCAATTGCTGCTATTCTTCATCAGAAACCATTTGGACTGAGATTCAAACCGCAAGAGTTATCTTTTCTGATAACCTATAAAACGATAGATGGAAGGACTTATCTGAATTATATCCGCAATGATATTCGTTTTAAATGCGACTGGAAACGGAGGCTTTTCTCTACGAGCTATGCAGTAACCTCAGAAATGGTGGTGACAGATCGGAGGGAGAGTCCGTCCGAGATAATTCCGCGGAATAAAGTATTTACCTCCAATCAGATTTTCTATGATAAAGTCGGAAATTACTGGAGTGAAGACTTCTGGGGAAATTATAATATCATAGCACCTACGGAGTCTCTGGAACATGCTGTCGATAAATTGAAAAAGCAATCTAATTAAAATCAGAATTGTTTTCTTATATTTGGGAACAATCGTAAAATGATAGAAGTATGCTGAATGAACTGCTCATACTGACAAAAATAAAGGCAGGTGACATAAAAGCGTTTGAGGAACTATTTCGCTGTTACTATTCTCCCTTGTGTTGGTATGCGGCAAGCATTACCGGACGGATGGAGGTGGCTGAGGAAATTGTTGAGGAACTGTTTTATGTGCTTTGGAAGGATAGGGAACAGTTACAGATTTTCCAGTCTGTAAAAAACTACCTCTACAGGGCGACACGTAATCAGTCAATTCAATACTGTGAGCATGAAGAGGTCAAAGAGCGGTATAGAGAGTCTGTGCTGACTGCATCCTCTTCGGAACAGGCGACAGATCCTCATCAGCAGATGGAATATGAAGAACTTCAGAAGCTGATAAATAATACCCTTGAGAAATTGCCGGAACGCAGAATGCAGATATTTAAAATGCACCGGACGGAGGGAAAGAAATATGCGGAAATTGCAGTCCAGCTTTCTCTCTCCGTCAAAACGGTGGAAGCGGAAATGACGAAGACTTTACGAACTTTGCGAAAAGAAATAGAAAATTATATTCAAATGAAATGATGAAAACGGATATTCATAAAATAAAGACGGAGCAGGCTTGGAATCGGTTGTACGACCGATTGGATAAAGATCATCTGCTTGTAGAAGACCATCGGATGCCTAAAATCCCGATGTGGGTACGCTATGGCACTGTAGCGGCGATGGTGGTCGGTTTGGTTTTTAGTACTTTGTATTGGGGATTCGGTCAAAAAGAGGAATTACCTGACTTTATAACACAGGAGAATCAAGATGTTCCTACATTGGTCACGACTCTGGAAGATGGTTCTGTCGTGTTCTTGGCAAAGGAGACTTCTATCCGATATCCGGAACATTTTGTTTCTGATAAACGGGAAGTCAGTTTGCAGGGAGATGCCTTTTTTGATGTGGCAAAGAAACAGAAGCAACCTTTTTGGATTGATACAAAGGAAGTAAAGATTGAAGTATTGGGTACTGCTTTTAGTGTAAAGAGCGTCGAAGATGCTCCGTTCCGTCTTTCGGTGCAACGGGGAACCGTTAGGGTAACCCTTAAAAAGAGAAATAAAGAATGTTATGTCAAAGCTGGTGAGACAGTGGTATTGCAATCACAGCAACTTTTGCTCAGTTCGACTGAAAATGCCGGAGAGTTGAATCGCTATCTGAAGCATGTCTGTTTTAAAGATGAATCTTTGGGGCATATTCTGAAAGTAATGAATATGAATGCAGGCAGTTCGCAGATACGTGTAGCTTCTCCTGCGCTTGAAAAAAGAAAGCTGACAGTTGAATTTTCCAATGAATCTCCAGAGACTGTGGCTACATTGATAGCCTATGCGCTTAATTTGAAGTGTACACGGCAGGGGGATACATTCATACTGACAGAATAAATAAAAAAAAGTGAGATGAGGATGGTTTATCGCTATATGGTGATTCTGTGTTTGTTCTTTATCGTACCGGATACGTTGAGAGCTGACGGAGAAGATGTGCTGGAGCGTATGATCAGTCTGCCGAAGATGAAAGGAACGGTCTATTCACTGTTAGGCAATATTTCTCAGCAGTCAGGTTATCTGTTTATCTATGACAGTAAAGTAGTAGATAATGATGTAACGGTGAAGATACGGAAAGGAGAGCGAACCATTCGTCAGGCTATTTATGAGATAACAGGAGATACCAGCCTGGAATTTAAAGTAATAGGGACTCATATTCTGATAACTTCTTCTTCACCGACCAAACAGCAACAGGCGAAACCTTCATCCGTTCACCCTGTAAATCTGATGCTTACCGGAACTTTACTGGATAAGGAAACCGGAATGCCTGTTGCTTCTGCATCCGTTGGAGTCCGGAGGACATCTGTGGGGATTATTACTAATCAGGAAGGAGAGTTCAGACTTTCCTTACCGGATTCTTTGCAAAACGATTCGGTTGTTTTTTCTCATATAGGATATGTTTCACAAACTCTGGAAGTTTCAGTTTTGGCAGGTCGCCATCATATTCTGAGCTTGGAACCAAAGGTTGTTCCTTTACAGGAAGTAGTGGTTCAATGGGTCGATCCTTATAAGCTGCTGAAAGAAATGGGAAGGCAAAGAGAGCAGAACTATTCTCATTCTCCTGCCTACCTGACCACATTTTACCGTGAAGGAGTTTTATTGAAAAATAAGGTTCAGAATCTTACTGAAGCAGTTTTCAAAGTTTATAAGATCGCTTCGCATTCTCCCGTTTCCGATCAGGCGAAGCTGTTGAAGATGAGTCGGCTGAGTAATGTCGAAGCCAAAGACAGTCTGCTTGTAAAGGTGAAGTCCGGCATTCAGGCATGTTTTCAGATGGATATAATGAAGGATATGCCTTCATTCCTGATACCTGACGCAGGTGATAACGGTTATCTGTATACTTCGCAGGGAGTGACATTCATAGACGACCGGTGTGTGAATGTCATACACTTTGCACAAAAGAAGGAGATTATCGAGCCTCTCTATTGCGGAGATTTGTATATTGATGCCGAGACGAATGCCTTGTTACAAGCTCGTTTTGAGGTAGATCCCCAGCGTGTAAAGAAAGCGTCGGAAATGTTTGTAGAAAGGCGCACGCATGGCATTCAGATAATACCGCAAAAGGTGGTTTATACTATTTCCTACAAACCATGGCAAGGTATCTATTATATTCATCATATCCGTGGAGACCTTTCTTTCAAGGTGAAACGGCGACGGTTGCTGTCTGCTAGTCCGCAGATGCAGATCTGGTTTGAAATGATCACTTGCAAAGTGGATACGGAACAAGTGACTGCATTCCCGCGGGCAGAAAGATTACCGACGCGTACTATCTTCTCTGATCTGAATTTCAAATATGATGAAGACTTCTGGAGGGATTTTAATGTGATACCTCTGGAAGAGGAACTTGGTAAGCTGATTGAGAGAATCTCTTTGAAAATAGAAGAAATCGGCCCTTGATTTGTTTTGCCATTCGCCGGGATTGCTGTAACTTTGCGCCCGGTTTAAAAGATTGTAGAATATGGAATTGCCTAAAGATCCGATGGTGCTGTTCAGTGTCATCAATATGAAGTTGCGTGACTGTTATTCTTCGCTAGATGAGCTTTGCGAAGATATGGATGTAAGCAGAGAAGATATTGTCAGTCAGTTGAAAGCTGCAGGTTTTGAATATAGTGCGGAACATAATAAGTTCTGGTGATTTTCAGTCAACTTCGGCTTGTATATAAAGAGTTAACAGCGCCTCCATGGTCTTGAAAAAGATTATGGAGGCGTTTTTTTATTCCTTGTATGCCAATGTCATATTTCCTCTTTTCTATTAATAAATGTAAAATCGGCTCTTGTGCATTTAACTTCGTTCCTTTTCGGCGTTCTAATAACCAAAGCTCAGAAATAATAGATGATAAACGAAGATAAAATCCGAAAAGCTTGTTCCTCAGATCGCGAGCGGGGATTCAGGTTGCTGGTGGACAGTTTTCAGGAACCGATATATAATTATATCCGGAGAATGGTAGTGTCTCACGAAGATGCGGAAGATGTGCTGCAAGAAGTCTTCATTCGTGTATTCCGCCATTTGGATCAGTTCCGGAATGAAAGTTCGCTGAGTACATGGATCTACAGAATTGCAACGAATGAGTGTCTTCGGTTATTGAATAGTCGTAAAGAAGAAGTAATATCAGCGGAAGATGTTCAGGAAGAACTGATGAGTAAACTGAAAGCTTCTGACTATGTCGACTACGAAGATGAACTGGCTGTAAAGTTTCAGGAAGCTATATTGACTTTGCCGGAAAAGCAGCGGATCGTTTTCAACTTGCGCTATTACGATGAACTGGAATATGAAGATATCGCCCGTGTTCTGGATAGTAAGGTTGAGACACTGAAAGTGAATTATCACTATGCGAAAGATAAGATAAAGGAATATATATTAAACAGGTAACATCATGGATAAGGATTTTGATTTTGACAATATTGGTAAGCGGACACCTTATCGCACTCCCGATAACTTTTTTGAGGAGACACAGCGTAAGATATTGGAACGTACGGTTGACGAGCAACGCAAGAAGCGTCGGCTGAAAAGGATTATTCCTACTGTGATTGCTGTAGCAGCAGTATTGGCCGGGATTTTGTTTACGCCGTCTCTCCGCTATATGAATACCGACACACCATCTGCTTCAAATATATTGGCTGTCGATAAAAATAATGTAACAACAGATCCGGTAGATAAATGGATTAAGGAATTGTCAGATGAGGAGTTGGAAGAGCTCGTCAGCTTCTCTGAAAACGATATATTTTTAAACTGAATAACTCAATTAATTATTAAAACGTGAAGATTATGAAGACTAAGTTTATTTATGTAGTGTTGATGGCTTTATTTTTGGGAAGCCAGATGACCCTTTCTGCACAGAATAAAGAAAACAAAGAAAGAAAACAGCATCCTACACCGGAGCAGATGATGCAGATGCAGACCAATCAGATGGTGAGAGCGCTCATGCTGGATGATGCAACGGCAGCCAAGTTTACTCCGATATACGAGAAGTATCTGAAAGAACTTCGTGAGTGTCGTATGATGAACTTCAAACCCAGAGCGAGAAAAGATGCAGCTCAAGGTACGGAAGCCAATACTGCCAAAGAAACTCCAAAACCGGTTATGACAGATGCGGAAATCGCTAAAATGTTGAAAGATCAGTTTGCGCAGAGTCGTAAGATGCTGGACATCCGTGAGAAGTATTATAATGAGTTCAGCAAGATTCTGTCTCAAAAGCAGATCATGAAGATTTATCAGCAGGAAAAGAGCAATATGAATAAATTCAGAAAAGAGTTTGACCGTAGAAAAGGACAGAAACCGGGACAAGGTCATAAACCCGGACAAGACCGCCAGAGACAAAGACAGCATACCCCTCATCAAACTCAAAAGTAGATAATGGATTAGGTATTATTTATTATAGTGTTTTATTTTACTAAAGTCAACACAAATTGGGCATAGGCAGATATATCTATTCTTTTCAGTATCGTTTGATTATTCATTGTGTCTTGTTACTGATAAGTTTTGGCAGCCTATGCACAGTCCGGCAAAGAGAGCTTTGCCGGACGTGTAGTTGATGCTGACTCATGATACATGGTATTCTGCGTCTGAATCTGCTGGAAGGATAAAGCTGATTAAATATTTATCAGTCTGAAACCTCTGCGGGGTATTAATTGTTGTATCCATGCGAAAACAATGAAAACTTTGCTGAATGGAGTTTCGACTGATTAAAAAATTAAAGGACAGAGGACGTTGGCGTATCTTCAAACTCAAATTGATTGATGCGCGGCTTTACTTTGTCAGTATCTTTGTCGGGTTACTGACGGGGCTTATTGCTGTGCCTTATCATTACCTGCTTCAGTTCTTCTTCAATCTTCGCCATGACTTCTTTGATTCTCATCCTAAATGGTATTGGTACCTTCCTCTTTTTCTGTTAATGTGGGGGATTCTTATATTTGTCTCCTGGCTGGTGAAAAAGATGCCGTTGATCACAGGAGGAGGTATTCCACAAACACGTGGAGTTATCAATGGAAGAGTTGCGTATAAACATCCTTTCATTGAGGTGATTGCCAAGTTTGTGGGAGGAATACTTGCGCTAAGCACCGGTTTGTCTTTGGGACGTGAAGGACCTTCGGTGCAGATCGGTTCGTATGTAGGATGTCTGGTTTCTAAATGGGGGAGAGTGCTTGCCGGCGAGCGGAAACAATTGTTGGCGGCGGGTGCCGGTGCCGG
>NZ_QTLF01000062.1:0-342 GCF_003434395.1 Bacteroides sp. AM23-12
CTCGGCCGAGCGGACATCGGGGCGGGCGGCAAGCATTCGGACAGGGATTCCTACGGCAAAGTCCGTAGGAAACTGTTGGTCTGCCAACGTTCCGCGTTCGTAGTTGCGGGGTGTCTCTGCCAATAATAAAGCAAGACTGTTCTCCACCTGATTGATCTGCTGCTGCAAATCGAGCACAGAACCCTGCACTTGATAATAAGTCGCTTCCATCTGCGATACAGCCGATTCGTTCGCCAGTCCGGCGTTCATCAGGGAACGGGTAGAGGCTACGGTTTCTTTCCATGCCTCCTCCGTCTGTCGGGAGATGATGAGCTGTTCGTCCAGCATCAGCAGCGTGTAATA
>NZ_QTLF01000062.1:352-8486 GCF_003434395.1 Bacteroides sp. AM23-12
TAATAAGTATTGGCTATACCGGCTATTAGCTGCGTGCGGACTGCCTGACGGTAATCTTCACTTTGTGCATACAGCGCTTTCGCCTGCTTCTTGGAGTTGCGCATACGGCCGAATACGTCCAGTTCCCAACTGGCGGTAACGGGTAGCGAATAACCCTGCGTAGCTTTGTTCGTATCGAAGCTGCTCACTGTCCCCTGCGGGGAAAGCGCAAAGGCGGGCAGGAAAGCAAGTTTGGCGGACATCAGCACTGCCTGAGCTTCTTCCACGCGAAGCTGGGCGGACTGGTAGTCGGTATTGGTCTGCAACCCTGTCTCGATGAGGGACTGCAGATGAGGGTCGGTGAAGAGTTCCCGCCAGTCCATATTCCCCAGACCGGCAGTGTCTTCCGTCACCACTTCCCCGCCGTAAAGATCGTCGGGGACGGAAGTGGCGGGCTTGTATTTGGTATAGATGCCACAACCGCTCAGCGTCAGACTCATGGCAACTAACAGGATGATATTTTTCTTCATTCTTTCTTTTATTTATTAACGTTCACGTTCAGCTTCACTTTTCTCTTTTTCTAAAAGCACTTGTACATCTGCTTCTTCTTCCATCGGTTTGCGGATTTTCTCCTGCAAGTATTCAAAGATGATGTAGAAGACCGGAACGACAAAGAGCAATGCCACCGTTCCGACAGCCATACCGCCTACGACACCCGTACCCAGCGAACTGTTGCCATTGGCACCCGCACCGGAAGAGAACATCAGCGGAAGCATACCGAAGATCATTGTCAGCACCGTCATCAGGATAGGACGCAGGCGGACCTGTGCGGCAGAGTAGGCCGATTCCACGATGCCCATCCCTTTGCGGCGGCGTTCGATGGCGTACTCCGTAATCAGAATAGCCGTCTTGGCCAGCAAGCCGATCAGCATGATCACCCCTGTCTGCAAATAGATGTTATTCTCCAGTCCGAGTATCTTGGCGAACAGGAACGAGCCCATTAATCCGAACGGTACGGAGAAGATAACGGCAAACGGTACGAGGAAACTTTCGTAGAGACAAGCCAGAATCAGATAGATCAGGAAGATACAGATGGCGTAGATGAAAACCGTCTGGGCGCCGCCGCTGCTTGCTTCTTCGCGTGCCATACCGCCATATTCGTATCCGTAACCCATCGGCAACGATTCTGCGGCCACTTCTTCAATCACTTTCTGCACTTCACCCGAAGAGTAACCGTCGGCAGGATTCACATTGGCTGTGATGGTGCTGTAGAGGTTGAAACGGTTGGCCGTTTCCGGTCCCAGTACCTGCTTCAGTGTAACGAACTGGCTCACCGGAGCCATTTCCGTACCGTTGCGCACAAACATATTGTTCAATGCCTGTTCGTCCAGACGGTATTCGGGCGATGCCTGCATCATGACACGATATACTTTACCGTATTGATTGTAGTTGGAGATATACGCTCCACCGCAATAACTGCCTACCGCATCGAGTACCGCGCTTGGCGAAATTCCTGCACGCTTACATTTGGCAGCATCCACTTCTACCGAGAGCTGCGGGAAGTTGATGGCGTAGGATGTATAAGCCATAGCCACTTCCGGACGCTGGTTCAAGGCGTTGAGGAACTGTGTGGACGCATCGTAGAACGTAGCCAGATCACCGCCTGTCATATCCTGAAGGTTCAGTTCGAGGGAGTTACCCATACCGTATCCCGGAATCATGGCGGGCTGGAAGCTGAATATCTGCGCTTCCTTGATGGACTGGAATTGTGCGTTGAGGCGGGAAGCTACGGCATCCGAACCGTGTTCCTTTCCTTTTCGTTCGCTCCAGTCTTTCAGGCGGACAATGATCGTACCGTACGAAGTTCCCTGACCGGAGATCAGACCGTATCCTGCTACGCGGGCGTAGTGTTCTATTTCGGGCGTATCTTTCAGAATGTTTTCCAGCCGGTCCATTACTTTCGTCGTTTCTTCGAGCGTGCTTCCCGGTGAGATGCTGACATTCACCATGATAACACCCTGGTCTTCCTGCGGCACGAGTCCCGTCTTGGTCGTGCTCATCAGATAAACCAGCAGGACGATGGTAGCAGCCAGTGAAGTCCATACCATCCAGCGATGGCGGATGAAGTACATCACCCCTTTCTTATACTTGCCCAGCACGGCATTGAACGAAGCGTTGTAAGCTGCGCGTACCCGTCCGTTGATACTCTTGGCGCTCTTGGTTCCGTCCGACGGACGCATCATGATGGCGCACAGGGCGGGACACAGGGTCAGAGCCGAGATCATGGAGATACCTACGGCAGTTGCCATCGTGATACCGAATTGGGTATAGAACACGCCCGAAGTACCTCCCATGAAGGTGACGGGGATAAATACGGCCATGAAGACACAGGTACAGGAGACGATAGCCATCGTCACGTCGCCCATCGCATCTTTGGTGGCAAGGTAGGGCGACTTATATCCGGCGTCAAACTTGGACTGCACCGCTTCCACCACCACAATGGCGTCATCCACCACCGTACCGATGGCAAGCACCAGTGCAAACAGGGTCAGGATGTTCAGACTGAATCCCGCAGCTACCAGACAGGCAAACGTACCTACCAGTGACACGATGATGGAGATAGACGGGATGAGCGTACTCTTCAAGTCCTGCAAGAAGAAGTATACCACGAGGATGACCAGAATGATGGCGATAATCAGTGTTTCCACCACGTTGTGTATGGAAGCGAAGAGGAAGTCGTTCGAACTCATCATGGTGACGAACTCCGTTCCTTCCGGCAGGTTTTTCTCCATCCGCTCCATCTGGGCGGTAATTTCTTTATTGACAGCGGTCGCATTGGAACCTGCCGTCTGGAAGATCATATAGAGCACGGCAGGCTGGCTGTCCATTTCACTGCGGAAACTATAAGTCATAGTGCCCAGTTCTACATCCGCCACATCTTTCAGACGGAGTATCGAGCCGTCTTCACGCGAGCGGACAACGGTGTTCTGAAATTCTTCCACGCTCTTCAGTCTTCCGCGATATTTCATCG
The DNA here is from genome assembly GCF_003434395.1 of Bacteroides sp. AM23-12. Lineage (NCBI taxonomy): Bacteria > Pseudomonadati > Bacteroidota > Bacteroidia > Bacteroidales > Bacteroidaceae > Bacteroides > Bacteroides sp. AM23-12. The sequence goes on from NZ_QTLF01000062.1 coordinate 3,363, forward strand.
TGAACTGGAAGACGTTCTGCGAACTCTCGCCCAGTGAGCCGGTAGGGGCTTCAATGTTCTGCTCGCCCAGCACGCTGGTGATGTCCGAAGGCACCAGTCCGTATTGTGCCATCCGTTCCGGTTTCAGCCAGATACGCATACTGTAGGTATCGCCCAGCTCCATGACGTCTCCTACTCCCTCGATACGTTTGATCTGCGGGATGACGTTGATGTCCAGATAATTGGCAAGGAAGGTCTGGTCGTAGCGACCGTCGGTGCAGACCATTGCGCCGATTTGCAGGAAGCTGGTCTGTCGTTTCATCGTGCTTACGCCGACTTTCGTTACTTCGGCGGGCAGCAGTCCCTGTGCTTTGGCTACACGGTTCTGTACGTTGACAGCTGCCATATCGGGGTCGGTGCCTTGTTTGAAGTAAACCTGTATGATAGCCAGACCTGCATTGGAGGCGCTGGACGTGATATACATCATGTCTTCCACCCCGTTGATGCTCTCTTCCAGCGGCATGATGACGCTGTTCATCACTGCTTCGGCATCGGCGCCCGTATAGCTGGCAGCCACATAGACCGTAGGAGGTGCGATGTCGGGATATTGCTCCACCGGCAGGGTGAAGAGCGAGATAAGCCCTATGGCGAGAATCAGCACGGAGATGGAGATAGCCATCACCGGCCGTTTGATAAATATATTTCCTTTCATAATCAGTCTCCTTCTTATTTAACCTGTGTACCTTCGCGCACCAGTCCGGCGCCTTCCGATACAATTTCGTCACCAGCTTTCAAGCCGTCCAGCACTATATATTCGCGTCCGTCGTTGATTCCGGCTACGGTGATCAGGGTGGAGACCGCTATGCCGTCCACTACCTTATATACAATTGTTTTGTCCTGCATCCGCACGGTAGCTGTCTGCGGGATGGCGATGCAGTTCTTGTAGATGCTCGGCACTACTACCGTGCCCGATGCTCCGCTATGAAGCAGCCGTGATTCGTTGGGGAACACTACGCGTGCCACTACGGTCCCTGTCTGACGGTCGATCACTCCACTGATGGATTCGATGGTACCTTTCTTCTGATAGACTGAGTTGTCGTTCAGAATCAGTTCCACTTCCGGCATATTCTTTAACGCTTCGTCCATGTCGCCGTACTGTCGGGTAAGGGCGAGCAGTTGGTTTTCGGTCATCGAGAAATAGACGTACATATCCGAATTGTCACTGACCGTAGTGAGCGGATAAGGAATGTTGGCGCTTACCAATGCGCCTGCACGATAGGGCAATGCGCCTACAACTCCGTCACTGGGACTTTTCACTTCGGTATAAGAGAGGTTGTTGCGTGCGCTTATTTCCTGAGCTTCAGCCTGTGCCAGTTGTGCCTTGGCGGTGAGATAAGAGTTTTCGGCAGTCTTCAGGCTAAATTCTGAAACGACTTTCTGCGCATACAGTTCCTTGTTGCTCTTGTAAGTCAGTTCGGCGGTGCTTGTAGCGGCGCGGGCCGCTTCCACATTGGCGGTGGCGGTTTTGAGCACGGCTCTGTAAGGTACTTGGTCAATGATGAAAAGCAACTGTCCCCGACGTACTTTCTGACCTTCGGTCACGCAGAGTTTCTCGATTGTTCCCGACACTTGCGGATAGATGTCAATATCCTGTCGCCCGCGTATGGTTGCCGAATAGGAGGAAGAAAGTTCTTTGTCCGTTGGTTCTATCTGCATGACTGCATAAGAAGATTTCACTCCTGCATCCGGTGCCTGTTTGCACGATGCCATCCACACTGTACAACCGACAATTCCTATCAGCCGTATCCATTTTTTGTTCACTGTAATCATACTTACTCTTTTTGTCTTTTATTAAAATCAGAACAAAAGTAGGAGAAAAGAACAAGTCAATGGTGACCGATTTTTCTCTATGAATGTCCTGTTTTCGTTATTTGTATTTGTTGTGGCTAACTATTTGCGTATAAACGACATATCAAACAATTATAAAGGAGTTTGGGACATTCTGTTTTCCCTATTATTTACCAACTTTGCAAAAAAGTAAAAAAGGAGAGGCTATGGAAAAAGAGAACATTATGACAGTAGATATAGAAGACTTTAAGAAGAGTCAGCATATCCTTGATTATATAGACGATGATTTTGCGATAGTCAACAGTCTGGACGGGATTCCGTATAGTAATGATACAGTCCGGCTGAACTGTTTCCTTATTGCTGTCTGTGCAGAAGGGTGTATCCAGCTGGATATCAACTACCGGACGTATCAGTTGCAGGCGGGCGACTTGCTGCTCGGTCTTCCCAATACACTGATCAGTCGTACGATGCTGAGTCCTAAATATAAGATAAGGCTGGCGGGATTCTCTACCCGTTTTCTGCAACGCATTATTAAAATGGAGAAGAAAACGTGGAATACCGCTGCTCATATCCACAACAATCCGGTGAAGTCTATCAGCGAAGGCGGGGATGATCCTGTTTTCAGGTTTTATCGGGATTTGATTGTGGCGAAGATCAATGATGAACCTCATTATTATCACAGGGAAGTGATGCAGCATCTCTTCTCCGCCCTTTTTTGTGAGATGCTGGGACAGCTTCACAAGGAAATCGATGCTCCCGACAAGGGGGACAGTCCGAAAGAAGGCATCAAACAGGCGGATTATACCCTGCGGAAATTCGTGGAGCTATTATCGAAAGACAAGGGTATGCACCGTTCTGTGAGTTATTATGCGGATGCGCTCTGCTACACTCCGAAGCATTTTTCGAAAGTCATCAAGCAAGCGTGTGGCAGGACTCCGCTGGACTTGATCAATGAAACGACGATAGAACATATCAAGTACCGGCTGAAACGTTCGGACAAGTCCGTCAAGGAAATAGCGGAAGAGTTCAACTTCCCCAACCAGTCCTTTTTCGGGAAGTACGTAAAGATGCATTTGGGGACTTCACCGGCTAATTACCGGAATCGCGAAGATGAGTGAGACGAAGAATCTCTTGAAAAGCCTTCAGGTAGCGTTCGCTGACCGTCTCCATATTGATCTTTTCCCGGATCATCCGTTCCGATTCTTTTCCCATCTCCTTGCAGCGTTCGGGAGATTCGAACATCTCTCTGATTCTACCTGCCAGGCTATCGGCGTCTCCGTCCTTGAAGAAATAGCCGTTCTTGCCTTCCATGACCAGGTCGCGTTCCGTACTGTCGCATACGGCACAAAGGACGGGCATACCATACGTCATGGCATCATTGATCGAAAGCCCTCCCATGCCGGCAAGCACATAGATACTCGATTCGTTCATATAGGCGCCCAGTGTCTTCGGGTCATAGACGGCTCCGATAAAGCGGATGCTGTCTGCCAGTTGCAGGTCGTTTGCCTGTTGTCTGAGGTTGTCCAGTTCCGGTCCGTCTCCTACGATCACCAGTTCCGCTTCCGGATAGTCGGCAGCTACCTTCCGGAAAGCCTCTATTAATAAATCTACCCGTTTCCATTTTACGAGCCGTCCGATGTGCAGCAGTCGACGGTCGCACGGGGGAAGGATGGAGGGGGAAGCCAGTACGGATTCTTTTTCTTTGAGAAGCGCTTCCGTATCGGTCGAGTTGTAAGTGACGTGTATCTGCTCCTTCTTTACTCCGTAAGAGGGGAGGATGTCGTAGGCGGCTGTCGAGTAGTTCAGCGTTCCGGCAGCTTGGGCGTAGCAGTACTTCCGTATCCTTGCCGTTATCCATTGGCGCAGATAGAATCCGGTCCCCTTGCTGAGCAGGCGCATACCTTCGTCGTGCATCGGATTGGCTTTGAAATATTCCTTGATCTTTCCGTAGGGAGGAGTCTGGAAGGGGATTTCACGAATCACCAGCTTGGCGTTGCAGGACTTCATAGCCTTTCTCAGTGCGGGCTGGAAGAATACTTGCAGGAAGTAGGGCCATCCTATTACCACTATATCCGGTTTTTCTTCCGCAATGATTTCGGGAAGGGCGGGGAAAGCGCTTTTTCCGTAGAACATCTTCTTCTCCGGTGTAGTCAGATGCTTGTAGATTCCTCCTTCTACCATTTTCACCCCTTTGCCTATGGTCGTATTCCCTTTCTTTGGACTGACAACGGTTATTTCTACTCCTTTTGCCTGTAGCCTGTTGAGCATGGCATTCAGGTAGTGGGGGATTCCTCCGAATGTAAAAAGTACTTTCATTGTATATGCTTGCTGATTTGATTAAAACATGTGATTAGTTTCTCCACTTCGTGTTCGTGGGCGTACCGGGCGAAAGTCTGAGTATCCATCCTTGTTTCGGTACACAGCGAGCGGATAGCTGCGCTGCATTCTCCGGCGTTGTCTTCTCCGGTGGTTTGACCTGTTCCGTACTGCTCTACCCTCCGCCCCATGCAGAGGCCGCGGCTGACTATGACCGGTTTGCGGAAGGCGGCAGCTTTGGTCAGGAGGTTGCTGCTGCCGGTGAACTGCTTGTATGCGGCAAAAATAAGGTCGCTCTCCGCTATCAGGGCATTGAAACAGCTTTCATCGGGAATCTTCTCCAATGAGAACAGACAGTTATTCCTTGACTCCCCGAACGCCCGCAGGTCGTTTTCCTGTTGTGCGGTGAGAGATGATTTCCCCGCAATGAGGAAGAAATATTCATCCTTTGGCAATAAAGGGATACTCTCTAACAGTAACTTTATCCCCTTGCGGAAATTGATGGAACCGAGCAGGGATATCACCTTCCTTCCTCTGGCTTTCTCCTTCAGTTTGCGCAGCAACGGGTAGTTTGTGGCGGGAGCCGAAAGATCGGCAAAGTCGGGAAACAGCAGAATGTGGCGCTGAAATGTTTCCAGGTCTTTCGCTGAATATTCGTTCAGTATGCCTACTCCTACGCAGTTCTTGCTTCGCAGGAAAGGGCGTGTATCGGGCATCCCTCGGTGGTAAGGCGGCAGGGCGGACTGAACCAGCAGGCCGCTCCACTGATAGGGCAGCAAAAGATTGAACAGCCATAAGGGAGCCAATGTAGGCAGCATATCGTCGAGGCAGGCGAAGAAGACCAGATCAGGTTTCAGCCGTTGAAGACTCCGGCGCAGCCTGTACAGATTTCGCAGCCGAATCACTGCATTGCGCAGTACAACCAGCTTTTTCTGCAACGGTTTTCCGGCAGGGAGCGGCAGCAGCGGAAGCGCTGAGACA
>NZ_QTLF01000063.1:0-6722 GCF_003434395.1 Bacteroides sp. AM23-12
CTACCAGGAGGTCACCCATCAGATCGCATTCGGCAGGATGCGGCTCGGCATGAAGAAGGGGGGGAGTATTCACTGGCAGAGTACCTGGCAGAAGGACGATAGGCAGGAAAACCGTGTCCGGCGGCTGGATTCTAACATTCCGGCGGTTTCCCTGCACCTGAATTCATTCCAGCATCTTCTGCGCTGGAAGCGGGATTACCGCTCCTGGCAGGTCGAGGCGGGAGGTCAGGTCATGTTCATCGAGAACCACAGCCGCGCGGGTACCGGATTCGTGCCCGTTATCCCGAACTACACGGAGACACAGGCAGGGATATACGGAATCGGGAAATATCACCTGGCCAGGGGAGGCGTTGAAGCAGGCCTCCGCCTGGATATGCAGGAAACCCGTGCCAGTGGTTATGACTGGACGGGAAGCCCCTATGGCGGGACAAGAAAGTTTAACAACGTGTCCTACAGCCTGGGAGGACACTATCAACTTTCCAGACGCTGGAGGCTCACCTCCAACTTCGGTCTGGCTTGGCGTGCCCCTCACGTGTATGAACTGTACAGCAACGGGAACGAGCTCGGGTCTGGGATGTTTGTCAGGGGAGACTCTGCGATGCACTCGGAAAGAAGCTACAAATGGATATCTTCCCTCCGTTACGGCGACGGGATGTTCAGCGTCTGTCTGGACGGTTACCTGCAATGGGTGGACGGCTATATCTATGACGGGCCGGAGAAAGAGACAGTCACCGTGATTTCGGGGGCATACCCGGTCTTCCAGTACAAGCAGACCCCGGCTTTCTTCCGCGGTATGGACTTTGACCTGCGTTTCACTCCGGACGGTTCATGGGACTACCATGCCGTCGTCTCCTTTATACGGGCAAACGAACGGACAAAGGGTAATTATCTTCCTTATATTCCCTCCTTCCGTTTCAGCCATGAACTTGCGTGGATCCACGAGACGAAATCGCATCTCAGGCTGCGTCTGAACATCAGGCACCGTTTCACCGCAAAACAGAGGCGGTTTGATCCGGACACGGATCTTATCCCGTATACTCCCCCGGCGTACCATCTCCTCGGGTTCGATGCCGGTCTTGAACTTCCCGTGAAACGGGGACACCAGGTCCGGTTCATGCTGTCGGCAGACAACCTCCTGAACCGTGAGTATAAGGAATACACCAACCGCTCGCGTTACTATGCGCATGATATGGGACGTGATGTGCGTTGCGGTGTAAACTGGATTTTTTAATTTATAACAATTATAATCAACACTAATAAATAAAAAGAAAAATGAGAACAATTGCATGTAAAACCGTGTGGGCACTTCTGGTAGGAGTGTCCCTTGTCCTGTCGCTGAACTCTTGCAGCAAGGATCCTGTAATACCAGAAGACGAGACGAAGAACAAACTGCATGAGGACCCGGCAAAAATGACCGTCCGCCTCGTTGAATGCCACCTGCACGCTGACTGGAACGAGATACAGAAGGCCGGAGGTCCCCACCAAAATCCGGAATCCCCGGCCAGGTATATGAAACGTGTCCAGGAGATCACTTATGAACTGAAGACCGGCAGTGGATGGACCCTTGCTGAAGGAAGCCAGGGCAAGTTTTACGTTCAGAAAAACGGCGAATATAAAAATGGAAACAACTTTACCCCGGCCCCGGTTTACCTGATGTTTATCTATTACTACAATTCCAAAGGAGAGTTAATGAACGGCCAGTTCGTGGAGAACGGGCAGGAGAATATCCACCAGCATTTCTTCACCCCGGAGAACGTGAGACCTACCTTTGACGGGAAACCGGAAGCTGACGACAATGATCCGGAGGCACTGGTGGATTATCTCTATGTGGATACCACGCCCTGGGACAAGACCAAACATGACAACGAGGCGGAAATTACGGGAGGCACTAACCCGGTAGGATTAAAAGGAGTTATCCGGTTCCTGAAGGACCGCAAGGAGTTTGACCTGAAACTCCGCCTGTATCACGGCTACAATTCTAAAAAGAACCCGCAGACAAACGGCTTTGACCCGTTCTACAAGCCCTCCGGGGTATTGATCCAGCGTGGAACATGGGATATTAACCTGAGCATCCCGGTAGTGGTGTTTTGGAGCCGCGAGGAGTTTGTTGATGTGGACCCGGAGGCAGATGTGAACCTGATCGGGGAGGATAGCCTGGATGAAGACAGCAACCGCACGCTACACTCCATCATGAAAACCTTCAGTCTTACATGGAAGGAGGCGCTTGAGGAGTTCATCTCCTATACCTACCAGGCGGGGGATGTGGAAGCTGGATCCATATGGCTTTGATCATCTTGCGTAGGATGGAATTCTCTCTTTATCAATCTACAGGCGGCAGGTGGGGCCGCCTTTTTTGTCTTGTGCAGCGAAAAAATCCCATCTGCCATGCTTAATCCCCGTGGTTTACTTGGGGATGTATTGGGACATGCTTTACCATCTCACCCTGTTCCATTTTTCATGTTTGGCAAGTTGAAAAAAATCCTATACATACAAGACGTACCGTTCCCTTACCGACGGGTCTGGAACCGACTTCCCGTCTTTCGTGCAATTTTCCCGCTTGGTTACTGAACTTTTTTGGTCTTTTTCCGATTTGATGCATATAAGTTTATGCTTCCTTTCCAGGAAACAAGGAAGCGTCAAATGTCTAACTAATAAAAAACTTATGGCAACAGTTAAAACAGTATTGGTAAAAGGAAGGAGCAACCGGTCCGGCAAATTCCCGTTAGTCGTGCAGGTTCTTCACAAGCGAAGGAAAAAGGTTGTTTATACAGGATTCAGCATCCCGGATACCCTGTTTGATCCCGTAAAAGGGAGGGTTATCGACGGCGGGGAAAACACCCCGGAGTCGATTCGGAGGATCAACAACAGGTGCGAAAGTATCTCAAGGGTACTGTTAAAGTGTATTTCAATGATAGAGAAGAAATCCCGGGAATACGAAATAGAGGACGTATTCAGGACTTACGGCGTGTTAACCCGCGAAGCCGGTTTTTATTTCTATTTTTCACGGAAAATCCGAGAGCTTCGTGAATGCGGTCATGAGGGAACAGCCCGGGCATACGCCTCCAGCCTGCGTTCCATGCAGAGGTACCTGGGAAAAAAGGATTTTCCTTTCATAAAACTCTCTTCCCGGATCATTTCCGACTACCAGGGGAAACTACTCGCTTCGGGTATATGCGATAACACCATTGGTTTTTATCTGCATAATATCAAGGCTCTTTTCAGGAAGGGATGTCGGGAGATGGGCCTGGAACTTCCTTGCCCATTTCGCGATATAAGCATTAAAACGGAAAAAACTCTCAAACGCTCCCTTGATCCGGTTGTGATTAAAACACTATCCGCAATTGAACTGGAAAAGGACAGCCCATTATCTCTTGCCCGGGACATTTTCATGTTCAGCTTTTACACGCGTGGAATGTCATTCGTCGATATTGCATTGCTAAAAAAGAGGCATGTTTTCCCGGGTGAAATCTGTTACAGGCGTCACAAGACCGATCAATTGATGCGGGTAGGTATAAACAAGGAGATCAGTCGTATCCTGGAAAGATACAAGAATGTACCGGGAGAATACATCTTCCCGTTGTTTCCGACAGAACGGGATCCGTACGCTGGTTATAGAAGTGCCTACCATAGGATTCGTTACTCCCTGGGAAAGATTTCCCGGGTCATTGGTTTGGAATTCCCGCTGAGACTTCACGCGGCCCGCCATTCATGGGCCACGATAGCCAAGGTGAACGGTGCCTCGGTTCATGTTATTGGTGAGTGTCTGGGGCATACGTCGGAAAAAACGACCCGAATCTATCTGAAAGAACTGGATCATTCCGCACTGGATGCGGTTAATAATCAAGTGGCTGACTTCATTTTAGCGGTGGATGATTGACCGGGCCCGACCGCGAAAGATATCAGCTCAAATTCTTCAGTTCCCGTCTGGACGATGGACGGCGGTTAACCACTCCCAAAGAGGCTTTTACCACCGATAATTTTACCATTCCCGGATGTTTCTGTAAATCCCGCCTTGGTGCACGTGGCGGGATTATACAGGAAAAAAAGGAACACCTTATTTAGCTAATTTATCTTATACCGTCTTCAATTGAAAGATGGCTACGAGAGGGATTTACATGTTATGGTATCTACGTTTTGGACCGGCATCTGTTGGGTAAACAGATGATTTAATGGAATAATAATATTTTTCTACATTAGTTAAATTCTATTATCTAAGATTTTTTTTCACTTTAATTATAGTATATTATCACAATATACGTATATTTGTTCCTGTTTCTTCACTCTCTCCCGTAGAGAGTGGAAAATCAAAAAAACTTACAGCATGTGTTAAAAAAATAGCGTAATCCTTTTTTTATTTGGATTACGCTGCAAATTTAAAGACAATAATTTTGTTGGCTGTTTCCGTTTTGGCTCTATTATTTATCAATTTCTTATCTCCCCCATTCAGAGATTGTTTAACCGCCTTTTATCTGCTGTCTTAACTCTCTGGGAGAACATCCCAGACATCTTTTGCAAAATCTGGAGAAGTGTGCAAGAGAGGAAAACTCCAGTTCATTGGCAATGGTTCCCAACGGCAGGTCTGTAACTGAAAGTTTGTATTTGATTTCTCCCAACAACTGTTTCTGCATCCATTCGGCTGGAGCCTCTCCAAACTCCGCGGAAAACTGTCTTTTGAAGGCGGAAAGGGAGATATCACAGGCCGATGCGAGTTCTTTTACGGTCCTGCAACTTTTGTAATTGTTCAAGACCTTATTTTTGAAGTCTTGCGAACGGCCTATAATCATATAGAAAAAATTCGCAAGTTCCTGTCTGGAATAGTAAAAGCGAATGTTCCAGAAAAGTTCCTTGAGTTTTATTTCGTGAAAATGGATACAGTTCGCTCCATCTTCCAGATAAGACACCAGTAGTTCAAGAAATTTGCATAACCGATCCCTGATTTCAAGAGGTTCCATACGATATTCGACAATTTCCCTCAGGTGGTATAACTCTGAAAAGGAGGCCCTTTGACAGGGCCATACTCCCCCCTCGAACAGGGCAGCCACGACTTCACATTTTTCCAGTGATTGGGTGTTAAACAGGCTGTCACGGCAAAAAAAGACCATCTCTCCTGATGAAACAGTGAACTGAAAACCGTTGCAGGAGAATTGCAGACTTCCCTTGAGTACGAACAGGATACAATCTTTTACCAATTCCTCCTCGTGGTTCAATCCTTCGTCAAATTTATAATACCGGAATCCCTCCTGCATAGATTTTGAGTAATTATAACAAGACGTGTGCTCGTTCAAATAAAAAAGTTCCATTGTTTCTGTTTTTGTTGCCTAATGAAAATATTAGTAATCTTATTTTCAGTTAGTTATATGATAAAATCTGTCCATGTTTCATCTTTTATTTCTTTTTGGCATCTATAACCGCTTTCCAGAGCGGATTTTGAAAAATTTTCCACTCTCTACGGGAGAGAGTGGAAAATAAGAAAGTCATCGAATAAAGGTTTACATTATGCGAATGAGTCATGAGATATTCAACATGGAATGGTCCAACAGGGATTCGATTTACCTGCATACTCGGGACGGTGTCCTCTATTCGGCTTTCGCCGGATCGGCTGAAAGACTTTTAAGTCTCGTGGGCGGGTTGCGTCCCTGCAGGTCCTTCTGGTGTGGGCAGGAGTTTCCGGCCGTCCACTCTATACGTGCAAGAAAGATTCTGGAGTCTTTTCCGGGAAGCTGCATTTTTATTAATGATTATTACATAAGGATAACTTTGGCTTGTCCTTTTATAAAATAAAGTAACGAAACAATGAATAACAGTATGATGAAACCGTTTTTTCTTCTGGTGTTTTTGCTTTGTTCGGCTGGTGCCTTCTCTCAAAAGGTCGCCTTGAAGAACAATCTGGCCTACGATGCCTTGAAAACTCCCAACCTCTCCTTGGAGTTCTCCATGGGGCGTAAATGGACCCTTGACACACAGGTGGGTATGAATTTCTTTTTCTACACGCGGGACGCCACGTCTTCCCGGTACAAGGCAAAGAAGTTCAGTCACTGGCTTGTCCAGCCGGAGCTCCGTTATTGGACCTGTGACGTTTTCAACGGCTGGTTCTTCGGGTTGCATGCCCATGGCGGCCAGATGAATATCGGAGGTGTCGATGTCCCCTTCGTGCTTCAGAAAGGGGACAGAAACATGAAGGACCACCGTTACGAGGGTTATTTCTGGGGAGGCGGGTTGAGCGCCGGTTACCAGTGGGTGCTTTCCAACCGTTTCAATATCGAGGCCTCCTTGGGTATCGGTTACGTGCACGCCCGTTATGACAAGTACAGGTGTACCACCTGCGGGCAGAAGCTGGGCAAGGGGGATGCGGACTACATAGGTCCCACCAGGGCCGCCATTTCAATTATTTACATGTTGAAATAACTCCCTGAATCCGGGGACACAATTTTTTATTCTATCATGCTAAAAATGTATATCAATGAAACCTTACCATATTAACAAGAAGCAAATCCTTATCATGGGCTGCCTGGGAATGTTTCCCTTGTTTTCTTCCGCCCAGGACATTTTATCAACGTCAGGTACCTCGCGTTGGGATTATTCAAACAGCCGTGTGGAGCGTGAACCGGGTAGAGATGCGTTGGATATTACTTTCAGTGTCTTCCCCCTGGCAGGGCTTGGAAGCCAGGAAGTCGCTTACCTGTTCCCCGTCTATGTCTCGGCTGACGGGCGTGACAGCGTCC
>NZ_QTLF01000064.1:0-5791 GCF_003434395.1 Bacteroides sp. AM23-12
TCAACACTTTAGCTTCTATCCTCAAAAATAATTCAAAAAAAGAGTGATTTAAGTTTGGAGCATATTTGAAAAGGGAGTACTTTTGCACCCGCTTTCCAAGAGAAGAAAGCCTTGTTAAATTGACTTAGTGTAAAAGCGCAGTACTGCTTGACCATAAGAACAAAAAAACTTCCGATAAAGTTTGGAAGATAAAGCTAAAAGTTCTTATCTTTGCAGTCCGATTCGCAAAGAAAAGGCGTTTTGTTTTTCTTCTTTACCTTCTTTCCCTTTCGCTAAGAGAGTCTGAGAAACGATAGAAAAAGAAAAGCGAAAAAAAACTTCCGAAAACATTTGGTGGTTAAAATAAAACCTCTTACCTTTGCACCCGCTTTTAAAACGAAAGCAGCAAGTTCTTTGAAATATTGATAAACAATACAAGTAGTACAAGAAAAAATAGAACCGTCAATACTTGTCTTATATATATAGTAATATGCATGAGACGTAAGGTATTAATGAAGTCAATAAATTGTACGGCATCCTGAACAGAGCAAAAATCAGCTTTATGCTGACTAACAATACTTTTACAATGAAGAGTTTGATCCTGGCTCAGGATGAACGCTAGCTACAGGCTTAACACATGCAAGTCGAGGGGCAGCATTTCAGTTTGCTTGCAAACTGGAGATGGCGACCGGCGCACGGGTGAGTAACACGTATCCAACCTGCCGATAACTCGGGGATAGCCTTTCGAAAGAAAGATTAATACCCGATGGTATAATCAGACCGCATGGTCTTGTTATTAAAGAATTTCGGTTATCGATGGGGATGCGTTCCATTAGGCAGTTGGTGAGGTAACGGCTCACCAAACCTTCGATGGATAGGGGTTCTGAGAGGAAGGTCCCCCACATTGGAACTGAGACACGGTCCAAACTCCTACGGGAGGCAGCAGTGAGGAATATTGGTCAATGGGCGCAGGCCTGAACCAGCCAAGTAGCGTGAAGGATGACTGCCCTATGGGTTGTAAACTTCTTTTATATGGGAATAAAGTTTTCCACGTGTGGAATTTTGTATGTACCATATGAATAAGGATCGGCTAACTCCGTGCCAGCAGCCGCGGTAATACGGAGGATCCGAGCGTTATCCGGATTTATTGGGTTTAAAGGGAGCGTAGGTGGACAGTTAAGTCAGTTGTGAAAGTTTGCGGCTCAACCGTAAAATTGCAGTTGATACTGGCTGTCTTGAGTACAGTAGAGGTGGGCGGAATTCGTGGTGTAGCGGTGAAATGCTTAGATATCACGAAGAACTCCGATTGCGAAGGCAGCTCACTGGACTGCAACTGACACTGATGCTCGAAAGTGTGGGTATCAAACAGGATTAGATACCCTGGTAGTCCACACAGTAAACGATGAATACTCGCTGTTTGCGATATACAGTAAGCGGCCAAGCGAAAGCATTAAGTATTCCACCTGGGGAGTACGCCGGCAACGGTGAAACTCAAAGGAATTGACGGGGGCCCGCACAAGCGGAGGAACATGTGGTTTAATTCGATGATACGCGAGGAACCTTACCCGGGCTTAAATTGCATTTGAATATATTGGAAACAGTATAGCCGTAAGGCAAATGTGAAGGTGCTGCATGGTTGTCGTCAGCTCGTGCCGTGAGGTGTCGGCTTAAGTGCCATAACGAGCGCAACCCTTATCTTTAGTTACTAACAGGTCATGCTGAGGACTCTAGAGAGACTGCCGTCGTAAGATGTGAGGAAGGTGGGGATGACGTCAAATCAGCACGGCCCTTACGTCCGGGGCTACACACGTGTTACAATGGGGGGTACAGAAGGCAGCTACCTGGTGACAGGATGCTAATCCCAAAAGCCTCTCTCAGTTCGGATCGAAGTCTGCAACCCGACTTCGTGAAGCTGGATTCGCTAGTAATCGCGCATCAGCCATGGCGCGGTGAATACGTTCCCGGGCCTTGTACACACCGCCCGTCAAGCCATGAAAGCCGGGGGTACCTGAAGTACGTAACCGCAAGGAGCGTCCTAGGGTAAAACTGGTAATTGGGGCTAAGTCGTAACAAGGTAGCCGTACCGGAAGGTGCGGCTGGAACACCTCCTTTCTGGAGCGATGTCGTAACAACGATTTCATAGGTTCTATTATTGTACTACTGGTACTTGTTTATTTATAACATATAGATCAACCATCTATAGAAGTATAGATAGAGATAAACAAGAGAAATAAAGAAGCCGAGTCTAACATCAGGTAGACAAGGTTGAACTAGTCCTATAGCTCAGTTGGTTAGAGCGCTACACTGATAATGTAGAGGTCGGCAGTTCAACTCTGCCTGGGACTACTCCGAACAAAAATTGTCGTTGCCAATACGTTATTGCGATGTTCAATTACTCTTGGGGGATTAGCTCAGCTGGCTAGAGCATCTGCCTTGCACGCAGAGGGTCAACGGTTCGAATCCGTTATTCTCCACCATCTCTGAAAACAGAGAAACGATCTTTGACATGATGTACAAAAAGTAAAATTTAGTAAAGAGCTAAAAGTATATATCGAACCGTACGTTTTAAGTACCGCGATATTGAGTATTCCGGGGTAATACCTGATACTTGATACCTGATACTTGAAAGTAAGTTTGAAAGAAAGTAAGCAAGGGCGCATGGCGGATGCCTTGGCTCTCGGAGGCGATGAAGGACGTGATAAGCTGCGATAAGCTCTGGGTAGGTGCAAATAACCTTTGATCCAGAGATTTCCGAATGGGACAACCCGGCATTCTGAAGGAATGTCATCCATCTTTGATGGAAGCTAACGCAGGGAACTGAAACATCTTAGTACCTGTAGGAAAAGAAAATAATAATGATTCCCCTAGTAGTGGCGAGCGAACGGGGAATAGCCCAAACCACCCATGTTACGGCATGTGTGGGGTTGTAGGACCACGATATCGCAAGACATTTGATGAGTAGAATCCTCTGGAAAGTGGAACCATAGACGGTGATAGTCCGGTATACGAAGTCAAATTAAGCGTAGTGGTATCCTGAGTAGCGCGGGACACGAGAAATCTTGCGTGAATCTGCCGGGACCATCCGGTAAGGCTAAATACTCCCGAGAGACCGATAGCGAACCAGTACTGTGAAGGAAAGGTGAAAAGCACTTCGAATAGAAGAGTGAAATAGTCCCTGAAACCGTGCGCCTACAAGCGGTCGGAGCTGCGTAAGCAGTGACGGCGTGCCTTTTGCATAATGAACCTACGAGTTACTTTTTCCGGCAAGGTTAAGCATCTTGAGATGTGCAGCCGAAGCGAAAGCGAGTCTGAACAGGGCGTCGAGTCGGAAGGAGTAGACGCGAAACCAAGTGATCTACCCTTGGTCAGGTTGAAGGTTAGGTAACACTAACTGGAGGACCGAACCGATAAGCGTTGAAAAGCTTCCGGATGAACTGAGGGTGGGGGTGAAAGGCTAATCAAACTTGGAGATAGCTCGTACTCCCCGAAATGCATTTAGGTGCAGCCTTGTGAGTTACTAATGTGAGGTAGAGCGACTGATAAGATGCGAGGGCTTCACCGCCTATCAAGTCTTGATAAACTCCGAATGCGCATTAGTTCTATCACAGGAGTGAGGGCATGGGTGCTAAGGTCCATGTCCTAAAGGAGAAGAATCCAGACCATCAGCTAAGGTCCCCAAATAAACACTAAGTTGAACTAACGAAGTCAGATTGCTAAGACAGCTAGGATGTTGGCTTGGAAGCAGCCATTCATTTAAAGAGTGCGTAACAGCTCACTAGTCGAGGAGTTTGGCGTGGATAATAATCGGGCATTAAGTGTTTTACCGAAGCTATGGGATCAGTAATGATCGGTAGGGGAGCATTCCACTCTGCGTCGAAGGTGAAGCGTGAGCTTTGCTGGAGCGTGTGGAAAAGCAAATGTAGGTATAAGTAACGATAAAGGGGGTGAGAAACCCCCTCGCCGAAAGACTAAGGTTTCCTGATCAACGCTAATCGGATCAGGGTTAGTCGGGTCCTAAGGCTCAGCCGAACGGTGAGGCCGATGGCAGAACAGGTTAATATTCCTGTACTACCTTAAGGAGTGACGTGGAGACGGAGGCGTGACAGCGCCGCGGACTGACGGAATAGTCCGTTGAAGGGTGTAGATGTTGATTATCCCAGGCAAATCCGGGATAAGAGTCGAACCTGATAGTATGGAGCGTTCTTCGGAACAATCCAATAGTGCGTGTAATCATACTCCCAAGAAAATCCGCTAAACTTAATCCTTGAGGTACCCGTACCGCAAACGGACACACGTAGTCGGGTTGAATATACTAAGGCGCTTGAGTGATTCACGGTTAAGGAACTAGGCAAATTGACCCTGTAACTTCGGGATAAAGGGTCCCAACGAGAGTTGGGCGCAGAGAATAGGTCCAGGCAACTGTTTAACAAAAACACAGGGCTGTGCCAAATTGAAAGATTACGTATACAGCCTGACACCTGCCCGGTGCTGGAAGGTTAAGAGGAGATGTCATCGCAAGAGAAGCATTGAATTGAAGCCCCAGTAAACGGCGGCCGTAACTATAACGGTCCTAAGGTAGCGAAATTCCTTGTCGGGTAAGTTCCGACCTGCACGAATGGTGTAATGATCTGGACACTGTCTCAACCGTGAGCTCAGTGAAATTGTAGTATCGGTGAAGATGCCGATTACCCGCGATGGGACGAAAAGACCCCGTGAACCTTTACTATAGCTTAACATTGAATTTGGGTAATTGATGTGTAGGATAGGCCGGAGACTTCGAAGCAGGTACGCCAGTATTTGTGGAGTCGCTGTTGAAATACGGCCCTTTGATTATTTGAGTTCTAACTCGTGGTACGAGGACACTGTTTGGTGGGTAGTTTGACTGGGGTGGTCGCCTCCAAAATAGTAACGGAGGCTTCTAAAGGTGCCCTCAGGACGATTGGTAACCGTCCGCAGAGTGTAATGGCATAAGGGCGCTTGACTGGGAGACTTACAAGTCGATCAGGTAGGAAACTAGAGCATAGTGATCCGGTGTTTCCGTATGGAAGGGACATCGCTCAAAGGATAAAAGGTACTCCGGGGATAACAGGCTGATCCCTCCCAAGAGCTCATATCGACGGAGGGGTTTGGCACCTCGATGTCGGCTCGTCACATCCTGGGGCTGGAGAAGGTCCCAAGGGTTGGGCTGTTCGCCCATTAAAGTGGCACGCGAGCTGGGTTCAGAACGTCGTGAGACAGTTCGGTCTCTATCTATCGTGGGCGTATGAAATTTGCGTGGCTCTGACACTAGTACGAGAGGACCGTGTTGGACTGACCGCTGGTTTACCAGTTGTGCCGCCAGGTGCATTGCTGGGTATCTAAGTCGGGATTGGATAAGTGCTGAAAGCATCTAAGTACGAAGCCAGCCACAAGATTAGATTTCTTAGGGTCGTTAAAGACGATGACGTTGATAGGATGCAGGTGTAAAGGTGGTAACATCAAAGCCGAGCATTACTAATTGCCCGTTCACTTTCTTTTGGACGGTGCGGATCGCGATATATACGTTTAGCTTTTTTAATTGACAATTGACAAATGACAATTGACAATTAGATTAACAGATACTTGAATTTTACTTTTTATCATGTCATAACTTATCATGACAGCTGCGATAATTGTCATTTGTCAATTGTCCATTGTCAATTGAAGAAATTCAGGTGGTTATAGCACGAGGGTTCCACCTCTTCCCATTCCGAACAGAGAAGTTAAGCCTCGTCACGCCGATGGTACTGCGTAACAGTGGGAGAGTAGGTAGCCGCCATTTTTAGAGAAGCCC
>NZ_QTLF01000065.1:0-5543 GCF_003434395.1 Bacteroides sp. AM23-12
CACGTTCGTGCCCGGGACATGGAGAGTCGGTAATGTGCCGGCTTCGACCTTTGTCACCGAGCATGTCAAGGGCAGTGACGCCGGGGCTCCTTGGGATGCCGGCGGGATGGAGATGGATTCGTACTGGTTGTCCGAATTATTCCAGTTCGAGGGCGACGCTACTACTACTACTACGTTTTACCTTCCGGAGAACCGGAAATTGGCAAAAAAAATGATAACTCCCGCCTCTCCCGGTTACAATGCGGAGAGGAAGGGGTATGACCTGCGGCAGAAACAAGTGAAGTCTCCCGTTCCCGATGCTACGGAGAAGCCGAACGTGCAGAACGGAGCTACAGAATACGCTCCGGATCTGGCTCCCTACATCGAGTTCACGGGTGAGTTACGCCAGGATATGACAACCGGTGAAGTCTCAACGGAGCGTTTCGGGAGGGTAACCTACCGCGTTTACCTGGGATACACGGCGGAGAATGATCCGGTCAACGATTATGATATAGAACGTAACGTGCACTATACCTATAACGTGACGATCAAGGGGATGAACGACCTGGTAGTGGAGGCGATGTCCGACAAGGACCGGGAAGAGGAGCCCGCTCCCGGGGTGGAAGGCCTTGTATATGACGCTCACCGCTCCTTCAGTTTTGACTGCCATTATGAACAGGGCCTGATGCGTTTCAACAAGGACGAGCTTGCCATCTTCAGTCCGGATGGCAGTTTGAAGGACGACGCGATGATCTCCTTTGCCATACGCACCCCGTTCTGTGACAAGATAGTCTCTTACACGAGGGCGGAGCTGGAACAGTTGGAGGATAACGGATACGTTCCTTCAGGGGAGAAGAAGGCAGACACTGGTTGGCTCGCGTTCTTCATCCACCCGAGCACCCTGTCTGACAATGGAAACGAAACCATGGAATATTACTCCAACACGGGGGCGCATCTGCTTTCGCTGGAACAGTTTCTTTACCGACTTGTCAAAGAGCCCGATTATGTATTTAATGCCTCCACGGGGCTTTGCAAGGTGACGGTTTACGCCAACGAGTATTTCTACGAGCGGAACCCCATGCAGGATGGCGCCCCCGAGGACAAGAACTTGTGGAAAACCTTTGCCAACGCCCCGGATCGGACTTTCGACCTGCTGGTGAACACGTCGCATGAAATCTCCCCCGACGGGCAGTCAGGTTATCACCAGGCTGTCGTTTCCATCCGTCAGATGTCCATCAAGACGGTGTTTACGGAGGGACCCGAAGGCATGCGTGTCTGGGGGGTGGAAAACGTGAACGAGACACCGGACCTGGACTTTATGGTGAAGGCTCCGGGAGAACCGGATGCTTTTTATAATAAATATACATCCAACGGCTGGTCGAATACCTGGAAGGTGATGGCAAGGTCGGGCGACTTCAGTCAAGAGGTCATGATTGACCCGATGAGAAGAAGTAAACAAGACCAGTTATGGCAGGTCATGACGAAGGTGGACAACGCGAAGCTGACTCTCAGCAGAGACCATTATAATTTGGCAGCCAAGAATTACCACGCCGAATATGCCTGTTTCACCCCGTTTTTACGGAACCGGGATGATAACCGTGATGGCCGGATGCAGGCCGCCGAGATGAAGTGGTATATTCCTTCGGTGAGCGAGAGCGGTATGCTTATCGTGGGGGAACGGGCGTTGCCGTTACATTCCAGGCTGCACGGGCACGCCCCCTCGGACAACGCCACAGCATTTTATATGTCAAGAGCCTTTATGGCAAGTACAAACCTTTCTTTATACTCTTCCAACCCCTATATTTGTATCTTGGAGTCCCGCAGCGTGACTCCCATCGCAAACTTTGATTATTACAAGGGAGGGAACTCACCCGGGGACCGCATCCCCTACTCGGAAGTGAGGTTGATCAGGGATCTGGGGATGCTGGAGTCTGGGGAAGAAAGCTATCACATCGAGGAATTGGGCAAGGAACTGAACAAGTCTCTTGTCAATAACAGGACGAAAGAGGAATATCTGGTCTTTAGGGCAGATAACCTGCCATACAGCATGACGCGTGGAGTAAGAGCCATTTACGAGTTGCCCGCGCATGATGAGGACTCCCAGAGCAACACCATTTACAAGAACGGGTTTGAGGTGGCCAAGTATATCGCCAATAAGATAGATAAGCCCAAGGATTTGAATAATCCTGACAGGAAGCGCGAGTATTACTTACAGGATTGGAGCACGCTGATGGCGGACATCGAACAGGGAAACAGCCCGTGCGCCTATTATTACCAGGAGGCAGACAAGAGCGACCTGGGAACCTGGCGGGTGCCCAACGAGGTGGAATTGATCATCATGTGCGGGAGCCTGTTCGACTGGCATAACCCTGAGAAAAAGGAGGTTTACGAATTCGGTAATGACCTTCCTTCTCTGGGAGTAGTAGAATCTGAAGTTCTCCATTCTCGGACGGGATTTTCCAAGCGTAGCATGAACGGGGCAAGATCGTTCAGTGCCGGCTACCAGATGTATCTCCATGGTTATCTCCGATGGGTCACGACCGTGGATACCCAGTGGGCGGGTGACAATGACAGGCTTGTGAATAACAGGAAGGGATACGTGCGTTGCGTGAGGGACCTTGAATAGTCTGGTCCCGGGGATTGGGGAAGGAATTTCCCAGTTTTGCAGGTGTGACCGGAGGAAGCCGTATCATGGCTTTTCTCCGGTCTTTTCGATATGAGGAAAAGTTTTTTCATCGTAAAGGGCCGAAAGGAAAACCTGCGATCGAATCAAGCGAGGCATAAAAATAAATCGGGTAGCGTGAAGGTACTCACGTGCCCCATAATTAAGGAATAACATGATAGAAACGTACTTTAACAACTTGATGCAGGAGGTCGAACGTAAGATGGGCATTGAATCTTCCCGTATGGAGGGAGAGCAAGTGATACGGACTTGTCAGGAGATGGTTTCTTTTTTGAGGGAGCGATCCCGTGAGTTGAAGGACTATGTCCTGAACCACCCATTCTCCAACGTGGAAGAGGAAATCTGCTTTTTCAAGTATTACAAGCCTGCCCTGACGGGACGCCTGCTGTATTATTACCGGGTATACCAGATCGAGAGCGGTTGTTCATGTTGCCCGGAGATTGCCCGGATGCATTACCGCAAGGCTATGAAAGAATACCAGCGGAAACTGGAACGATACCTTCCCTTTTACCAGTATTACCGGAGCGGGGCGACTTACCGGGACCATTACTATTTCCGCCGTGCCAAAAAGGAGCTGAGCCCGGAAAGCGGAAGTTTTATGCTGGAGGAGGATTCGGTGATGTCAACCGGTTATGACTTGTTGGCCGCAAGACTGATAGCGGCGGAAATGTTACTTGGTTATCTGAACCGGAAAGTGCTGCTGGCAATGGAGGGGGCGTATGCCGTGCAGGAAAAGGAGCACCATTGGACGGACCGGAAGGCGGCTGCCGTGGAACTGATATATGGCATTTGGGCGATGGGTAGCGTGGATAACGGGAGGGTGAGCATTGTCGAGCTCGTGATGCT
Organism: Bacteroides sp. AM23-12; assembly: GCF_003434395.1. Taxonomy (NCBI): domain Bacteria; kingdom Pseudomonadati; phylum Bacteroidota; class Bacteroidia; order Bacteroidales; family Bacteroidaceae; genus Bacteroides; species Bacteroides sp. AM23-12. The sequence continues at coordinate 3,509 of NZ_QTLF01000065.1, forward strand.
GTTCGAACAAATGTTCCATATTGACCTGGGAGACGTGTACCACACGTTTATCTCCATGCGTAACCGGAAGAACAGCCGGACAGCTTACCTTGATCAAATGAAGGAACGTTTGTTGAAACGAATGGACGAAACGGACGGATAACCTTTTGTAAAACAAGGAAGAGACTGGCAGGTTCATAGCAAGTTGCCAAATCACCTTTCCCGATACGCCATTTGGTGAAAATACAGTATATAGCCACCGTAGAGAGCCCGAATAAGGCTCCGCGGCGGTTTTTTTGTACCAGAAAAAAAACTTTGGCAGCTTGCTACGAACGTGAAAAGAAAAACGGTCGAACAGACTGACCTTTGTAACCGGAAACCAAATTATTAAAAGATTATGGAAATAATAGCAATCGAAAGCAAAGCGTTTGCTACCCTCGTGGAGAAGATAGAGGGGATAGCGGCATACGTGGAGGCGTCCGGAACAAAGGAGCGGGAGCAATGGCCGGTAGCGGATAAGAAGGGTACGAGGAAGGCAGGGCTATGGATGACGGGAAAGGAAGTGTGTGAACAACTTGAAATCAGTCCCCGTACTTTGCAGCGTTACCGCACGAACCGTATCATCGCTTACTCTATCTGCGGGAGGAAGATACGTTACCGCCGTACGGACGTGGAACAGTTCCATGAGCGTTGGATACGGGAAACGCCTGACAAGCTGGTGGACCGAATGATTGAAGCGTACCCTTTACACCAATGCAAAAGCAGATCATATGGTAAGAAAAGAGGAAATACTGGCAAAAACAGGTAACGGGCTGGAGGTGTTCCGTCATTATCTGCCCGTAAAATGGCGGGTGGGTCGAAATTTCCTGAATCCGCTGTACGCTGATGGCAGGGCCTCGTGTAACGTTTATTATGATCGCCACAGCGGGATGTACAGGATGAAGGACTTTGGTAACGGTGAGTATTCGGGAGACTGTTTCTTCCTTGTGGCGAAACTGAAAGGACTGGACTGCCGGAGTGCCGCTGATTTCGTGGAAGTGCTGCACACCATTGACCGGGAGTTGTGCCTGGGGTTGGATGGGGCCATCCCTTCCGGTACCAACAATCGGGAGGGAAGCTGCCGGACGACACGGCCCGTAACGGGTGCACGAGAGAAAAGTGAGGGGGAAAATACCGGGGAGAGCATTCCCGGGGATACTGTCACGGGCACGGAAGGGAAAGATTTATCCCGCGAGCGTCCTGGACCAAGCCCCTACCAAGTAGCTGAAAAGTCTTTCACAGAGAGAGAGCTCGCCTACTGGGGCATATCGGGCATCACGGTAGAGGTGCTGCACCGTTACGGGGTGGTGTCGCTCGCCGAGTACCGGAGCGAGACAAGGGAAGGCAAGACGTTCGGCTTTACTTCAACCCCGGCGGAACCGATGTTCGGCTACAGGGGGAAATGGGGCGTGAAGGTGTACCGCCCGTTATCGGAAGTGCGTTTCGTCTATGGCGGTCATACGGGCGACAACTACTGTTTCGGTCTGGAACAACTGCCCTCGAAGGGCGACCTGCTCTTCCTCACGGGTGGCGAGAAGGACGTGATGACGCTTGCGGCTCACGGTTTCCAAGCCATCTGCTTCAACTCGGAAACCTCGGTAATCCCGGCGAAGACCGTCCGGAAGCTCGTCTATCGCTTCAAGCACATCGTACTGCTGTACGACACGGACAAGACGGGGCTGGAATGCTCGGAGAAGCACCGGGTACAACTGTCGGAGTACGGTGTTAAACGGCTGGTACTACCGCTGCCGGGGACGAAATCAGAGAAAGACGTGACGGACTATTTTAAAGCCGGACACACACGGGAGGATTTGATGGGGCTGTTCCTGAAACTGCTCGACACGCTGTACGGGGACACGATGGCGGTACTGAAATCGTGTGAGATCGATTACGACTGCCCGCCGGAGCAGGCAGTCGCTATCGTGACCGCCGGGGACGTGCCGTTAGGCTCGGAAGAGAACATACTCTGCATCACGGGCGGAGAAGGGACGGGCAAGAGTAACTATACCGCCGCGTT
>NZ_QTLF01000066.1:0-369 GCF_003434395.1 Bacteroides sp. AM23-12
CGGCTCGTTGTCAGGGAGGTGTCGTACGGCTGTGCCGAGTGCGGCACGAACGAGAGCGAGGACATCGCCTTTCAAGCCGGTATCCCCCTCTTTGGGGAGAAGGATTATGCCTACAATTTCATTGAGCCGGAAAAGGTCATGATCAAATGCTACAAGGATTCCTTCGACTGCAAGGTGGTCTTTCCTGTTGCACGCCATGACCTGCAGGAACATTTCGCAGGCAACGCCCAGGAACTTGACAGGCTGAGGAAGTTCCTCTCGGAGAACCTGAATATTCAAGGAACGTCACTCACGGAGGTACATATAAAAGGCTATGCCTCTCCCGAGGGGAGTTTCGATTACAACAGGTCCCTCGCGCAACGACGCACC
>NZ_QTLF01000066.1:426-5257 GCF_003434395.1 Bacteroides sp. AM23-12
GAAGAATGCGCCGATCTATCGTACCGAGGGTATCGGGGAGGACTGGGAAGGCCTCAAATCGGCGGTCAGCGGCTCCACCCTCGTCAACAGGGACGAGATCCTTTTTATCATCGGACATAACGAACGTGACACGGAGCGCGAGGCGGCCATCCGTGCCCTGGATGACGGCAGGAGCTATCGCCTCCTCCTCGAAGAGTTCTATCCGGGGCTGCGGCGCACGACTTTCAGTCTCAGTTTTGACGTGAGACCCTACACGGTGGAGGAACTTCCCGGAATTTTTGAAACGAAACCCGAGTGTCTCAGCCAGCACGAGATGTACCAGCTGGCCGAACTGTACGCTTCCCGGGGGGCGTCTCCCCTTCCGGTGTACGAGAGGGCCTACGGACAGTTTCCGGATGACGCCGTGGCAATTCTGAATTACGCCAACGCCCTGTTGAAATACGAGCAGGATGCGGACGGCGCGTTGCGGGTGTTGGAACCGGTAACGAATGACAGCCGTGCTTTCTTTCCCATGGCCGTTGCTTATAACATGAAAGGTGACTGGAGGAAGGCGGAAGAATTAATCAAGAAAGCCGGTATGGCCCAGGGCAAACAAAAACTCTCAGGGGAGCCCGGGGATGGTGGAAACAATCAGCAGATAGAGATGTAACTCAGACATAGTTATATATAGTATTAGTAATCTTAATTTAAAAACAATTTGAATTATGAAAGTAATGAAGTATTTTGCAGTGGCCTCGTTGGCGTTGTTCGCTGCATGTAACAACGAAGAGAATCCGGTAGCGCCGGAGAGTGGCAACCAACCGGTTGATGTGGTGATGTCAGTGGCATTACCCGGTCCGGGCACACGTGCCGCCATGGGTGAATTGCAGAACACCGCCAACCACCAGGATGCGGCATCGGTTGAAAAACTGCATGTGTACTTGGTGGCTGGGGAAGACATTGTCCTGTCGAAGGAATTTACAAAAGATACTGATGATTTTACCAAGCTGACTTCGGCTACTGCCGTGGGTGCAGAGGCAACGACGGGAGGTTATAAATTCCTTGACGTGGACAATGGCGTGACAAAGGCACTTGTTATCGCTAACCCTCAGGGAGCGTTGGTTGACGGTGAGGGAAAGACTGTTGCTGAAATCAGCAAACAACAGCTGAAAGCCCAAATTAATGAAGTGATTTATGCCGGTTCTGAAACACTTACCACTGTTGGCGCCGAGCCTTATGGCGTCAATCCTCAGGAAGACAAACGTACCGTGAAGAAGGCCGAGCTCACCTTGACCGCCAGCATGAACCGCTTCCAGGTGACCGGTACCAAGTTTGTCAAGGTTATCTGGAAAGACGGGAAAAAGACCGAGGCTGAACAATGGTGCACGACTTGGCTGGCCAAGGATGAAAATAAGGGAAAGAGCAGTGCCGAAGCGTGGGCCGCTTTCAAGGCTGATGCCACAGGCTTCAACGGCCAGATATGGGACGGCAAGTCCGACATTGCCCAACAGGCCAGCCTGAGTCAATGGCTGCAGGTTGTCGAAGTGACCACTGCAAACCAAGGTATCCTGATGAACCGTTTCAGCAGAACGCTCTCTGTTCCTCAACTTACAGTGGAAGAAGAGGCAAACTGGTTCTGGGCCAAGACTTACGCCGGAGACCGCTATAAATTCGAAGACGGCACGTTCAAACCCGACGGTAACACGGACTTGTCGGAAGTGGCCTCCTATTTCAATGCAGCGGGTTTCGATTTCGCACAGGGGGCAAAGGCCGCAGCGTTTAACTTCTTCGTGAACGGCATTACGGGTTACGGTAAGGAAAACAACGCTCCAAAACTTGCTTTCGTTTTCAAGACAGGTGACGACGGCGTATCCGCCGACAGACGTTTTGTCGTTATATCCGGTTACGCGAAGGCAGAAGGTGAAACTGCAGGCACGACGGATCTGGAAGCCGGCAAGGGCGGTTACCTGATCAATCTGGATCTCGCTGCGCTGAACGGGGGCCAGGGTATCCTCGTGGATGTTGACCCGAGCATTCCTGAAGGTGTGACTCCCGAACCGGGCGGACAGGGGGATTTGGAGGACGAGAACGTGAACGTCATCGTCCGTGTCGAGGTGCAGCCTTGGACCGCTGTGAACGTATTCCCCATCCTTGACTGATACAGATAGAGAGTAATAGCCACTTGCCGGAGCGCTTTTCCCGTATCGGCCCTGACAGGCCGGTACCGGAATCCGCCCCGCACTCTCGGGGAGGGGAAAGTTTGTCCCCTCCCTTTTTTATTACCCACGGGAGGGAAACGTGTCCTCTCTTTCGGGAAAATTACAGTATTGATTTATAATAATTAGTGTAAAGTATGAACATAAGAAACATACCGACCTGGCTGGGCCTGTTGGCCGCTTTATACCTCGTGACCGCATGTGACCGGGTGTATGACGACCTGAGCGGCTGCCTTGGCAACACGATCGTCTTCTCCTACCTGGCCGATGACAACCGGGAACATCTGCAGGAATACGTGGATGACATTGACGTCTTCATCTTTGACGTCGGGAACGGGGCCTTGGTGGAGAAACACCACCTGGAGGGAGAACAGCTGCTTTCACCGCTGGAGGTCAGGCTCCCGGAAGGTGATTATAAAGTAGTGGCTGTGGGCAACGCGTTGAACGAGACGGTTATCGGGGATGGTGCTTACGGTGAAGCGTCGGTTTCCCGGCCCGAACTGGCGGAAAAGGACGGACCGGCGGCCGGCACGTTTGACAGGCTATACCTTGGGGAAACCACCATCACGTCGAAGGTCATGAACGACTCCCGTGACGTGGTAAGACTTTATTCCCAGCACGTGAAAATCCATGCGGTAGTCCTTCCCGACGACGATGAGAACGCCGGGACCTGGTACGAACAGAACAAGGGGACGGGCTTCCGCCTGACGATGGAAACGCTCTCAGCCCGTTTCTCCTTTTCCGGGCAGCGTTCGGGAGAAACATCCTTCGACCTTCCGTTTTACACGGGAGGAAAAAACGACCGTTTCGTGCTTGATTTCAATACCCTGCGCTTCAAGGACGGGGACCCGCTGACGATCCGTCTTATGCAGGGAGATAAGGTTCTCTGCATGGTAGATGTCGCGGAATATATCGCTCTGTATCCCGACCAGATACGGATAACGGGGCGGCAGGAAGCGGTGCTTCCACTGTTCTTCCGCCAGAATCCCCGTTCTCTGACAGTAAGTGTAAAACCCTGGGAAGCCGTTGACGTGGTTCCCATAACCGATTGATGAATATTATGCTGAAAGATACTAAATATACTCGCACGGTAAGGGCCTTGAGGAACTTTGTGATGACGGTGTTGCCGCTCTTTTTCCTTGCCCTGACAGGATGCCGAAACGAAGAAGATATCCCGGAACGGCTTTCCGGAGAGGATGACGTGACCGTCAGGCTGAACCTGTCAACCCGTGGCGTAACAGCCGGGGGAAGTGAGATGCTGGACCTTTATTCCTCCGATCCGGCCAACTGGTATAAAACCGGCACACTGTTTCCCCAAGCCCCCGCACAGCCCAGAATAGCACTTATGGTTTTCAACAAGGAGCAGAACCGGTATGTGTACAGTCGCCTGCTTCCTTTCAGTTCGGGCAACGCGGAGGGGGAATATCAAACCAAGATACGCATCCCCAAAGGCGAGAGTGAATTCTATGCTTTCTATGCCCCCAACCAGACAGGAAAGGACCTGCCCTATTATACGCCCGGAGGAATCCTGCAGAACGCAGTTCCATGGGACTTCCTCGGGGAAGGCATGGAGGAGGTGGACAGGGAGGATATTGTCGAAGCCGCATTCCCTGCCATCATCAGGGAGCAGGATGACGGCAGTCTCGGCATTCCGGTGGACAACCCGTACGATGGTGTGACTCCTTCCCCGTCGGATGAGAAGATTATAGATTGGACAACAACTTCCAATATCTCTTGGGATGACGCTCCCGGAATATCCAACAGGTTGCATATGGGCATGCTTTCGGGAAAGCTGTCCACGGCCGTCCAGCCCGCTTCCGGGGAGCAGGTGCAGGATATCACAATCCCGCTGTTCCGTGATTTCTCCCGTGTCAGAATATACATCGCAAGCATTGCCCCCTTTGAGCAGATCATTTATAATTATAAAAGGATTGCCTTTTTGAACTTTCCGGTACTGATGTCTCCTTCTTTCAGGGAGAATGACTCGGACGGCGGCCAGCTTGCAGGATCCACCCCGGGAACGGGAAAGAACACGGAGCATACGGGCACGTATTCCTATGGAATAAAAAATGAAGCGCAACTGACCATCTACGAGGCCCCCCTCAATGCCAGCGGAGGGATTGACTATACGGAAATGGACGCCCAAAAATACGAGCAGTTCTTCCTTCCCCAGTACCTGGCCCCGTATATTCCGGAAGCCAATTCCTGGCAGGAAGGACACCCTCACCCGAAGATACAGCTGACAGTGGAGTATTATACAGGAGGAAACATCTCACAGACCAGGACAAGGACCTTTTTGCTTGACATTGGCGAGGAAAGTTCTCCCGGGGTGTATTCCGGCCCCATTTACCCGAACCGGGATTATAAGGTATTCATGGTCTTGCCGGAAGCCGCGGACAGAGAGATTATCTACCGGGTCGAATCCTGGGAGCGGAAGGATGTGGAGTTCCCTCCTTTTCAGTGATGTTCACGATTTTGTCATTATAAATTTTTATTATATATGAAAGCATATAGGCTGAAAATAACTTGTTTCATTCTTTTGTTACTGCCCGTTCTTACCTGCTGTACGGACGAGGAGCTGCTTCGGGGCAGCGGTGTCCCGGAAGGCGTGCCCACGACGGTAGACATCAGCGTGG
>NZ_QTLF01000067.1:0-3787 GCF_003434395.1 Bacteroides sp. AM23-12
ATTTTCGCGAAACAGGCGGAGGTGGGCACGATAATCAGGTTGCCGTCATGCGTCACCTCCTCTTCGGTGACGTACAAGTCGTGGCTGACGTTGCACGAGAGGAGGCCGGTCCGCAAATCCCATTTCCAAGGGGTCATGTCGGCAGCGTCGAGGGCGGCGGACAACTTATGGTTGGTGGATTTCAGCATTTGCTGCGTCAGCACCAGTTCGGTATTGTCCACACCAAAGACATCGACGCAGCCTTTCGTTTTGGAATGTATGGAGATGACGGTCAGATGAGTTTTCGTCTTCTCCAGATAATACTGAAAGGTTATTTGCCTGTTGTCATTCAGTTCGCTGTACCTGTCGGGCAGTTCCGGCGAATAATCCGGATTGAGTTCGCTGTATTTCTTTCCCAGTATTTTTTCTTTGGGCAGGATGTATTTCTCGAAAGTGGGATTCACTTCCCGGTAGACATAGTCGATAATCCGGGCACCGGGGTCGAATATGAGCTCGACACGGGCATAGAGAACGGGCATGTTTTCGACCAGACTGCTATAGCTCCTCATGATCTCCAGCCGCCTGCTCCTCTCATGCAGCGCCCTCCGGAGCCATATCACATAGATGACGGCCAGTGCTATCAAAGAGAAAAACAGGGCCAGATAATATTTGTTCCGCTCGAAAAAAGTGGGGGGCTTCATACAAAAAACAGTGTCGTCGGGACACAGGCCGAGCAACAGTCCGCTCTCTACGTAGTCGGCATAATTGATGACGGATGGGGGCGTCCCCATCGCTGTCGTTTCCACTCTGTGCGGATGCGACGCTCCGTCCAGGCGGCTTTTGATCACCGGGAGCAGATGTTTCTTTATTTCACTGTCTGTCCAGAAATAGCCGCCGATCAACAGGAAAGGCATCACTTCCTCCGCTTCTTTCCTGCATTGCGCGCTGATCCAGCGCCTGTCGGACATGAAGACCTGTTTGCGCATATCCGGGACAACGGTCGCCATCAGTTCCATGTGCTCGGCACATATGTCAACCGGGCTGTTCTGGACGCGAAACTCTTTATAGACAGGGGCCATAAAGTCATCGCTCCACAGACAGTTTTCGGTATAAGAATTGATGATTAATAGTTGACAAGAAGAGGGGCGGCCGGCATAAATGTAAGTCTGAAATGCACTGATCAGAAAGATTGCAAGTGCCGCTGTTTTTCGAGTTATCCGCGCTTCCATAAATAGTGATTGTTTTGATTGTTTGCGGAACCGATCACTGAATATCTTAAAATATTGCTATTAAATCTTTAAATATTACTATACAAAAAGGTAAGTTCTGTAAGAACTTGGTAGAGCGACTTATCTGCCAGTTTATAATATATTACTAAAGAAATAAAAACAAACAGACTTATTAAAAGCCGTCATCTGCATTCTCAGCTCGGAAAACGGATTCGTTTTACCCGAACTGAGAATGCAATAATTAGAATTTGTAAATAATGACGAACGTGCAATACGGTAGAAACCGACAAAGGAAAACAAATAAATATCTAAAAGAGAAAACGTAGGATGTCAACATCGAATATGAAATCTGAGTGAACAATAAAACTTATTTTTCAGAATAAAAGCGTTTCTGCATGGTTTTCTCAATAATATGATTACATTTGTGGTGACATTATAACAAGGGAATAAAATGGAAATCCATCGCTGATATCGAATCGTTTTTTTACGAATACAGACTACCAAGTTCTTACAGGACTTACCTCATTCCGTCAGTTGTTCTTTCCTTTGTCCCGATCATTGTCGTCGCTCAAAGGTGTTCGTCGTCTTTACCTTCTTTTCCTTTTTCGTTCTTTTCCTCGTCTTTCATGCGCAATAATTTATCTTTACCGAAATTTATTTCTATCACCACTTTCTTGGGCGAGTCGATATGGTAACTCACAATTCCGGCATCTCTAATCAAGAACATAATAATGACAACCAGCATCCCGACCAGATTTTCGGCAAAGACACAATTGACGGACACGCAGTGCGCTAAATTAAAAATCGTCGTCCAATTGGACATTCTCTTTCCCATCCAGGCCGAGTGGAAGCGCTTGATCGACGATGCCGAACAGTCCGAATGCTGCTGAAGATAAGCGTCGTCAAAGCCGTTATCCCGGCTGACTTTCATAATCGAATCGATGACTTTCTGTTTTTCTTCGTCATCACTGTGCTGCAAGCCATTACATTGCTTTTTCTTCCATTGCTTCTCTTCGACTCTTTCCTGAAGGGCATCCCTGTTCTCGTCATACACGGACTTTTCGCCACTCTGATTTGCTTTTTTCTGACTCATGCTTTTCTGATTTGCTTTTTCCTGACTCATGCTTTTCTGATTTACTTTTTTCTGACTTGTACTTTTCTGATTTACAGTCCTTTTTACTTCAATGTGTTGTTCTCTTTCACTACTGTTCTGGCAGTTTTCTTTTTTGTTCATTACTAATTATATTTAAATTAATCCGACAAAATTCGGGATTTACCTTTAACATTTTGGGTCACGCGTGACTCTTTCTACATATTTTTTCATTTTAGTCAAGCGTGAACGGTTTTTATTCTACCCATAATCTACTTTTGCCCCGAAATCAATAAAAAACAATTGAATCATATGACTGAAATGAAAAAACAACATTCCCTCCCACGGGTACGGCTCATGAGGCGGGCCGCCGTCATCCGTCGCAACAATGACATGAACCGGCGTGATGCGCTCATCATCGCCCACCGAATCGGTGGACTGATACGGAAAATGCACAGGGAGAACGTGAAATTCTGCTACACCAAGCAGGACGGAACCGTGCGCCACGCTGTCGGCACGCTCACCGGATATCAACACAGTTTTCACCGCCCCTATATGCCACGACCGGAAAATACGTTTGTAGTCTACTACGATCTCGAAGCCAAAGGGTGGCGCACGTTTCATGCCGAAAATTTCCTTTGCGTCGAATGAGTTTCGAAGAGCAGATGAGATTCGGAGAGCAAATGAGTTTCGGGCAGCAGATAAGTTTTGAAATGAGTTTCGGGCAGCAGATAAGTTTTGGACAGCAAATGAATTTCGGAGAACAAATGACTTCAGAAGAACGAAAAGAATGGGAAACGCTTTGCAGAATGTATCATGTGGACTCTTTGTATGAAGCCATTCAAGGGTGTCGGGAGGAGCTGGAGTTTCTCGTTCGCTGTGCCGAACGGCTCGAACCCCGTGCAGAGGAGGAATGAGAAAGGTCAAAGACCGGAGTAAGCGGGCGGAACCGCCTCATGTCAGCGAGGAGGCTACGCCGTTTAACAGTCCTTGTTTATGCCGTTTCTACCTTGCAGGCTACGCCGTTTCTACCATGCAGGCTGCGCCGTTTATCCCCGGTGGTTTCGGAAAAGGGATTTCTTTTTAACGAAGTATAATTTTATTAACAATATAAAGAATAAAGTATGGAAAATTGGAGATTTATCGAAGCAAATTCCGATTATATGGTTTCAGACCACGGGCGGATATTGAGTTTCAAAGGCAAATCGAAGTTGATAATCAGCAGCAGCATTACCGCAAAAGGTTATGAGTACGTGGCCATCCGCCAAAAGGGGATATACGTCGGCTACTCTGTACACCGCTTAGTGGCAACAGCTTTTATCCCCAACCCGAAGCGTCTCCCCCAAGTGAACCACCTCGACGGAAACAAGCTCAACAACCACGTCGCCAACCTCGAATGGTGCGATGCCTACGACAATGTCATGCACGCCATCCGGACCGGTCTGCGTCCGTCGTCACCCGCCCTCTCCCCCGTCCCCTGTGCCACAAC
>NZ_QTLF01000068.1:0-3648 GCF_003434395.1 Bacteroides sp. AM23-12
CTACCGCATCACAGGCGTTCTGAGCGTCATCGGTGGCTGGTTCATCACTGCCGGAGCCGCCTTCACCATCTGCTTCTTCGTAGCCCTCGTGCTGCACTACGGCGGCAACATCTCCATCATCGCACTGATCGGAATAGCGATTTTCATCCTCATCCGCAGCCAGGTGATGTATAAGAAACGCAAGGCAAAAGAGAAAGGCAACGAAACGCTGAAACAACTCATGCAGACCGCCGACAGCGAAGAAGCGCTGCAACTGATGCGTAAACATACCCGCGAAGAACTCGCCAAAGTGCTGGAGTACGCCGAAACGAATTTCGAACTGACCGTCACCTCCTTTATACACGAAAACCTGCGCGGACTGCGTCGTGCCATGGGTTCCACGAAATTCGAAAAGCAGCTCATCAAGCAGATGAAACGCACCGGAACCGTTGCCATGTGCCGCCTCGACAACAACACCGTGCTCGAAAAAGGACTCTACTACTATCAAGGCAACGACTTCGCCAGCGAACTGGTGTACAGCATCTCGCGCCTCTGCGAACCGTGTCTTGAACACATCGACAATAACTTCAACCCGCTCGACGCCATTCAGAAAGGTGAATTCAGCGACGTGGCCGAGGACATCACTTATCTGATTCAGCAATGCCGCAAGAAGTTGGAAAACAACGATTATCAGAATATGGAAGAGGAAATCCGCCGTGCCAACGACCTCAACGGACAGCTATCGCAACTGAAACGCAAAGAGTTGCAGCGCATCCAAAGCCAGTCGGGCAGTATCCGGGTAAGTATGGTTTATCTGACCATGGTGCAGGAAGCTCAAAATGTAGTGACTTACATCATTAACCTGATGAAGGTAAGCCGGAAATTCCAAATGGAAACAGAAATGCCGTAAGGTGGCTCATCCCCCAAAAGCACACAACAAAAGGGTTTATCTTCAAAAAGTCTATCTGATTAAATAAAATGCATTAGAGATAAACCGGAAAAAGCAAGAAGGGCTGCTCCCAAGCAGAATTGGGGCAGCCCTTTTTATGATTGGACGGTTGACTGTTATCCAATCTGCCGGGATATTCTTTTATAGATGTCAAAATTCTCCAACTACCGCATTATCGGGCTCAAAAAACATAATGTAGCAAACAGGGGTATAGGTGACCCCATTTTTTGATAATACACTTTTCCATAAATCCTACATCTCAGAGCAGGTATGAATCATTTCGCACAAGAAATGAAATGAATTAAATTCCACTACCTATTACTATACAATTACCTATTACTTTCCCATACAAAAATCCCCTTTATTCAACCCCATATCATAGACAGATACGGTTTTAAATAAAAGGGGATTCTCTAGTTTTTAAGAGAGGAGGTCGGTTTATGAATCTCCCGTCTTTTTAGCTTTCCGACGACGGAAGCGCAAGAGTGCTTCCAAAATATCCAATAACTTTTCTAAAAATAATTTCATAGCTTCCTTCTTTAGAGTTAAAAAACAGAGTGAATGGAGCAATTTAATAAGGGAACCGATCATGCATTAGTGAGTCAGCGATTCAGCCTCATTAAACGGTTGGGTCCGGAGCCTCATCGTCGTCGCCTCCGGGAGTGCTTCCTCCGCCGGGAGTGTCTCCGCCTCCCGAATGATTTTTATCATCGTCGTCCACAAAGCCGCCCGCTACGTCCTTGACGTGGACAAATTCTACTCCGGAAGTCAGTGCACGGGTAGTGACGCCATCGGCAGAACGGGTATATTCGGGAGTAAACTGACAGCGCAGCGAAACGATCTGCGAACTGCTGACTTTACTTTCCAACACGACTCCCTTTCCTCCGGCTTTGGCGATCATCGTAAATGTGCCCAAGCCTTCGAGACGTACTGTGCGGCTGTTGAGCAACTGTTCACGCATCACGGACATCAAGTTTCGAATCACGTTGTGGACATCACCCGGTGTCAGAGAAGCCTTCTCGGCGATCAGCTCCGCCATCTTCTGCGTGTTGACCATTTTCGAGAATTTCACGAGGCGGGGGTAATACAGTTTCTGTCCCGCTTTGTTGGCGATATTCGCCTGGTAAGGTTTGTAAATTAATGGCATAAGGTTGTTTTCCTTTCTTTTTTTAATGGTTGATGTAAGTTTTCTATGTGCAATCGATTACGGTGACAAAAGTAGGCGATGGCAAAAAAGTCCGGATACACGATGTAACGACTTGTAACTGAAGAGCACCAGTCGGCACGGCTTCGCACAAATACTGCCTCCAAGGACTTCTGTACAAAGCAACACCAAACGACTAAAAAAGGCGTACCTTTACATTGGCAACGAAAACGAAAGAAAGAAATATAGAAAAGATAGTAAAAGCAGTATCAAAAGACAATGAAAGCAAAAATCATGAAACCAACTTCCGAAGAAAATGCAACCCTGCCCCGCATACAGGCATACAGCAAAAGCCAACTGGCCACTCTCTACCTGCCCCACATACAGCCCGCCTCCGCACGCCGCACTCTCCGCAGCTGGATCGCCAAGAACACGGCACTACAAAACGAACTCGCCCGCACGGGATATTCCGAGAAAGCCATCCTGCTCACTCCGGCGCAAGTAGGGCTCATCTTCCGTTTCTTGGGGGAGCCTTGATTCGAGCTGACTATCCGCATGGCTTCCCCTCCCTTCGGGAAGGGGCTGACTTTTTAGTCAAGCCCCATTCTTCGGGAAGCAAGTATATTTCCGTCACGCCACGTCCTTTTCAAATCTTCTCTTCGTTGGCCGTATAAGGCAGCGTGAACCAAAAAGTACTCCCCTGACCCAGCCGTGAGACAGCACCGATCTTTCCTCCCATCCTTTCGACGATTGCCCGGCAAATGGTGAGTCCGAGTCCCGTGCCCTGCACAAAGCTGTTGAGTTTGACAAAATTCCCGAAGATTTCTTCCAACCGTTCCTCCGGTATCCCGCAACCGGTGTCGGTGACATAGAAATGCAGGAAACCGTCTTCGCGCACATCAAACCCGAACTCAATGCTGCCTTCCCCGGTAAACTTCACAGCATTATTCATCAGATTCATCATCACCTGTACCAGACGGTTACGGTCCGCCTTTACGACACATTCGGTCGTCCGGCGGTGATAGCAGATACAGATGCCGGACTTTTTATTCCTCAACCGGAACGTATCTTCGAGTTCGATAAACAGGCCGTGCACATCTATCGGGGCGTAGTCGGACTCCATCGTTCCGGCTTCGATCTTCGAAAGGTCGAGCACATCGCTGATAAGCTGCAACAGGAGTGTGTTGTTGTTTTCAATGATGTTGATATATTCCTGTTTCTCTTCCGAAATCCCCCTTTCCGCCGACACCAGCAGCGAGGAAAAGCCGACAATGGCGTTGAGGGGAGTGCGTATTTCGTGGCTGATGTTGGCGAGGAAAGAAGATTTGAGCGTGTTCGCCTCCTCGGCTTTCACCTTTGCCTGTACGAGCGCTTCCTCCATTTCCTTTCGTTGGGTGACGGTCATCGAAGTGCCGATAAGGCTCAGCGGTTTTCCGTTAGCGTCGCGCTCGTCCACGGCTGCGCGCACTTCTACCCATTCATTCTGTTGCGGGGAAGGAAGCCACTGTCTGCCTACCCGATATTCCTCGCGCATTTTCTGCGTTTCGCCATTGGCGAGGCGCTCGAAGGCGTCCCG
>NZ_QTLF01000069.1:0-3568 GCF_003434395.1 Bacteroides sp. AM23-12
TTAAAAACTTTTTGTTCATAATAAAAAACTTTTAATTTATAAATTAAAAAAATAATAAAAATATAATTTCTCACTTTTGATTTTAAATCCCATGTGTTGTTCCGTTCATTTCTCGTGCGACCTCCTTTTCTTAATTCATTCAACCTTTATTTCCCTTATATAATACACTATGAAGCATACAGGCCAAACAGCCTTTACCCGTTACTTTCTAGGTAACGGGTAAACCTTTGTCCTGACTCCTGTGGAGCTATCTATATGAAAAACCGGACTATTTTACAGTGAAACATATTTACCCCTGCTTCAGACATGCGGCAGAGGGGAGGAAATTCTTTGTATCTTGATCAGAGGTTAACAGGTCCCTAACAGAAAGAAATCCGTTGTTTTATCGTATTATTTCTCTTTTTTTAGTAGTTTATCAGAAAAAATATCTTTTTTGTTTGCATGTTTTCCAAAATATATCCATCTTTGCAACGCTATTTAGCTCCGTTACCTAGAAAGTAACAGATTCATTTTCAAGCTACTACTCCAGCTATTGAATGTTTTACAAAATCAATAATCTGATTATTAGCCTCATCAATTTTCTTATTACGGAAAGGTTTTAGATAAGTCTCGGTCACCTTGATGGACGAGTGCCCCATAGCTTCGGAGATAATACCTGGATGAATTTCGCAATAATAGGCTGTTGTAGCCCATGTATGGCGGGCGGTGTATGAACTCAGTCTATCGTTCAGTCCCAATACCTCCCCCAAGAGCGTGAGCTGCTGGTTGAAGCTGCGCAATGCCAACTGATATTCCCGGTAAGCCTCCTTTGTTCCCTCTCCGCTTTTCAGCAGTGAGAAGAGATAGGGCGAATGGCTGTCGCGGTTCATATACTTCTTTAATAGTTCGAGCGCTTCCGGAGTAAGCGTCACCGACAAGGGCCGGCCTGTCTTCCGCCTGCGGTAAGTGATCACATTATCTCTCAAATCACTTTTACGCAGATAAGCGAGATCGACAAACGGCAGACCACGAAGCAAGAACATCAGCACGAACATGTCCTGCACACGCCTCACGGCAAGAGGTATGGCGGAAGATGAAGGCAGTCTGGTGAATACCTTCTTCATATCTTCATCACACAATGCCCTCTTATGGTCCGCACGCGTGCCCGTATAAACAGAGCGGAACAGATGGGGCGTATAAACGACCATCCTACTGTTGACGGCACGATTGTACACCGCACGAAATGTTCTTAGATAAGTGGAAACGGTGTTCCAGCTACATCCCTTCCCACGAAGGTGTATCTCGAAACCTTTCAACCACTCCGGGGTGACCTCGTCAAAAGAAAAATCCCCTTCCCCACAATAAGCAATGATGGCATTGGTGCTGCTGCGATATACGTGCGCCGTACCAAAGTTTCCCCCCATCCGTAGCTCTTCGGCTACTTGCTTCATAAATGCTACTACTTTTAACATTGTACTCAGTATTAAATATTACACAATAAATATACACATATTTCAGCAACTATAATTGCCTAATACGCATATACACGACCAATTTTCAGAATAAGACACTCCGAAAATCAGTATCACCGAAAAACGAAACAACAAATAGGGAAAGATTGAGTTCATTTATTCAAATTACCATGAATAACTTTTCACATATAGCGACATCTATTGATCACTAAAAAAGGACCTTTCTTAAAAAAGGAATATTTAAACAGTGAAAGAAGGGCATAATTGTATCCCACTTTAAAGAAAGGCATAAAAATGTCATCATTCACAAATACAGGATTCCTCTTTTTTACTATTCAAAGAGTTTATCGGTCAAATCAGAAGTATAATTCTTTTTCACTGATCATTCTGATCGCTTACTGAAGAAAAACAGTTCCGAATGACACTTTTATTTTCCCGGTATTTATGGATCAATTAGAAGAAAATTAAGCAAAAACAGCTTTTTCAGGTCTTCCTTACCGACGGAAAACAGGTTGGTCGGTGAGGAAGGAGGCGTTGGTTTTAAAGAAACACCCCCTTGGTTTAAAACCAAAAGATACTTTTTTGTTTTGAAAAGGTGTATATTTCATGTAGTTTCATGCAAAGAATGTTTTTTTTTCGTATATTATTGCATTTATTTATGCAGATTTTTCTCTAGTTCGTTATTTTTAGAGTGACCGTTTTTCAATGTAATCTTAAAAATAGCACATTCGTCCGATATTTCGGGTTTCAGAAAAGAGAAGGAGGTATAAATAGAAGAAGAGGATGCATCTCACGACACATCCTCTTCTTTTTTCCTGATATCTTAGTAGACTTCTATTTCTTAGTTTTTAGAAGCTTCCAAAGATGCTTTACGGAATTCTTTCATTGCTTTTTCGATTTCCAAAGAAGCCTTACGAGCACGAGTTCCTGCTGCTTTGTTACCGTTTTCAATCTGAGCGTTAGCATCTTTTGAGAAGTCAGCATACAGAGCTGCTACTTTTTCTACCAATTCTTTCATAATCCTTTTATTTTTTTCGTTAATAATGTGTCGCAAAAATACACTGTTTCCCGAAATAAACGCATAAAAACAATATTTTTTTTGAATTTATCTGCGAAAATAAGCTAAAAAAAGGGCTTTTCACCATTTTTCCCTACCTTTGTAGCCATGAAAACGCTTACTGATACGGATTACATACATACTTTGATAGCTGAAGGAGAGCATCAGCAACAGGACTTCAAATTCGAAATTTCCGACGCACGCAAGATTGCCAAAACGCTGTCGGCTTTTGCCAATACCGACGGAGGACGGCTATTGATCGGCGTGAAAGACAATGGACGAATAGCCGGCGTACGATCTGAAGAGGAAAAATATATGATTGAAGCAGCCGCACAACTTTATTGCATCCCGGAGATAGATTATACTTTACAAACATATATCGTGGAAGGCAAACAGGTATTAGTAGCCACCATCGAAGAGAATCCGCACAAGCCTGTCTATGCGAAAGACGAAAACGGAAAGCCTCTCGCCTATCTCCGCATCAAGGATGAGAATATACTGGCTACCCCTATCCACCTGCGTGTATGGCAACAAAGTGGCAGCCCGCGGGGAGAACTGATCCGTTATACGGAACGCGAACAACTCCTGCTCGACCTGCTGGAACAGGGAACACTGCTTTCACTCAACCGGTATTGTCGGCAGACCGGTATTTCCCGACGTGCCGCCGAACATCTGCTTGCCAAATTTGTTCGGTATGATATAGTAGAGCCCGTATTCGAAAATCATAAATTTTATTTCCGAATGAAAAACGAGTGATATACTACGATTTATTCTTTTCAAAAACCTAACTATGAACTTTATCAATGAAATAAATGATATACTCTGGACATACATCCTGATTATCATGTTACTGGGCTGTGCCGTTTGGTTCAGCATCCGAACGCGGTTCGTACAGTTCCGTATGCTTCGCGAAATGATTGTATTACTCAGCGAGTCCGCCGGAAAAGGAAAACAGGGCGAGAAACATGTTTCATCTTTTCAGGCATTCGCTATTACGATTGCCAGCCGTGTGGGTACGGGCAACTTGGCAGGGGTGGCCACCGCCATCGCCATCGGCGGA